>NZ_CP107871.1:6277500-6609522 GCF_041432505.1 Streptomyces virginiae
CCCCCGTAGACGAAACATCAGCGGCTTGCTTAAGAATCTCCCAAGTAGCACGGGGCCCGAGAAATCCCGTGTGAATCTGGCGGGACCACCCGCTAAGCCTAAATATTCCCTGGTGACCGATAGCGGATAGTACCGTGAGGGAATGGTGAAAAGTACCGCGGGAGCGGAGTGAAATAGTACCTGAAACCGTGTGCCTACAAGCCGTGGGAGCGTCGCTGTATGTGCTTGCACATACAGTCGTGACTGCGTGCCTTTTGAAGAATGAGCCTGCGAGTTAGCGGTGTGTAGCGAGGTTAACCCGTGTGGGGAAGCCGTAGCGAAAGCGAGTCCGAACAGGGCGATTGAGTTGCACGCTCTAGACCCGAAGCGGAGTGATCTAGCCATGGGCAGGTTGAAGCGGAGGTAAGACTTCGTGGAGGACCGAACCCACCAGGGTTGAAAACCTGGGGGATGACCTGTGGTTAGGGGTGAAAGGCCAATCAAACTCCGTGATAGCTGGTTCTCCCCGAAATGCATTTAGGTGCAGCGTCGTGTGTTTCTTGCCGGAGGTAGAGCACTGGATAGGCGATGGGCCCTACCGGGTTACTGACCTTAGCCAAACTCCGAATGCCGGTAAGTGAGAGCACGGCAGTGAGACTGTGGGGGATAAGCTCCATGGTCGAGAGGGAAACAGCCCAGAGCATCGACTAAGGCCCCTAAGCGTACGCTAAGTGGGAAAGGATGTGGAGTCGCAGAGACAACCAGGAGGTTGGCTTAGAAGCAGCCACCCTTGAAAGAGTGCGTAATAGCTCACTGGTCAAGTGATTCCGCGCCGACAATGTAGCGGGGCTCAAGCGTACCGCCGAAGTCGTGTCATTGCAGCAATAGGGCCAACGCCCGCTGTGATGGGTAGGGGAGCGTCGTGTGCCGGGTGAAGCAGCAGCGGAAGCTAGTTGTGGACGGTTCACGAGTGAGAATGCAGGCATGAGTAGCGATACACACGTGAGAAACGTGTGCGCCGATTGACTAAGGGTTCCTGGGTCAAGCTGATCTGCCCAGGGTAAGTCGGGACCTAAGGCGAGGCCGACAGGCGTAGTCGATGGACAACCGGTTGATATTCCGGTACCCGCTTTGAAACGCCCAATATCGAATCAGGCGATGCTAAGTCCGTGAAGCCGTTCCGGACCCTTCGGGGAAAGGAAAGTGGTGGAGCCGACGAACCAGACTTGTAGTAGGTAAGCGATGGGGTGACGCAGGAAGGTAGTCCAGCCCGGGCGGTGGTAGTCCCGGGGTAAGGGTGTAGGCCGAGGGGTAGGCAAATCCGTCCCTCATCAAGGCTGAGACCTGATGCCGAGCCGATTGTGGTGAAGTGGATGATCCTATGCTGTCGAGAAAAGCCTCTAGCGAGTTTCATGGCGGCCCGTACCCTAAACCGACTCAGGTGGTCAGGTAGAGAATACCGAGGCGTTCGGGTGAACTATGGTTAAGGAACTCGGCAAAATGCCCCCGTAACTTCGGGAGAAGGGGGGCCATCACTGGTGATCGGACTTGCTCCGTGAGCTGGGGGTGGCCGCAGAGACCAGCGAGAAGCGACTGTTTACTAAAAACACAGGTCCGTGCGAAGCCGTAAGGCGATGTATACGGACTGACGCCTGCCCGGTGCTGGAACGTTAAGGGGACCGGTTAGTGACCTTTCGGGGTTGCGAAGCTGAGAACTTAAGCGCCAGTAAACGGCGGTGGTAACTATAACCATCCTAAGGTAGCGAAATTCCTTGTCGGGTAAGTTCCGACCTGCACGAATGGCGTAACGACTTCTCGACTGTCTCAACCATAGGCCCGGTGAAATTGCACTACGAGTAAAGATGCTCGTTTCGCGCAGCAGGACGGAAAGACCCCGGGACCTTTACTACAGTTTGATATTGGTGTTCGGTTCGGCTTGTGTAGGATAGGTGGGAGACTTTGAAGCAGCCACGCCAGTGGTTGTGGAGTCGCCGTTGAAATACCACTCTGGTCGTGCTGGATGTCTAACCTCGGTCCGTGATCCGGATCAGGGACAGTGTCTGATGGGTAGTTTAACTGGGGCGGTTGCCTCCCAAAGGGTAACGGAGGCGCCCAAAGGTTCCCTCAGCCTGGTTGGCAATCAGGTGTTGAGTGTAAGTGCACAAGGGAGCTTGACTGTGAGACCGACGGGTCGAGCAGGGACGAAAGTCGGGACTAGTGATCCGGCGGTGGCTTGTGGAAGCGCCGTCGCTCAACGGATAAAAGGTACCCCGGGGATAACAGGCTGATCTTCCCCAAGAGTCCATATCGACGGGATGGTTTGGCACCTCGATGTCGGCTCGTCGCATCCTGGGGCTGGAGTCGGTCCCAAGGGTTGGGCTGTTCGCCCATTAAAGCGGTACGCGAGCTGGGTTTAGAACGTCGTGAGACAGTTCGGTCCCTATCCGCTGTGCGCGTAGGAATATTGAGAAGGGCTGTCCCTAGTACGAGAGGACCGGGACGGACGAACCTCTGGTGTGCCAGTTGTCCTGCCAAGGGCATGGCTGGTTGGCTACGTTCGGGAGGGATAACCGCTGAAAGCATCTAAGCGGGAAGCCTGCTTCAAGATGAGTATTCCCACCTCCTTGAGAGGGTAAGGCTCCCAGTAGACGACTGGGTTGATAGGCCAGATGTGGAAGCCCGGTAACGGGTGAAGCTGACTGGTACTAATAGGCCGAGGGCTTGTCCTCAGTTGCTCGCGTCCACTGTGTTAGTTCTGAAATAACGAACAGCTGTGTCAACACCAGCATGTTCAAATTTCATAGTGTTTCGGTGGTCATAGCGTTAGGGAAACGCCCGGTTTACATTCCGAACCCGGAAGCTAAGCCTTTCAGCGCCGATGGTACTGCAGGGGGGACCCTGTGGGAGAGTAGGACGCCGCCGAACAACCCGCCCTTTTAGCTCAGTCGGTAGAGCGTCTCCATGGTAAGGAGAAGGTCAACGGTTCGATTCCGTTAAAGGGCTCCACTTGAAAAGGCCCCCGCCAATTGGCGGGGGCCTTTTTTGTTTTCCGGCACGGACGTGTTGCCGTCCGAACGGCCGGCCGCGGGGCGCTCTCCGAGCCGGAGGGGCGGGCCGTGGCCGAGCTGCCTACCATGGATGTGAAGGGTAGATAAGGTACGTTCCGGCGGCTTCGAGGTGCCCCCACGGGCCGCTCGGTTGGCCCAGGAGGCGTGATGACCGTACCCCCCGACGCAGCGGCACCACAGCACACGCAGAACGATCCCGAGGATGTCCTGAAGCACCTCGGCAGCACGTGGCACTGGGCTCTCGGTTTCGCCCTCGCGACCCTGATCCCCGGCATTCTGGTGCTCGTCTGGCCCGACGAGACGCTGCACATCCTGGCCGTCATCATCGGCCTGCAGCTCCTGGTGGCGGGTGCCTTCCGCTTCGTCACCGCCTTTTCGCACAGCAGGGACGGCGGCAGCAGGCTGGCGGGTGTCCTGATCGCCATGCTCGCCTTCCTGGCGGGCGTCCTGGTCCTGCGTCATCCGATGCAGACGATCGGCGCGCTGTCCTTGATCATCGGGGTGTTCTGGTTGCTGTCCGGAGTGCTCGCGGCGTTCACGGCGATCGCCGATCACACCCTCGTGCACCGCGGCCTGCAGTTCGGCCTGGGAGCTCTCGGTGCCGTCGCCGGCATCGTCGTGCTCTGCTTCCCCGTGGACTCCGCCGTGGCCCTGACGCGGCTTCTGGGACTCTGGCTCGTCCTGCTGGGCGTCTTCGAACTGGTGATGGCCTTCGCCCTGCGCTCCGCCACCCGTCGGATCACACCGGCCCGGCCGGGGTGAACGCCGAGCGGCCACCGACTCGTACGACCCGAAACCTGGGCTCGGCATCCGCCGGGCCCAGGTTTCTCGCCGAGGGACGCGCCGGCTATTCGCCCACGCGCTGTTCCGGGACACGGAAGGCGAGGATCGCCATGTCGTCCGAGGCGGGTTCGGCGGCGAAGCGTTCCACCGCGCGCAGGACGCGGGAGGCGACCGCGCCCGCGGTCAGCCCCGTACAGGTGGTGAGGACCTCGGTGAGGCCGTCGTCGCCCAGCATGCGGGTGCCCTCACGGCGTTCGGTCACGCCGTCGGTGACGCAGAGCAGCACGTCGCCGGGGTCGAGGGTGAGGGTCTGCTCGTAGAGGTCCAGGTCCTCGATCACACCGAGCAGCGGCTGCGGATCCGCGGCCGCGTCGACCTGGCCGTTCGGACGTAGGCGCAGCGGCAGCGGATGGCCCGCGCAGACGACCTTCATCAGGGCGCCGCCGTCGGGCTGGGGGTGGAGCTCGCCGTACAGAAGGGTGAGGAAGCGACTGCGGGCGCCCTCGTCGAGGATGGCCGCGTTGAGGCGCTCGAGGACCGCCGGGCCGCCGAGGCCCTCACGGGCCAGCAGACGCAGGGCGTGCCGGGCGAGGCCGGTGACGGCCGCGGCTTCCGGGCCCGTGCCGCAGACGTCGCCGATGGCGAAGCCGTACGCGCCGTCGCGGATCGGGAAGACGTCGTAGAAGTCGCCGCCGACCTCGTTGCCCTCGCCGGCCGCGCGGTAGATGACCTCGACCTCCATGCCGGGGATCGCGGGGGAGCCGGGCGGCAGCAGGCTGCGCTGGAGGGAGCGGCTGATCGCGGTGCGCTCCGAGTACAGGCGGGCGTTGTCGAGGGCCAGGGCGGCCCGGCGAGAGAGATCCTCGGCCAGCTCGAGGATCTCCTGGCGGAAGTGCTCCTCGCGCGGCTTGCCGAGGGTGAGCATGCCGATCACGCGGTTGCGGGCGAGGAGGGGCAGAACCACCGTCTCCCCACCGACCGCGGTCGTGGCCTCGGCCCACGGACGGGCGCCCGCCTCACGGACCGGCTCGGGCGGACTGACCCGGGAGAGCAGCTCCTTGAGGCCGTCGATGCGCTCCTCGTCCTCGTGGAGGACGTAGGAGAGGTACGGGTCGGAGGACTGGTCGGCGATCGTGTAGACGGCGCACCAGGTGGCGAGGGTCGGGACGGTCATCTGGGCCATCAGGGCCAGGGTCTGGTCCCGGTCGAGGGTGCCGGCCAGCAGGTCGGAGGCCTCGACGAGGAAGGAGAGGGAACCGCGGCGCAGTCGCTCCAGTTCACCGAGGCGGGCGGACTCGACGGCGAGGGCGATGCGGTCGGCGGCGAACTGCAGGTGCAGGGCCTCTTCGTTGGAGTAGCGGCCGGGAGTCTCGGCTGCGACGCCGAGGGAGCCGGTGAGACGGCCCTCCACCTTCAGGGGGACGGTGACCGCGGAGCGCATGCCGGTGGCCTCCAGGAGCGGAACGGCTCCGGGGGAGGCGATGAGGTCGTCGTGGACGGCGGGCATGCGGGCGGAGCCGTAGCGGTTGGTGCCGGCTTCGACGGGGACACGGGCGAAGCGCTGGCGGGTGGAGGGCAGGCCGGTGGTGGCGCGGACCTCCAGCTCGGTCTCGTCGTCGGTGGCGAGCAGCAGGAAGGCGGCATCGGCGTCGAGGAGGTCGCGGGCGCGTTCCACGGTGCGCTGGAGGAGGCCGTCGAGGTCGTCGGGGGCCGGGGAGCCGATGAAGACCTCGAAGGGGTCCGTGGGGCGGGGATCGGTGAAATGGCCGCTGTCGCTCGTGGGCACCCGTACCGGGGTCTGGAGCACGGCCCGCTCGTCGTCGTGGACGAGGAGGCAGACGATGGACGGTTCGCCGTGGGCGTCGCGGACCCGCAGGTGCGAGGCGAAGACGGGGATGACGCGGCCGTCGGCGCCGCGGACGCCGTAGCTGCCCTCCCAGCGGGACAGGCGCAGGGCCTCGGCGATGCCGGTGCCGGTGCCGGGGGTCTGCGGCCAGGCGGCGAGCTCGGCGAGCGGGCGGCCGAGGGCCTTCTCGGCGGGGTGGCCGAAGATGTGCTCGGCGTCCTCGTTCCAGGCGGAGATCGCGTCGTCCGAGTCGATCTGGAGGACGGCGACGCGGACCCGGCTGTCGGCCAAGGGCAGCAGCTGGTCGGGGACCACAGGGCCCGCGGACCGGGTACCGACCGGCCGGTCTGGCAGGTCGAGGCGGAACCACACGTGCTTGTGTGTGGCGGTGTACTCGACGCCCCAGCGGGTGGCGAGGGCGGCGCACAGCATCAGGCCGCGGCCGTTCTCGCGGTCGGGGTCGGCGTAGGGGCGTTCGCCGGGGTGCTGGAGCGGGAGCTCGCGCTCCGGATACCGGTCGGCGACCTCGACGCGTACGCCGCCGTCGGCGCGCAGGCACAGCACCTCGGCCCGGGTGCCGGCGTGGACCACGGCATTGGTGACGAGCTCGCTGGTGAGCACCACCGCGTCGTCGACGATGTCCGCGAAGCCCCAGCCGTGCAGGGTGTCGCGGACGAATCCACGGGCGGCGGCGACCGAGCGCCCGAGGGGATCGAAGCTGGCAGCCGCCCGTGCCGTGATCACTGGTCTCCTTCGACGCGGTTGGACATCGGGTGCCAGGTTACTTACCTTCGCGGTCGGCATGGTGCCGTCGTCAGGGATTCCACCCGCAGGGTACGGCGGGTGTGCGATGGTGCCGAAGTGTTATGGCCGGGTTCGGCCAGGGTGAAACACTGGGCAGGCTTGCAGAGCCGGCTTGTGACGAGTCAGGCGTCCGGTGGAAATGTGGTCGACCCTTTCGGGAGGGACACGGTGGAGTCTGGCGCAGCGGTGCGGCGCACGGGAACGCGGCCGAAAGGCGGTCGTTCACGGCGCAGTGGCACGACGGAGGTCGATACCGCCGCTCTGAACCGGCTGCTCACGGCCCTGGTGTCGATGCGGGACGGGAATTTCCGCAAGCGGCTGACGGTGTCCGGCGAGGGCGTGATGGCGGAGATCGCCGCCGTCTACAACGAGGTCGCCGACCGAAATCTCCACCTGACCGGGGAGCTGTCCCGGGTACGGAGGATGGTGGGCCGCGAGGGAAAGCTGAGCGAACGGCTGGAAACGGGCGCCTGTGAGGGCTCCTGGGCGGCCGCGATCGACGCCTCGAACCAGTTGGTGGACGATCTCGCGCGACCGGTGTCCGAGGTGGGCCGGGTGCTGTCGGCGGTGGCCGAGGGCGATCTGGACCAGCGGATGGATCTGCGGACGCAGGCGGCCGAGGGGGCCGGGCATCCGCTGCGCGGCGAGTTCCTGAAGGTCGGGCGTACGGTCAACAACCTGGTCGACCAGCTGTCGGCGTTCACCGACGAGGTGACGCGGGTGGCGCTGGAGGTGGGTACCGAGGGCAAGCTCGGTGGTCAGGCCCAGGTGCGTGGGATGTCGGGATCCTGGAAGGATCTGACCGACTCCGTCAACACGATGGCGTACCGGCTCACCGCTCAGGTACGTGACATCGCTCTCGTCACGACGGCGGTGGCCAAGGGCGATCTGTCGCGCAAGGTCACGGTGCACGTGGCCGGCGAGATGCTCCAGCTGAAGAACACCGTGAACACGATGGTGGACCAGCTGTCGTCCTTCTCCTCCGAGGTGACCCGCGTCGCCCGCGAGGTGGGTACGGAGGGCGAGCTGGGCGGCCAGGCGAAGGTGCCCGGGGTCGCGGGCGTGTGGAAGGACCTGACCGACTCGGTCAACACCATGGCCGGGAACCTGACGGCCCAGGTGCGCGGGATCGCGCAGGTGACCACGGCGGTCGCGAACGGCGACCTGTCGCAGAAGGTACGGGTGAGCGCGCGCGGCGAGGTGGCGCAGCTGGCCGAAACGATCAACCAGATGACCGAGACGCTACGGACCTTCGCGGACGAGGTCACGCGTGTGGCCAGCGAGGTCGGGGCCAAGGGTCTGCTCGGCGGTCAGGCGCAGGTGCCGGGGGCCGCGGGTACGTGGAAGGACCTCACCGACTCGGTGAACACGGTCTTCCGTAACCTCACCACCCAGGTGCGGGACATCGCGCAGGTGACGACGGCGGTGGCCAACGGTGACCTGTCGCAGAAGGTCACGGTCGACGTGGCCGGCGAGATGCTGGAGCTGAAGAACACCGTCAACACGATGGTGGACCAGCTGTCCTCGTTCGGTGCTGAAGTGACGCGTGTGGCCCGTGAGGTCGGCGTCGAGGGTGAACTGGGCGGCCAGGCGCAGGTGCCGGGGGCGGCCGGGACGTGGAAGGACCTCACGGACTCGGTGAACACCGCCTTCCGCAACCTCACCGGTCAGGTGCGCAACATCGCGCAGGTGACGACGGCGGTGGCCAACGGCGACCTGTCGCAGAAGGTCACGGTGGACGTCTCCGGCGAGATGCTCCAGTTGAAGAACACCGTGAACACGATGGTGGACCAGCTGTCCTCCTTCGCCGACCAGGTCACGCGGATGGCGCGGGACGTGGGTACGGAGGGCCGGCTCGGCGGCCAGGCCCGGGTCGAGGGGGTGTCCGGCACCTGGAAGGAGCTCACCGACTCCGTCAACTTCATGGCCGGGAACCTGACGTCGCAGGTGCGTCAGATCGCCCAGGTGACGACGGCGGTGGCCCGGGGCGACCTGTCCCAGAAGATCGACGTGGACGCCCGGGGCGAGATCCTGGAGCTGAAGAACACCATCAACACGATGGTCGACCAGCTCTCGGCCTTCGCCGAGCAGGTGACCCGGGTGGCCCGGGACGTGGGTACCGAGGGTCGCCTCGGCGGTCAGGCGCAGGTGCCCGGTGTGGCCGGCGTGTGGCGTGACCTGACGGACTCCGTGAACGGCATGGCCGGGAACCTGACCTCGCAGGTGCGCAACATCGCGCAGGTCGCGACGGCGGTGGCCCGCGGTGACCTCTCGCAGAAGATCGACGTGGACGCCCGGGGCGAGATCCTGGAGCTGAAGAACACCCTCAACACGATGGTCGACCAGCTCTCGAACTTCGCGGAGCAGGTGACCCGGGTGGCGCGCGAGGTGGGTACCGAGGGCATCCTCGGCGGCCAGGCGGAGGTGAAGGGGGTCTCCGGTACCTGGAAGGACCTCACCCAGTCCGTCAACTTCATGGCGAACAACCTGACGTCCCAGGTGCGCAACATCGCCGAGGTGACCACGGCCGTGGCCATGGGCGACCTCTCCAAGAAGATCACCGTCGACGCCAAGGGCGAGATCCTCGAACTGGTCACCACCGTCAACACGATGGTGGACCAGCTGTCGTCGTTCGCCGAGCAGGTGACGCGGGTGGCCCGTGAGGTGGGCTCCGAGGGCATCCTCGGCGGCCAGGCCCGGGTGCGCGGCGTGACGGGCATCTGGAAGGACCTGACCGACAACGTCAACCTGATGGCCAACAACCTGACCTCGCAGGTGCGCAACATCTCCCAGGTCTCGGCGGCGGTCGCCAACGGCGACCTGACGAAGAAGGTGACGGTCGAGGCGCGCGGCGAGGTCGCGCAGCTCGCCGACACCGTCAACACGATGGTGAAGACCCTCTCGTCCTTCGCGGACGAGGTGACCCGGGTGGCCCGCGAGGTGGGCACCGAGGGCCGCCTGGGCGGTCAGGCGCACGTCCCGGGCGTCTCGGGGACCTGGAAGGACCTCACCGACTCGGTGAACTTCATGGCCTCCAACCTGACCGGTCAGGTGCGCCAGATCGCCATGGTCACGACCGCCATCGCCAAGGGCGACATGACCAAGAAGATCGACATCGACGCCCGCGGCGAGATCCTGGAGCTCAAGACCACCATCAACACGATGGTCGACCAGCTGTCGTCCTTCGCCGACCAGGTGACCCGGGTGGCCCGCGAGGTGGGTACCGAGGGCATCCTGGGCGGCCAGGCGCGCGTCCGGGACGTCGACGGCACCTGGCGGGACCTGACCGAGTCCGTGAACGAGATGGCCGGGAACCTCACCCGGCAGGTGCGCGCGATCGCGGCCGTGGCCACCGCGGTGACCCGCGGCGACCTCAACCTGAAGATCGACGTGGACGCGGCGGGCGAGATCCAGGTCCTCCAGGACAACATCAACACGATGATCGCGAACCTGCGCGACACCACCTTGGCGAACAAGGAGCAGGACTGGCTCAAGGGCAACCTCGCCCGGATCTCCGCGCTGATGCAGGGCCGTCGGGAGCTCGACGACGTGGCCTCGCTGATCATGAGCGAGCTGACCCCGGTGGTCTCCGCGCAGCACGGTGCCTTCTTCCTGGCGCTGCCGGCCGGCGGTACCACCGAGATCGGGACGGAGGGGGGCGCGGACGGTTCGTACGAGCTGCGGATGCGCGGGAGTTACGCGTACGCGGGCGGTCAGATGCCCATCTCCTTCCGGCCGGGGGAGGGGCTGATCGGGGCGGTCGCCGAGGAGAAGCGGATGATCCTCGTCGAGAACACCCCGCCCGGCTACCTGAAGATCTCCTCGGGTCTCGGCGAGGCGCCGCCGGCGCACGTCATCGTGCTGCCGGTGCTCTTCGAGGGGAAGGTGCTCGGCGTCATCGAGCTGGCCTCCTTCACGCCCTTCACCCAGATCCAGAAGGACTTCCTCAGCCAGATCGCCGAGATGATCGGTACGAGCGTCAACACCATCAGCGTCAACTCCAAGACGGAGATGCTGCTGAAGCAGTCGCAGGAGATGACCGAGCAGCTGCGCGAGCGTTCCGACGAGCTGGAGAACCGGCAGAAGGCCCTGCAGGCCGCCAACGCGGAGCTGGAGGAGAAGGCCGAGCTGCTGGCCCAGCAGAACCGGGACATCGAGGTGAAGAACACCGAGATCGAGGAGGCCCGGCAGGTCCTGGAGGAGCGCGCCGAGCAGCTCGCGGTCTCGATGCGCTACAAGTCCGAGTTCCTGGCGAACATGTCGCACGAGCTGCGGACCCCGCTCAACTCGCTGCTGATCCTGGCCAAGCTGCTCGCCGACAACGCGGAGGGCAACCTCTCGCCGAAGCAGGTGGAGTTCGCCGAGACCATCCACGGCGCGGGTTCGGACCTGCTGCAGCTCATCAACGACATCCTCGACCTGTCGAAGGTCGAGGCCGGGAAGATGGACGTCTCGCCGACCCGGATCGCGCTGGTGCAGCTCGTGGACTACGTCGAGGCGACCTTCCGGCCGCTGACGGCGGAGAAGGGCCTGGACTTCTCGGTACGGGTCTCCCCGGAGCTGCCCGCCACGCTGCACACCGACGAGCAGCGGCTGCTGCAGGTGCTGCGCAACCTGCTGTCGAACGCGGTGAAGTTCACCGACACCGGGGCGGTGGAGCTGGTGATCCGGCCGGCCGGCGCCGATGTGCCCACCGCGATCCGGGAGCAGCTGCTGGAGGCCGGATCGCTGCGGGAGGCGGACGCGGACCTGATCGCCTTCTCGGTCACCGACACCGGGATCGGGATCGCCGCGAGCAAGATGCTGGTGATCTTCGAGGCGTTCAAGCAGGCGGACGGGACGACGAGCCGCAAGTACGGCGGCACCGGGCTGGGGCTGTCCATCAGCCGGGAGATCGCCCGGCTGCTGGGCGGTGAGATCCACGCGGCGAGCGAGCCCGGCCGCGGGTCCACCTTCACGCTGTACCTGCCGCTGCACCCCAGCGAGCTGCCGCCGCAGGGGTACGCGCCGCCGACGCCCGGCGGTGCCCGCGGCGAGCTGTACCGCAGGTCCCTGGACGGGGGCCGGCCCTCGTTGCCGGGAAGTCAGGCGGGTCCGGCGGCCGTGCCGTCGGTGCAGGCGCAGCCGGTGCGTCCGGCGCTGTCGGCGGCCGAGCCGGCCGGGCAGGGGCAGGGCGGCGGGGCCGCGCTGTTCCGGCGGCGGCGCAAGGCGGCGAGCGATCTGGAGCCGCGTACGGCGGTGCCGGGTCAGCCGAACGTCGTGGGGGCCGAGGACGGCTGGGGCAGCGCGGAGGACGAGCTCCCGGTGGTGCCCCGGACGTACGACTTCCACGGCGAGAGGGTGCTCATCGTCGACGACGACGTACGCAACGTCTTCGCGCTCACCAGCGTGCTGGAGCAGCACGGACTGGCCGTGCTGTACGCGGAGAACGGGCGGGAGGGCATCGAAGTCCTGGAGCAGCACGACGATGTGACGGTCGTGCTGATGGACATCATGATGCCCGAGATGGACGGGTACGCGACGACCTCGGCGATCCGGCGGATGCCGCAGTTCGCGGGGCTGCCGATCATCGCGCTGACGGCGAAGGCGATGAAGGGGGACCGGGAGAAGGCGATCGACTCCGGTGCTTCCGACTACGTCACCAAGCCGGTCGATCCCGACTATCTGCTGTCGGTGATGGAGCAGTGGATGCGCGGCAAGTGATCGCCGGGAGGGCGGAAGGACAACGATCGCTGACTCACTGTGCCCGATGCGGTGTGGGAGGGCGGTGAACGGGGAACCTTCTGCTCTCCCACCACGTTTCTGCTTCGTGCACAGTGACATCTTGGTGACAGGGTGTGGCGATCTCGGGACTGGGGCTACGATGACCGGCACAAGGACGGACGGCGCAAGGATGCCGTCCTCTGGGGCGGGGCCCGGCGCACAGGCCGGAGCCCGGAGCCGGGGAGGCCCCATGCCGGGGCGAGGAGGACAGGGCATGGTGCAGAAGGCCAAGATCCTCCTGGTCGACGACCGGCCGGAGAATCTGCTGGCGCTGGAGGCCATCCTCTCCGCGCTCGATCAGACACTGGTCCGGGCGTCGTCGGGGGAGGAAGCGCTCAAAGCGCTGCTGACGGACGATTTCGCGGTCATCCTGCTGGATGTCCAGATGCCGGGAATGGACGGATTCGAAACGGCCGCGCACATCAAGCGGCGGGAACGGACCCGGGACATCCCGATCATCTTCCTCACCGCGATCAATCACGGTCCGCACCACACGTTCCGCGGCTACGCGGCGGGTGCGGTCGACTACATCTCCAAGCCCTTCGACCCGTGGGTGCTGCGGGCCAAGGTCTCGGTCTTCGTGGAGCTGTACACGAAGAACTGCCAACTGCGGGAGCAGGCGGCCCTGCTGCGGCTCCAGCTGGAAGGCGGCAGCTCCGGCGGCGTGGACGCGAGCAAGGAGACGGCCGGACTGCTGGCCGAGCTCTCCGCCCGCCTCGCGGCGGTCGAGGAGCAGGCCGAGGCACTGACCAAGCAGCTCGGCGAGGATTCGGCCGACGCCGGCGTGGTGGCGACCGCGGCGCACCTGGAGCGCAAACTCACCGGACTGCGGCGGGCACTCGACGCGCTGGAGCCGGGGACCGCCGGAGGGGCTCCGGCCCTGCCCGCGCAGAACTGACCGTACGGGGGTCGGTACTGGCGGCGCGTCAAAGCGCCTACGGAGCCGACGACACGAACGGGTGAAGGGGTGGGCACGCGTGTCCACCGGCGTGCGCACCGGTAACCTCGGCCCCATGGCCTCACGTACGTCCGGTAAGGGTTCCCAGAGCACGGCGGGCACCGCGAAGGGCCGCACCGGCCGTACGGCGGCGCCGGCGAAGAAGGCCGCGCCGGCGCGCAGGCCCGCGGCGAAGAAGCCCGCGGCCGCCAAGCGCGCCCCGGCCAAGAAGGCCGTGGCCAAGCCCGCGCCTTCCCCGACCGGGGGCGTGGTGCGGTTGGTGCGCGCGCTCTGGCTCGGCTGCGCGCACGCGGTCGGCGCCGTCTTCCGCGGGATCGGCCAGGGGGCCAAGAACCTCGACCCCGCTCACCGCAAGGACGGCGTGGCCCTGCTGCTGCTCGCCCTCGCGCTGATCGTCGCCGCCGGTACCTGGTCGAACCTGAGCGGTCCCGTCGGGGATCTGGTCACGATGCTGATCACCGGTCTCTTCGGGCGGCTGGATCTGCTCGTCCCGATCCTGCTCGGCGTCATGGCGGTCCGTTTCATCCGCCATCCCGAGCAGACCGATGCCAACGGCCGCATCGGCATCGGGCTGTCGGCCCTCGTCATCGGCGTCCTGGGCCTGGTCCACATCGCCTGCGGGGCGCCCGGCCGGGACGAGGGCACCACCGCGATGCAGAACGCGGGCGGGCTCATCGGCTGGGGCGCCTCCAAGCCGCTGATCTTCACCATGGGCGCGCCGCTGGCCGTGCCCATGCTGGTGCTGCTCACGATCTTCGGCCTGCTCGTGGTCACCGCGACCCCGGTCAACGCGATCCCGCAGCGGCTGCGCAGGCTCGGCATCCGGCTCGGGATCATCGCCCCGAACGAGTACGACGAGGGCTACGGCGAGGACGAGGGCGTCGCCGGCGAGCGGCACGACCCGGAGCGGTGGCGGGCCCGTGGTGCGGTGGGCGAGGGCCCCGGCGACCCGGTGGACGAGGCCGAGGAAGAGGCGTTGGCCCGGCGGCGCAAGCCCCGTAGGAGCCCGGCCCGGCCCGCCATGGATCGGGGGATGGACGCCGTCGACGTGGCCGCGGCGGCCGCCGCCGCGCTGGACGGGGCGGTCTACGGCGGCATGCCGCCGTCCCCGCTCGTCGCCGACCTCACACAGGGGATCACCACCGAGCGGGAGGGCGCGGAGCTCACCACTCCGGTGCCGAGCGCCCGCCCGGAGCGTCCCGTACCGGACCGCACCCCCGAGAGCGCGCCCGGGAGTGCCGCCCGGCCCGCGGCCGAGCCCGCCGCCGGGCCGCCGCACGCCACCACGGCGGCCGCCTCCGGGACCCTGTCGGTGCCCGACCTGACCAAGGCCCCGCCGCAGACCCAGGCGCTGCCGCCGCGCGCCGAACAGCTCCAGCTGCGCGGGGACATCACGTACGCGTTGCCCTCGCTCGACCTGCTGGAGAAGGGCGGGCCCGGCAAGACCCGCAGCGCCGCCAACGACGCGGTGGTCGCCTCCCTGCGCAACGTGTTCACCGAGTTCAAGGTCGACGCGGACGTCACCGGCTTCACCCGGGGACCGACGGTCACCCGCTACGAGGTCACCCTGGGCGCCGCGGTCAAGGTCGAGCGGATCACCGCCCTGACCAAGAACATCGCCTACGCGGTGGCCTCGCCGGACGTCCGGATCATCAGCCCGATCCCGGGCAAGTCCGCGGTCGGCATCGAGATCCCGAACACCGACCGCGAGATGGTCAACCTGGGTGACGTCCTGCGCCTCGCGGACGCGGCCGAGGACGACCACCCGATGCTCGTCGCGCTCGGCAAGGACGTCGAGGGCGGCTACGTGATGGCCAACCTCGCCAAGATGCCGCACGTGCTGGTCGCCGGCGCCACCGGCTCCGGCAAGTCCTCCTGCATCAACTGCCTGATCACCTCCGTCATGGTCCGGGCCACCCCGGAGGACGTCCGGATGGTCCTCGTCGACCCCAAGCGCGTCGAGCTGACGGCGTACGAGGGCATCCCGCACCTGATCACGCCGATCATCACCAACCCCAAGCGGGCCGCCGAGGCGCTCCAGTGGGTGGTGCGCGAGATGGACCTGCGCTACGACGACCTCGCCGCCTTCGGCTACCGGCACATCGACGACTTCAACCAGGCCATCCGGGACGGCAAGATCAAACTGCCGCCGGGCAGCGAGCGGGAGCTCAGCCCCTACCCGTACCTGCTGGTGATCGTCGACGAGCTGGCCGACCTGATGATGGTGGCCCCGCGTGACGTCGAGGACTCCATCGTCCGCATCACCCAGCTGGCCCGAGCGGCCGGCATCCACCTGGTGCTCGCCACCCAGCGGCCCTCGGTGGACGTGGTCACCG
Organism: Streptomyces virginiae; assembly: GCF_041432505.1. Taxonomy (GTDB): domain Bacteria; phylum Actinomycetota; class Actinomycetes; order Streptomycetales; family Streptomycetaceae; genus Streptomyces; species Streptomyces virginiae_A. The sequence goes on from NZ_CP107871.1 coordinate 6,293,038, forward strand.
GTCTGATCAAGGCGAACGTGCCCTCGCGCCTGGCCTTCGCCACCTCCTCGCTCGCCGACAGCCGGGTCATCCTCGACCAGCCGGGTGCCGAGAAGCTGATCGGCAAGGGCGACGGGCTGTTCCTGCCGATGGGCGCCAACAAGCCGGTCCGTCTCCAGGGTGCCTTCGTCACCGAGGACGAGATCGCCGGCATCGTCCAGCACTGCAAGGACCAGATGGCGCCCGTCTTCCGGGACGACGTCACCGTCGGGCAGAAGCAGAAGAAGGAGATCGACGAGGACATCGGCGACGACCTGGACCTGCTGTGCCAGGCGGCGGAGCTGGTGGTCTCCACGCAGTTCGGGTCCACCTCGATGCTCCAGCGCAAGCTGCGGGTGGGCTTCGCGAAGGCAGGTCGGCTCATGGACCTGATGGAGTCGCGGGGCATCGTCGGCCCGAGCGAGGGCTCGAAGGCGCGCGACGTCCTGCTGAAGGCCGATGACCTGGACGGAGTGCTCGCCGTGATCCGGGGCGAGGCCCATCCGTAATGAAATCGCGGGCAACCGTTTCCCTTGGGCCCGCGTCAAGTTGAAGAGAGGTGGCGGTAGGCGCGCGAGAAGGCTCACAGCGCCGGGCCGCCGCACCCGAGCATGACCTCCCTTCGCCATTCGGATGGCGTAGGGAGTGCACCCTCCGGTTGCTCCACCCTTTCGTCACCCCCCTAGACTGGACTTCCAGCAGGTGGCTACACGCTCGAAAGGCGCCCACGTGTCCATCGGCAACTCCAACTCCCCCGAAGAAGAGCGGCCTTCGACCGACGACCGGTCCGAGGACCGCATCGTCGAGCGTCCCGTCGAAGGACCGTCCATCGGGACGGCCCTCAAGAAGGCCCGGATCGCCGCCGGGCTCACAGTCGACGAGGTCAGTTCCACCACCCGCGTGCGCATCCCGATCGTGCACGCGATCGAAGAGGACGACTTCACGCGGTGCGGCGGCGACGTCTACGCCCGCGGTCACATCCGTACGCTCGCCCGCGCCGTGGGCCTCGATCCGGCACCCCTGGTCGAGAGCTACGACGCGGCCCACGGCGGCCGGCCGGCACCCACGCCCGCCGCGCCGATGTTCGACGCCGAGCGGATCCGCCCCGAGCGGCAGCGGCCCAACTGGACCGCGGCCATGGTCGCCGCCATCGTCGCCGTGATCGGCTTCGTGGGCTTCACCGCCTTCAGCGGTGGCGACGAGAAGGACAAGCGCCCGGTGGCGGAAGGTTCCGCCTCCCCCAAGCCCGCACCCAAGCAGAGCGGCGCCAAGCCGGCCGCACCGCCCCAGCAGACCCCGCAGGCGCCCAAGCCGGAGCCCTCGGACAGTGCGATCGCCGCCGCGCCCAAGGACCTCGTCACCGTGGTCCTGACGGCCGACACGGGCGAGAGCTGGATCTCCGCGAAGGACTCCACCGGCCGGCTGCTCTTCGACGGCACCCTCACGCAGGGTGAGTCCAAGACCTTCACGGACAAGGAGTCCGTCGACCTCGTGCTCGGCGACGCCGGGGCCGTGAAGCTCTTCGTGAACGGCAAGGAGATCAAGGACGACTTCCAGCCGGGTCAGGTGGAGCGTCTGAAATACACGAAGGCCGACCCTCTCCAGGACCAGCCCCAGGCGGGCTGACACGGGACCGCCCTAGGGCGGAAGGCTTGATCCGGATCCCCGGGGTGCTGCGCCGCACCCCGGGGATCTTGCCGTACGGGGACTTGCGGCAGGGGCCGACGCCGGGACGAAGTAGTCTTGAGTCCATGCCCGAACGCCGTACCGTCGCCCTTGTCACTCTTGGCTGCGCCCGTAACGAGGTGGACTCGGAGGAGCTCGCAGGCCGCTTGGCGGCGGATGGCTGGGAGCTCGTCGAGGACGCCGCCGATGCGGACGTAGCCGTCGTCAACACCTGCGGCTTCGTCGAAGCCGCCAAGAAGGACTCCGTAGACGCCCTGCTGGAAGCCAACGATCTCAAGGATCACGGCAAGACCCAGGCCGTCGTCGCCGTCGGCTGTATGGCCGAGCGCTACGGCAAGGAACTCGCCGAAGCGCTCCCCGAGGCCGACGGAGTCCTCGGTTTCGACGACTACGCCGACATCTCCGACCGCCTCCAGACCATCCTCAACGGGGGCATCCACGCCTCCCACACCCCGCGCGACCGCCGCAAGCTGCTGCCGATCAGCCCGGCCGAGCGCCAGGCCGCCGAGGTCTCCCTCCCGGGCCACGCCCAGGAGCCGGTCGCCGAGGCCCCCGCCGACCTGCCGGACGGGCTCGCGCCCGCCTCGGGTCCGCGCGCGCCTCTGCGTCGCCGCCTCGACAAGAGCCCCGTCGCCTCGGTCAAGCTGGCCTCCGGCTGCGACCGGCGCTGCTCCTTCTGCGCCATCCCGTCCTTCCGCGGCTCCTTCATCTCCCGCCGCCCCAGCGACGTGCTGGGCGAGACCCGCTGGCTCGCCGAGCAGGGCGTCAAGGAGGTCATGCTGGTCTCCGAGAACAACACCTCGTACGGCAAGGACCTCGGCGACATCCGGCTGCTGGAGACCCTGCTGCCCGAGCTGGCCGAGGTGGACGGCATCGAGCGCGTCCGCGTCAGCTACCTGCAGCCCGCCGAGATGCGACCCGGCCTGATCGACGTACTCACCTCGACCCCCAAGGTCGTGCCGTACTTCGACCTGTCCTTCCAGCACTCGGCCCCCGACGTGCTGCGCTCCATGCGCCGCTTCGGTGACACCGACCGCTTCCTGGAGCTGCTGGACACCATCCGCTCCAAGGCCCCGACGGCCGGCGTCCGCTCCAACTTCATCGTCGGCTTCCCCGGCGAGAAGGAATCGGACTTCGCCGAGCTGGAGCGTTTCCTCACCCACGCGCGCCTCGACGCCATCGGCGTCTTCGGCTACTCGGACGAGGACGGCACCGAGGCCGTCACCTACGAGAACAAGCTGGACGAGGACACCATCGCCGAGCGCCTGGCCCACATGCAGCGGCTCGCCGAGGAGCTCACCTCGCAGCGCGCCGAGGAGCGCATCGGGGAAACTCTCGAAGTGCTCGTCGAGACCGTGGAGGCCGTCGACGAGGACGGCGAGGGCGCCTACGGCCGCGCTGCCCACCAGGCACCCGAAACGGACGGCCAGGTGGTCTTCACGGACAGCACGGGTCTGGTCCCGGGGCGTATCGTCACGGCAAAGGTGGTCGGCACCCTGGGTGTGGACCTGGTGGCCGAGCCGCTCGGCATGGATCTTGAGGAGGCGGCCGGATGACCGGAGTCCCGGCATCTGCGGCGGGCGAGGCCGGCCGCCGGCCCGTACCCGGCGCGAAGCTGGGGGCCGCGGCGGTCAATCAGGCCAGCCTGTGGAACATCGCCAACATCCTGACGATGATCCGGCTCGTACTCGTGCCGGGCTTCGTCCTGCTGCTGCTCGCCGACGGCGGCTACGACCCGGCCTGGCGCGCCTGGGCCTGGGCCGCGTTCGCCGTCGCCATGATCACGGACATCTTCGACGGGCACCTGGCCCGGACGTACAACCTGGTCACGGACTTCGGCAAGATCGCCGACCCCATCGCCGACAAGGCGATCATGGGGTCGGCGCTGATCTGTCTCTCCTGGCTCGGTGACCTCCCCTGGTGGGTGACCGGGGTGATCCTCGGACGGGAGCTCGCGATCACGCTGCTCCGGTTCTGGGTCATCCGCTACGGAGTGATTCCGGCCAGCCGGGGCGGAAAGATGAAGACCCTCGCCCAGGGCACGGCCGTGGGCATGTACGTCCTCGCACTGACCGGGGCGCTGGCGACCATGCGCTTCTGGGTGATGGCGATCGCCGTCGTGCTGACCGTCGTCACCGGTTTGGACTACATCCGTCAGGCGGTCGTGCTGCGCCGCCAGGGTCTCGCCGCGGAGCGGGCCGCGAAGTGACCCACGCCGCGGGGGATTTTCCGGCGGCACACGCCGCGCCGGGAGCGGTGGACGTGACCGACGTGGCTGCGGATGCGCTGCGCCTGCTTGCGGAGAGTGACCAGACCCTCGCGGTGGCGGAATCGCTGACCGGCGGCATGGTCGCCGCCGAGCTCACGGCCGTCCCCGGAGCCTCCCGATCCTTCCGCGGCTCGGTCACGGCCTACGCGACGGAGATCAAACACCTGGTCCTCGGGGTGGACGCGGAACTGCTCCAGGCCGAAGGTGCGGTGAACGCGCAGGTCGCGGCGGAGATGGCAGCCGGCGTACGGCGCGTGATGGGCGCTTCGTGGGGGATCTCGACGACCGGAGTGGCCGGTCCGGAGCCGCAGGACGGGCAGCCGGTGGGCACCGTTTTCGTCGCGGTGGACGGTCCGACAAGCAGGAAAACGGTCCGTCTGAGGTTGAAAGGCTCCCGGGCGGAAATCCGTAGGGAGAGTGCACGCACAGTGCTCAGGCTTCTCTCGGACCAACTCCGCGAGAATGCGCGGGGGCAGGATACGGAACAGAACGGGGGGATTTGATGTTTGCAGCCCTGAGTGAACACGACATCGCTCCCCGCACGGCCGCGGCGCGAGGCGGTACGGTGGGGCGTGAAGGATGCGGCTACACGGTCAGAGGAGGGAGCCACCGATGATTCTGCTCCGTCGCCTGCTGGGTGACGTGCTGCGTCGGCAGCGCCAGCGCCAGGGCCGTACTCTGCGCGAAGTCTCCTCGTCGGCCCGAGTTTCGCTCGGCTATCTCTCCGAGGTGGAGCGGGGGCAGAAGGAGGCATCCTCCGAGCTGCTCTCCGCGATCTGCGACGCGTTGGACGTACGGATGTCCGAGCTGATGCGCGAAGTCAGTGACGAACTGTCGCTGGCCGAGCTGGCACAGTCGGCCGCGGCAAGCGAACCGGTCACTGTGCCGGTCCGCCCGATGCTCAATTCGGTCTCCATGGCTTCGGTCACGGGTGGACCGGAGCGGGTGACCATCAAGGCGCCTGCGGAAGCGGTGAATGTCGTAGCCGCGTGAGTGAGCACGTGCGTGTTTGAGCGTGGCCGGAGCCCCGGCCGGTGCCTGGTGCACCGGTCGGGGCTCCCGGCCGTTCTGGGTGCGGGGGCGCGGAGGGTGCGGGAGGATGGGGCCGTCCGGGTTCCGGCCCCTGGGAGGCAGTCGTGCGGCGGTTGCTGCGCATACCCGCGGTGTCGGTCCTCGCCTTGACGGTGGGGGCGCTGTGGTGGTGGGCCGTGCTGCGACTCCTGCTGGCGCCCGCCGAGTCCGGGGCCGTGGAGGGCGCCGTGGCGGTGGGCGGCTGGGGTCTGGGACTGCTGCCGGTGCACTGTGTGCCGGGCCCGGTGCGCACGGCGCGGCGCTCGGCGCTACGGGCGGTCGAGGGGGCTACCAGGGCATGGACACCCCACCGTTCGGGCGAAGGATCTGACCCGTCATGAAGGACGAGGCGTCCGAGGCCAGGTAGAGCACCGCCCGGGCGATGTCCTCGGGCTCGCCGACCCGGCGCAGCGGGGACATGCGGACCATCGCCGCCTCGGTCCGTTCCTGGACCTCGGGGCTGTGGCGGCCGGTCATGGGGGTGCGGATCCAGCCCGGGGCGACGACGTTGACCCGTATGCCGTGCGGGCCGGCCTCGGTGGCGAGGGTCCTGGTCAGCTGGACGACGGCGGCCTTGGCGGCGCTGTAGCAGAGCAGACCCGGCTGGGCGGCGTCCACGGCCCCGGAAGCCATGGTGACGATGGAGCCCGGCCGACCCGCCGCGATCATGGAGCGCGCGGCCTCCTGGCAGGTGCGCAGGACCCCCTTGAAATTGATGTCCAGGATCCGGTCGAGATCCTCGTCGGTCGTCTCCAGGACGCTGCTCGTGTGCATGACCCCGGCGATGGCGGCCGCGATGTCGAGCGGGCCCGCCGCGGTGACGGCCGCCCGGACCGCGGCCCGGTCGGTGACGTCGAGAGGGTGGACGGTGGCGGCCCCGCCGGCCTTGGTGACGAGGGCTGCCGTCTCGGCGAGGCCCTGCTCGTCGCGGTCCGCGCAGTGCACGTGCGCGCCCGCCTCGGCGAGCAGGGCGGCGGTGGCGCGGCCGATGCCGCTCGCGGCGCCGGTGATCAGGGCGGTGCGGCCGACGAGGCCGTACGGGTCTGTGGGTGTGGGCATGCCGGGACCGTACGACCGCATCTGACGGACCGTCAATCGGTGTGCGCTGCCGCTTCCCGTGCGCTACGGGGTCGGGCCCCGCTGGCAGCGGGGGCACCAGTAGGTGGGGCGGCCGTCCTGGGGGGCCTCGCGGACGGGGGTACCGCAGCGCAGGCAGGGCCGGTGCGCGCGGCCGTACACGAAGAGGTCCTGGCCGGGGCGACGGCTGCCGGTGGTGTTGCGGTGCCCGGACCGGTCGCCGATGTTCGCGGACAGCAGCCGGTGGGCGGCGGCGGCCAGCCGGGGGAGGGTCGACTCGGGGAGCGCGCCGACCGGGGTCCACGGTGTGACCTGGGCCAGGAAGCAGAGCTCGGCCTTGTAGATGTTGCCGATCCCGGCGAGGTTGCGCTGATCGAGGAGGGCCTCGCCGAGGGCCCGCTCGGGGGCGGCGACGAGGTTCGCGGCGGCGAGGTCCGGATCCCAGTCCGGGCCGAGGAGGTCGGGGCCCAGGTGACCCACGACGCGGTCCTCCTCGGCGGTGCGGATCAACTCCAGGACGGGGAGGCGATAGCCGACGGCGGTGTGGTCGGCCGTGCCGAGGACGGCCCGGATCTCGTGGGCCGGGCCGCCGCGCCACTTCTCGCCGGAGGCGAAGACGTGCCAGGCGCCGTCCATCCGGAGGTGGCTGTGCAGGGTGAGGCCGCCCTCGAAGCGCGTGAGGAGGTGTTTGCCGCGAGGGGTGACGTCGAGGGTGACGCGGCCGGTGAGGTCGGCGGTGGCGAAGCGGGGGACCCGCAGGTCGCTGCGGGTGAGCACGCGGCCGGCGAGGACGGTGTGGAGCCGGGTCGCCGCGCGCCGGATGCTGTCGCCTTCGGGCATGGCTTCATTGTGCCGGTCCCCGCGGGGGCCGGGAGGGACCCGGTACGGCGCGCACGCGGCCCCCGGCAAGGGCCTACGGCGGCCCGCACCGGGGGGAGGTGACGCCGGTGGGCCGCCGAGGAGCCGGGGCGGCGGTCGAGGGCCCTGGGGAAGCTCCCGCAGGGCCCGCGCACGGTGCTTACTTCCAGGTGATGGCCTCGCTCCTGTTCGCCGCGTTGTACGGGTTGCCCCCGTACGCGGCCCCGGCCACCTTCGTCTGCGCCGACGGAGCGAGGGCTATCGCGCACGTGGTCTGGGTCTGACCGTTGGTGAAGCCCTTCGGCATGGACTCGCCCTTGCACTTCTCGAACCTGCCGATGACCGCCAGGCTCTGGGCCGGGGTGCCGTCGCCGAGCAGACCGCTGACGTGGCCGACCGAGGCGTACGTCATGTCCGTGGTGCCGATGTTCTTGACCGTGTAGCGGATGTAGTACGGGACCTTGCCGTTCGCCTTGTCCCCGAGGCCCAGCCCCTCCAGATCGGCGGGCGTGCCCTGCTCGATCGTGGTGACGGTGAGGGCGATCCGGCTGCCCTTGAAGTCCCCGTAGTCGTACGGGACCTCCGCGGCCTCGCCGATCTTGAAGACCTGCCCGGGCTTCGCCGTGCCCGGGGCGCCGGCGGGGGCCGCGCCGGCGTCGGTGGACGGGCCGGTCGGGGCGGCGGAGGCGGCCGGGGCGCTGCCCGGGGCCGACGAGGCCGGCTGCGCCGTCGCCCCGTCGTCGCCGTTCTCGCAGCCGGTCAGGGCCAGGCTGCCGACGACCGCCAGGCCGACGGCGGCGATGGCGGTCTTGCGCATGCTGATGGTGCTCACTGTTCTGATCCCCCATGACTGTGCATTGCCAGTGCAACGCCTGTGATCATCTTGATAAAGGATCAATAAGCGGATTGGCCAGCCGAGAGGGGCCCGACAGTGATTCTGTGACATGTTCAGGACGTGAGCGGAACGCTCCATGCCACTTGCGGCTGTCAGGAACGCATACGCAAACCTCGCGGGGTGGCGTGGAAGCCGGCCGCCTCCAGGGCCGGGCCCAGCGGCGAGGTCAGGGCCGCCGCCGCGTTGATCCGCTCCACCGTGAGGGCCGGGAGCGTGCCCGCGCGGGAGGCGGCCGCCAAGGCGGTCGTGGCCGCCGCGAGTCGCGGATCCTCCGGGGCGGGCCAGGCCAGCAGGGTCTTGCCACCGCGCTCCAGGTACAGGGTGAGTTCCCCGTCCACCAGGACCACCAGGGAGCCCGCCTTGCGGCCGGGCTTGTGGGTGGCCCCGGCCGGGGGCTCGGGCCAGGGCAGGGCCGCGCCGTACGCGTTCGCCGGGTCGGCCGCGGCCAGCACCACCGCCGCCAACGGGGGCGGGGTCCGCTCGGCGGCCCGGAGCCGGTCCACCGCGCCGTCCATCGCGAACTGGGCCGCGCCCAGCCCCTCCACCACATAGCCCCGACGGGCCTGGCCGCTGTCCTCGAAGGCAGACAGGACGCGGTAGACCGCGCTGAATCCGCCCTCCACCCCTTCCGCGGCGACCGCCCCGCGGGTCACGACCCCGTGGCGGTCCAGCAGGGTGCGGGCCAGGGCATGGGCCCGGTGCGTCGGGTCGGGTGCCGCGGCCGGCAGCAGGGACCAGCGGCCGGAGACCGTGGGCGGCCCGGTACGGGACACGGTCGCGCTGAGCGTGCCGTACCGGCCGCGGGGCACGGTGCGCCGGGCCCGATGGGCCGTCGAGCCCGCCGTGCGGCCCGAACCGAGCAGTGAGCGCAGTGGGGCCAGGGTGTCGTTGGTGAGCCGGCCCGACCAGGCCAGGTCCCACACCGCCTCGGAGAGCGCGATGTCCGACACCTCGGGGAACTCGCCCCGGATCGACTGCGCGATCTGCCGGAAGAACAGGCCGTACCCGCCCGCCAGCGACGCCAGGACCGCCTGGTGCAGGGGGCTCAGCTCCAACGGGTGCGGCGGGGGCAGCAGCATCGGAGCCGCCTCCGCCAGATAGAGCGAGACCCAGCCGTCCTTGCCCGGGAGGGCGCCGGCGCCCGCCCAGACCACCTCGCCCGCGGTGGTCAGCTCGTCCAGCAGGCCCGGGGAGTACCCGGCCACCCGGGACGGGAGGATCAGACGCTCCAACGCGGAGGCCGGGACCGGCGCGCCCTGGAGCTGCTCGACCGCCCGGGCCAGCCCGTCGAGACCGCGCAGGGCTCCGCCCAGGTGCTGCCACTGGGGGAGGAAGGTGGCCAGCGAGGTCGGCGGGACCGGTTCCAGCTCCTGGCGGAGCGCGGCGAGCGAGCGGCGGCGGAGTCTGCGCAGCACCGTCGCGTCGCACCACTCCTGGCCGATGCCCGCCGGGTGGAACTCGCCCTGCACCACCCGGCCGGCAGCGGCCAGCCGGTGCAGGGCGCCCTCGGTCACCGCCGCACCCAGGCCGAAGCGGGTGGCGACGGCGGCCGTGGTGAAGGGCCCGTGGGTGCGGGCGTACCGGGCGAGGAGGTCCCCGAGGGGGTCCTTGACCGGCTCGGTGAACGCCTCCGGGACGCCGACGGGCAGGGCCGTGCCCAGCGCGTCCCGCAGCCGGCCCGCGTCCTCGATCGCCGCCCAGTGGTCCGCGCCGCCGATCCGGACCGGGATGGCACGGCGGGCCTCGACGAGCTCCCGCGCCCAGGCCGGATCCGCCCCGCGCTCGGTCAACTGGCCCTGCGTCAGCGGGCCCAGCAGGCGCAGCAGGTCGGCCACCGACTCGGGATCCTTGGCCCGCCGGTCCTCGGTGAGCCACTGCAGCTCCCGCTCCAACTCCTCCAGCACCTGCGCGTCCAGCAGCTCGCGCAGCTCCGCCTGGCCGAGCAGCTCGGCCAGCAGCCGGGAGTCCAGCGACAACGCCGCCGCCCTGCGCTCCGCCAGGGGCGAGTCGCCCTCGTAGAGGAACTGGGCCACATACCCGAACAGGAGGGAACGGGCGAACGGCGAGGGCTCCGGGGTGGTGACCTCGACCATGCGCACGCGGCGCGCCTCGATGTCCCCCATCAGTTCGGTCAGGCCGGGCACGTCGAAGACGTCCTGGAGGCACTCCCGTACGGCCTCCAGCACGATCGGGAAGGAGCCGAACTCCGAGGCCACCTGCAGCAGCTGGGAGGCGCGCTGGCGTTGCTGCCACAACGGGGTGCGCCGGCCGGGGCTGCGGCGCGGCAGCAGCAGGGCCCGCGCCGCGCACTCACGGAAGCGGGAGGCGAACAGCGCGGAGCCGCCCACCTGGTCGGTGACGATCTGGTTGATGTCACCGTGGTCGAAGGCGACGTCGGCCGCGCCCAGCGGGGCCTTCTCGTCGTCGAACTCGAAGCCCTGCGGAGCGGCCGGGTCGTGGTCCAGCAGGTCCATGGACAGCAGGTCCAGGTCGGGCAGGCGCAGCACGATCCCGTCGTCGGCGTGCATCACCTGCGCGTCCATGCCGTACTTCTCGGCGAGGCGGGCGCCCAGCGCCAGCGCCCACGGTGCGTGCACCTGCGCACCGAAGGGGGAGTGGACCACGACGCGCCAGTCGCCCAGCTCGTCACGGAACCGCTCGACCACGATGGTCCGGTCGTCGGGGACGTGGCCGCACGCCTCGCGCTGCTCGGCGAGGTACGTCAACACGTTCTCGGCGGCCCAGGCGTCCAGGCCGGCCGCCACCAGCCGCAACCGGGCGTCCTCCTCACCGAGGCCGCCGAGCTCGCGGAGGAACGCGCCGACCGCGCGCCCCAGTTCGAGCGGCCGGCCCAGCTGGTCGCCCTTCCAGAACGGCAGCCGGCCCGGCACTCCGGGGGCGGGGGTGACCAGGACCCGGTCGCGGGTGATGTCCTCGATCCGCCACGAGGTGGTGCCCAGGGTGAAGACGTCCCCGACACGGGACTCGTAGACCATCTCCTCGTCGAGCTCCCCGACCCGGCCGCCGCCCTTCTTCGGGTCGGAACCCGCGAGGAAGACACCGAAGAGGCCGCGGTCGGGGATCGTGCCGCCCGAGGTCACCGCGAGGCGCTGCGCCCCCGGCCGGCCCGTGATCGTGCCCGCCACCCGGTCCCAGACCACCCTCGGCCTGAGCTCGGCGAAGGCGTCCGACGGATAGCGCCCGGCCAACATGTCCAGCACCGCGGTGAACGCCGACTCCGGCAGCGCCGCGAACGGCGCCGCCCGCCGCACCAGGGCGAGCAGGTCGTCCAGCTGCCAGGTGTCCATCGCGACCATCGCGACCAGCTGCTGCGCCAGGACGTCGAGGGGGTTGGAGGGCACCCGGAGCGACTCGATCGCCCCCGTGCGCATCCGCTCGGTGACCACCGCCGCCTGCACCAGGTCGCCGCGGTACTTGGGGAAGACCACCCCGGTGGAGACCGCGCCCACCTGGTGCCCGGCCCGGCCCACCCGCTGCAGCCCGGAGGCCACCGAGGGCGGGGACTCGACCTGCACCACCAGGTCCACCGCGCCCATGTCGATGCCCAGCTCCAGGCTGGAGGTGGCGACCACGGCCGGTAGCCGGCCCGCCTTGAGATCCTCCTCCACCAGCGCCCGCTGCTCCTTGGAGACCGAGCCGTGGTGGGCGCGGGCCAGCAGCGGCGGAGCGCCCAGCGAGGCCCCCGACTGGGCCATGATCTCGGCCGGGGGCGCTCCCTCCGGCATCTTCTCGCCCATGGCACGCTCGTACGCGATCTCGTTGAGCCGGTTGCACAACCGCTCGGCGAGTCGGCGGGAGTTGGCGAACACGATCGTCGAGCGGTGCGCCTGCACCAGGTCGGCGATCCGCTCCTCCACATGCGGCCAGATCGACGGTTTGTCCCCGCCCTCCTTGCCCTCGGTCGCGGGGGAGCCGCCCAACTCGCCCATGTCCTGGACCGGGACGACCACCGACAGGTCGAACTCCTTGGTCGAAGGCGGCTGGACGATCTCCACCTTGCCGCGCGGCGACAGATAGCGGGCCACCTCGTCCACCGGCCGGACCGTCGCCGACAGACCGATCCGGCGTGCCGGGCGCGGCAGCAGCTCGTCCAGCCGCTCCAGGGAGAGGGCGAGATGGGCGCCGCGCTTGGTCCCGGCGACCGCGTGCACCTCGTCCAGGATCACCGTCTCGATCCCCGTGAGGGCCTCCCGGGCCGCCGAGGTCAGCATCAGGAACAGCGACTCGGGCGTCGTGATCAGGATGTCCGGCGGGCGGGTGACCAGCGCCCGCCGCTCGGCGGGCGGGGTGTCACCGGAGCGGATCCCCACCCGGATGTCCGGCTCCGGCAGGCCGAGGCGGACCGACTCCTGGCGGATCCCCGTCAGCGGGCTGCGCAGATTGCGCTCCACGTCGACGGCCAGCGCCTTCAGGGGCGAGACGTACAGCACCCGGCAGCGCTTCTTCGACTCCGCGGGCGGCGGGGTCGAAGCGAGCCGGTCGAGGGCGGCGAGGAAGGCGGCCAGGGTCTTGCCGGAGCCGGTGGGAGCCACCACCAGCACGTCCGATCCCTCCCCGATCGCCCGCCAGGCGCCCTCCTGTGCGTCGGTGGGCGTGACGAAGGCCCCCGTGAACCACGAGCGGGTCGCGGGGGAGAACGAGTCGAGCGCAGCGCCTGCCATGCCCCCATCGTGCACCCGGCCACTGACAACGGGCCGGACCTGGGGAAACGCGCGACGCGGGCGGGGCGCAGAATGGGGGGATGGGGACGGACGAGGGCGCCGGGGGCCGCCGGGAGTGGGCACGGCACTGGCAGTACGCGGAACTGCCCGGGCTGGACCTGCTGCGTGCCCACTACGTACGCCACACCTTCCCGCGGCACGCGCACGACGGGTACGTCATCGCGGCCGTCACCGGAGGCATCGAGGAGATCGGGCTCCCCGGCCACGTGGTGCGCGCCGGGCCGGGCAGCGTGGTCCTGATCAACCCCGAGGTACCGCACACCGCGCGCGCCGGGGTGCCCGAAGGCTGGGCGTACGCCACCCTCTACCCCTCGCGCGAGCTGATCACCGAGGTCGCCGAGGAGATCGGCACGCTGCGCGGCACTCCCGGCTTCACCGCGGACATGATCTCCGACCCTCGGGGCTCGCAGGCCATCACCGAGATCCACCGGGCCGCCGAGGCCGGGAACGCGCTGGCCGCCGACACCCTGCTGCGCGGTGTGGTGGCGCGGATGCTGACCCGGCACGCCGGACCGCTGCCCGCCCGTACGGTCCGGGGCGCGGGCGGCGCCGACGCGGCCGCGGCACGCGCCCTGCTGCAGGAGCGGATGGCCGACCCGCCGTCGCTGGAGCAGCTCGCCGCGGAGCTCGGAACGAGCCCCTTCGCCCTGCTGCGGGCCTTTCGCGAGCGGTACGGGATGCCGCCGCACACCTGGCTGACCGACGCCCGCGTCCGGCAGGCCCGCCGGCTCCTCGACGCGGGCACGGCGCCCGCGGAGGCGGCCGTCACCGTGGGCTTCACCGACCAGCCGCACCTGAACCGACACTTCACCCGCATCGTGGGGGTGCCGCCCGGCGCGTACCGGCGGGAGCGGACCGCTTAGGCCGTCTCGCGCCGGGCGCGCAAGAACGTACAAGCGCAAGAACGTACAAGACCGGCCGGCCCCGCCCTGCGTAGTTTCGGGGCGTGGGAGAACATCAAGCAGTGATGCAGGAGACCCCCGAGGGGGTCGCCGAGGGGCGGCCGCGGGCCGCCGTCGTCCGCGACGCGCTCGGAGTCGGGGTGGCCGTCGGGCTGTCCGGGTTCGCGTTCGGGGTGACCGCCGCCGGGGCCGGCATCAGCACCCTGCAGGCCTGTGTGCTCAGCCTGCTCGTCTTCACCGGCGCCTCGCAGTTCGCCCTGGTCGGAGCGCTCGCGGCGGGTGGGAACCCGTTCACCGCCGCCGCCGGGGCCTTCTTCCTCGGCACCCGCAACGCCTTCTACGGGCTGCGGCTGTCCCAGCTGCTCAAGCTGCCCCGGCCCGTGCGGCCCCTCGCCGCGCACTGGGTGATCGACGAGACCACCGCCGTCGCGCTGGCCCAGCCCGACCGGAAGTCGGCCCGCCTCGGCTTCACCGTCACCGGGCTCACCCTCTACGCGCTGTGGAACCTCACCACCCTGCTGGGCGCGCTCGGCGCCGAGGCCATCGGGGACACCCGGGCCTGGGGCTTGGACGCCGCCGGCCCCGCCGTGTTCCTGGCACTGCTGGCACCGATGCTGAAGACCTCCACCGAGCGGGCGGTCGCCGCCCTCGCGCTCGTCCTCGGGCTCGGCTTCCTGCCCGTACTGCCCGCCGGCGTGCCCGTGCTGATCGCGGCCCTGGCCGCCCCCGTCGTGCTGTGGATGAAGGGACGCCGTCCGTGACCGTCTGGATCGCCATCGGCCTCACCGTCGTCGGCTGCTACGCCGTCAAGCTCGCCGGGCTGCTCGTCCCCGCCGGGGCCCTGGAACGGCCGCTCGTGCGCCGCCTGGCCGCCCTGCTGCCGGTCGCCCTGCTCGCCGCGCTCACCGCCCAGCAGACCTTCAGCACCGGGTCCGCCCTCGTCGTCGACGCCCGCGCCGCCGGGCTCGCCGCCGCCGGGCTGGCGCTGCTGCTGCGCGCCCCGTTCCTGGTGGTGGTCGCGGCCGCCGTCGTCGTCACCGCGGGGGTACGGGCCCTGGGTGGCTGACCGTCGCGGGCAGGCGCCCGTAGGCGCGCAGGGTGAGCAGGGCCTCCAAGGTGGCGATCGGCCGCCGCTCCAGCGAACTCCCCGGCGCCCAGGCCCGCCGGCGTACCGGCCAGCCGCCGTCGGGCTGCTGCTCGGAGGCCAGGAAGTCCAACGAGCGGCGCAGCTCCGCGTCGGTGAACCAGCCACGGGCCAGCGACTCCGGCCGCTTCGCGTAGTCGTGCGGATACAGCCGCTCGCCCGGCGCGTAGCCGGGGGCCTCCGGGTACTCCGCCCGCCGTACCGGATCGAGCACCACGAGCCGCTGCTCGCGCACCAGCCGGCCCAGCCGGTCCGCGGCCGCCGCCGCGCGCGCCCGGTCGGGGATGCCGTCGAGGAAGGCCACCGCGCTCTGGACCTCGTACGGATGCGTGTGGCGCAGATTCTCGACCCGGTCCCAGCAGAAGTCCGTGGCCCGGAAGAGCCAGGCGTGCCAGACCCGGTTGCGGTGCAGTAAGCCGACCACGGGGCCCGTGGTCAGCAGCTCGCCCGGCGGGTCGTCGTGCATCGGGTGGTAGGGGGCCGCGGGATAGTCGCGCGGGGCCGGGAAGACCACCGGAAGCGCGCCGTCCAGGGTGGAGACCCCGGTCAGATGGCGGCAGAGCCGCTCGATGCGCTGCCCGGCGCAGCGGCCCAGGCTGTCGAGCACGCGCAGCGCGTGCGCGGTGTGCAGCGGCTGGCTGAGCGGGCCGCGAAGATCCGGATCGAGTGCGTGACCGTAGCCCCCGTCCGCGTTGAGATACGAGCCGAGGGCCGTGTCCACCGGGTCGGCGTCACCGCCGAGGAAGTGGAACGCGAACCGCCGCTGCTCCAGCACACGGGCCGTGAGCCAGATGAACCCCTCGGCGCGGGCCAGCGGGGTCTGTGGGGATCGTGGGGTCTGCGAGGAAGCTTCGTCTCCGGGCATGCGTGCAACCTAGGACGCGGTGGTGCGGCGGGGAGGGCCGAACGCGGGCGGTGCACTCTCCCGGGGCGGGATACTGGGGGCATGCGGTTGACGATTTTCTGGGAACGGATGGCGGAGCACTTCGGCGCGGGCTACGCCGACTCCTTCGCGCGCGACCACGTCATGACGGAGCTCGGCGGGCGCACCGTCCACCAGGCGTTGGACGCGGGCTGGGAGACCAAGGACGTGTGGCGCGCGGTGTGTTCGGCGATGGACGTGCCCGCTTCGCTGCGCTGACGCCGCCCTGATGACGACCTGGCCGGCGCGCTGTTTCGCCGTGGCGGGCGGGGGTGGGACAGACTTGGCGCCGTGGCAGCCAGCGAAGAGACGACCGACCAGCCCGCCGAGGCGCGAGGAGTGACACCGCCGGAGCGGGTGGCGGAGCCGACGACGCCGGTTCCGCCCGCGCCGCCGACCCCACCACCCTCAGGTGCGGCCGACGCCGCGGACGCGCGCATGCCACGCTGGCTGCCGCGCGCCGTGATCCTCGTACTGGCCCTCGTGGCCTGCTTCCAGCTCGGCAGCTGGGCCTTCCACCAGCTGATAGGCCTGCTGGTCAACATCCTGATCGCGTTCTTCCTCGCGCTCGCGATCGAGCCGGCGGTGGCCAGGATGGCCGCCACAGGCATGCGCCGCGGGCTCGCCACCTTCGTGATGTTCCTCGCGGTGTTCGTCGTGACCGCAGGCTTCCTCGCGCTGCTCGGCTCGCTGCTCGCCGGGCAGATCGTCGCCATGGTCGAGGGCTTCCCGGGCTATATCGACGCGGTGATCAAGGCGATCAACTCCACCTTCCACACCGAACTGTCCCGGCTGGAGATCCAGGAGAGCGTGCTGCGCTCCGACTGGCTGCGCAAGTACGTGCAGAACAGCGCGTCCGGCGTGCTCGACGTGTCCGCCACCGTGCTCGGCGGACTCTTCAAGCTGCTGACGATCGGGCTCTTCTCCTTCTACTTCGCCGCCGACGGACCGCGACTGCGGCGCGCGCTGTGCTCCGTACTGCCGCCCGCGAAGCAGGCCGAGGTGCTGCGCGCCTGGGAGATCGCCGTCGCCAAGACGGGCGGGTACCTCTACTCGCGCGGGCTGATGGCCTTCATCTCCGGTGTCGCGACCTACATCGTGCTGGCGGTCCTCGGAGTGCCGTACGCACCCGCGCTCGCCGTGTGGGTGGGGCTGGTCTCGCAGTTCGTCCCCACCATCGGCACCTATCTCGCGGGCG
Organism: Streptomyces virginiae; assembly: GCF_041432505.1. Classification (GTDB taxonomy): domain Bacteria; phylum Actinomycetota; class Actinomycetes; order Streptomycetales; family Streptomycetaceae; genus Streptomyces; species Streptomyces virginiae_A. The sequence continues at coordinate 6,309,820 of NZ_CP107871.1, forward strand.
CGCTGCCGGTGCTGCTCGCCTTCACCGTCGATCCCTGGTACGCGCTGTACGTACTGGGCTTCGTGGTGATCTACCAGCAGTTCGAGAACTACGTCCTGCAGCCGAAGCTGACCTCGAAGACCGTGGACATCCATCCGGCGGTGGCCTTCGGATCGGTCATCGCGGGCACCGCCCTGCTGGGCGCGGTCGGGGCGCTCATCGCGATCCCGGCCGTCGCCACGCTGCAGTCCTTCCTCGGCGCGTACGTCAAGCGTTACGAGCTGACGCGGGACGCGGAGTCCTCTACTTCCCGTCGGCGTCGACGCGTACGACTGCCAAGGCTTCGCTGACGGTCGCCTCGACGGCGGCCTTGTCCAGACCGAGGCCGCTCAGGGGGCCCTCGCCGTTCTCCAGCTCCAGGAGCGCGAGCAGGACGTGCTCCGTACCGACGAAGTCGTGGCCCAGGCGAAGGGCTTCGCGGAAGGTGAGTTCGAGGGCCTTCTTCGCGGACGCGTCGAAGGGGATCAGGTCGGGCACCTCCGGCTGGGCCGGGGGCAGCAGGGCGGTCACGGCGGCGCGCACGTCGTCGACGGCGATCCCCTGGGCGCGCAGGGCGTACCCGGCGAGCCCCTCGGACTCGGCGAGGAGGCCCAGGACCAGGTGCTCGGTGCGGATCTCGGTGCCGCCGGCGGCGCGGGCCTCGTTCTGGGAGGTCATGACGACGTTGCGGGCGCGGGGGGTGAACCGGCCGAAGCCCGCGTTCGGGTCGAGGCCGCCCGCGCCCTCCTTGTCGGCCTTGGGGACGAAGCGCTTCTGGGCCGCCTGGCGGGTGACGCCCATGCTGCGGCCGATGTCGGTCCAGGAAGCGCCGGAGCGGCGGGCCTGGTCGACGAAGTGGCCGATGAGGTGGTCCGCGACGTCCCCGAGAGCCTCCGCCGCGACGACGGCGCCGCTGAGCTGCTCCAGGGGGTCGGTGTGGACCTTGTTGATGGCCTCGATCAGGTCGTCGAGGCGTACCGGATTGGTCATGCGAACGGGTTCCACCGAAGGGTTCGTCATAGGTGCAACCGTAGGTTGACACCTCGATGAGTGTCAACCCTGGGTTGTCACTCAGGTGGGGAGTGTTCATGAGCGCGGAGCCGGGGTGCCGGTGCCATCCTGTGGAGAAGAGTCGAGACGCGGAGGCCGCCATGGGGTTCTACGCCGAGCAGGCGGTGCCGCGGATCCTCGACGTCGCCTGCGGGGCCAAGATGGCCCGGCCGCTGCGGCGCCGGGTCTGCGACGGGCTGACCGGCGAGGTCGTCGAGATCGGCTTCGGCGCGGGGCACAACGCCCCCTTCTATCCGCAGGGCGTCACGAGCGTGTCGGCGGTCGAGCCCTCCGACGTCGCGTGGCGACTGGCCGCCAAGCGCGTACGGGACGCCCGCGTCCCGATCCGAAGGGCCGGCCTCGACGGCCAGTCCCTGCCCTTCGAGGACGACGGTTTCGACTCCGCGCTGTCCACCTGGACGCTGTGCACCATCCCGGACGCCGTGGCCGCCCTGCGCGAGCTGCGCCGCGTCCTGAAGCCCGGCGGAACCCTGCACTTCGTCGAACACGGACTCGCCCCGGCGGGCGACCCGCGCGTGCGCCGGCTGCAGCGCCGGCTCGAACCGCTGAACATGCGGCTGCTGGGCGGCTGTCACCTCACGCGCTCCGCCCCGGACCTGTTGGCGGCGGCGGGATTCACGATCACCGCCCTCGACGTCTTCTACGAGGAGGGGGCGCCGAAGTTCCTGTGCGCCGAATCCCTCGGGACGGCGATCTCCCCCTGACCGACGACCGACGACCGGCCGACGACCCGTCACGAAACCATCACGAGGGGGACGGGCCCGGAGCGGCCCTGGCAGCATCGGTCGGACCGATCCAGGGGGGTTCCAGGTTCCATGAGATTCCGTGTGCGCGTCCCCGTGGCGACCCGCGTCGCCTTCGTCGCAGTGACCGTCGTCGCCGGCACGTCGATGCTCGGGGGCTGCTCCCAGTCCCCGGCCGATCGGCTGGAGGAGTGGTACAGCTCGGGAGGCGAGACTCAGATCAAGAAGCTGAACGAGGACGCCGGCCGGGTCAACGAGGTGAGCATGCGCACGATCGACGTCCAAGGACCCGCCTGCCAGGACCTGTTGGCCCAGACCGCCAAGGCCGAGAAGCTGGACCCTATCCCGGACGAAGCCGCCCAGCGGTACTGGAAGGAAGCCCTCGGCGGATTCCGGCGGGGTGCGGGTGAATGCGCCGACGGGGCCGCGAAGAAGGAAGAGATCCAGGTCTCCCGGGGCATCAGGGTGGTCCAGACCGAAGGCCTCCCCAAGCTGGTGAGCACCGTCTCGATGATCAAGGCGGGGCTGGCGGCGGCCAAGTGACCTGAACGGGCCCGATGTCGGTGGCGGTTGCCGACTTCCGCTCCGTTGTCGGTACCGAACGGCCACGGCAGGCCGGAGGAGATCTACTTCCGTGGCTTCTCCGGCGACTGACGGACGGCCTCTCCACCCTGGGCGGGGGACACCGCGCACGGTCATCGTGTCGATCCCCGCGCGGGGTGCTGCCTAGGCTGCTCGCATGGCTCATGCGAAGACCTCCTACGTCTGCCTGCCCTGCCGGGCCTCGTACAAGCAGCCCTACGACAGGGACCGGGAGCGGATCTGCCCGCGGTGTGCGGGGGCCCTCGTCCATGTGGGCTCGGCCTTCGCCGCACCCCCGCGCCGGGACACCGCGGGATGGCGGACCCTCGCCGTGCTGCTCAACGCGGGCGTGCGGTTCCACAAGAGCTGCTGCGGCGGGCCGGGCTACCGGCCGCGCACCCTGCACGAGGTGCGCGAGCGGATGGCGTACGCGCGGCGGACCGGCACCCCCTTCGCGGAGGCGCTCGTCCTGCGCGACCTGCCGTGATCGGGCACGACGCCCTCGCGCGGCTCGTGACACCGCCGACCGCGCCCGTCGAGGCCCGTGGCGACTGGACCGCGGCCGAGACCGCGCTCGGGGTACGGCTGCCCGACGACTACAAGTGGCTGGTCGCCACCTACGGATGGGGGGAGTTCTGCGATCTCCTCCACCTCCACACACCCTTCGGTGCGAACCGGTACAACCGCGTCGAGTGGCAGAGCGCGCATCCGACGGAATCGCCGGAGCGTGACCGCGAGCGCTACCCGTACCCGCTGCACCCGGCGCCGGGCGGGCTGCTGATCTGGGGCACCACCATGGACTCCGACCGGCTCTGCCGGCTCACCGACGGGGAGCCCGAGGAGTGGCCCGTCGTGGTGTGGAGCAGCGAGGGCTGGTACGAGACCCACCGCACGGGCGCGGCCGCCTTCTTCGAGGGCTGGGTCGGCGGCCGCGTCCACTCCCACCTGCTCGGCGCGATGGATCCGGACCTGGCGCCCTGGTTCAACACCTTCCGGCCCCGCGTCGACCGGTGCGTGGTCCTGTCCGAGGGGCCCCTGTCCCATGACGAGCGCCTGAGCCGTCTGCGCACGGCGCCGGCCCCCACCACGGACCGCGGCGCGTGGCGCTCGGAGCGTGACGGGAGCGGACAGGACCACTTCGCGACCCTCGACGCCGACTGGCTGCTCACCTACGACACCCCCCACCCGCACCGGATCCGGATCGCCTTCCCGCCCGAGGACACGGAGCGCATCCGACACCGGCTCTTCGCCGCCGCCGAGCTCATGGAGTGCCGGGTGCTGGAGGTCACGACCGCGGCGGGGACCCCGCTGGAGACCTGGGACGCGGTCACGGACGAGGACGAGTAGCTCGGTACCCACGGAGTCCTCGCAGGTGGGGGAGGGGTGGGCGTGGCGCGCTTGACAGGAAAATCGAACATCCATTCTGATGGGTTATCCACAGCCGAAACGCTCGTGGAGGCGCATTGTCAGTGGCAGGCATTAGCGTCAGTGACGTGAAGCGATCGACTCAAGCAAACCGGGTGGAACCCATGGCAGGCACCGACCGCGAGAAGGCTCTCGACGCCGCTCTCGCACAGATTGAACGGCAATTCGGCAAGGGTGCGGTCATGCGCCTCGGCGACAAGCCGAACGACCCCATCGAGGTCATCCCCACCGGGTCGACCGCGCTGGACATCGCCCTCGGCGTCGGCGGGCTGCCCCGCGGCCGTGTGATCGAGGTGTACGGCCCGGAGTCCTCCGGTAAGACGACCCTGACCCTGCACGCCGTGGCCAACGCACAGAAGGCCGGCGGCACCGTCGCCTTCGTGGACGCCGAGCACGCGCTCGACCCCGAGTACGCCAAGGCCCTCGGCGTCGACACCGACAACCTCATCCTGTCGCAGCCCGACACCGGCGAGCAGGCGCTGGAGATCGTGGACATGCTGGTCCGCTCCGGTGCGCTCGACCTGATCGTCATCGACTCCGTGGCGGCCCTCGTGCCGCGTGCGGAGATCGAGGGCGAGATGGGCGACTCGCACGTCGGTCTCCAGGCCCGACTGATGAGCCAGGCGCTCCGGAAGATCACCGGTGCGCTCAACCAGTCCAAGACCACCGCGATCTTCATCAACCAGCTCCGCGAGAAGATCGGCGTGATGTTCGGCTCGCCCGAGACCACCACCGGTGGTCGCGCGCTGAAGTTCTACGCCTCCGTGCGCCTCGACATCCGCCGCATCGAGACCCTCAAGGACGGCACGGACGCGGTCGGTAACCGCACCCGCGTCAAGGTCGTCAAGAACAAGGTCGCGCCGCCGTTCAAGCAGGCCGAGTTCGACATCCTCTACGGCCAGGGCATCAGCCGCGAGGGCGGTCTGATCGACATGGGCGTGGAGCACGGCTTCGTGCGCAAGGCCGGCGCCTGGTACACGTACGAGGGCGACCAGCTCGGCCAGGGCAAGGAGAACGCCCGCAACTTCCTGAAGGACAACCCCGACCTCGCCAACGAGATCGAGCGGAAGATCAAGGAGAAGCTGGGCGTGGGTGTCCGCAAGGACGCCGCCGCCGAAGCGGGCGCGGACGCGACCGACGCCGCGGCCACCGCCGTGCCCGCCCCGGCATCGAAGGCCAAGACGACGGCCAAGGCCGCCGTGGCCAAGAGCTGACCCGTGCGCGAGCAGGAAGGGGGCGGCGAGCGCCGAGCCGGCCGTGAGGGCCGTTCGGAGCTGCCGCCCCAGAGCCCCGAGGAGCAGGCGCGGGCGATCTGTCTGCGCCTGCTCACCGGGAGCCCGCGTACCCGGCGCCAGCTCGCGGACGCCCTGCACAAGCGGGGCATCCCCGAGGAGGTGTCGCAGCAGGTCCTCTCCCGGTACGAGGAGGTGGGCCTGATCGACGACGCCGCCTTCGCCGGAGCCTGGGTCGAGTCACGGCACCGCGGTCGGGGCCTGGCCCGCCGGGCGCTGGCGCAGGAACTCCGGACCAAGGGGGTGCACGCCACCCTCGTGGAGGAGGCCCTGGAGCAGCTGGACTCCGACCAGGAGGAGCAGACCGCCCGGGAGTTGGTGGAGCGCAAGCTCCGTTCCACCCGGGGCCTGGAGCGGGACAAGCGGATCCGGCGTCTCGCCGGGATGCTCGCCCGCAAGGGATACCCGGAGGGCATGGCCCTACGGGTCGTGCGCCAGGCGCTGGAGACGGAGGGCGAGGACGCCGACGACCTGGGATATCCCGGGGAATAAGCCGGTGGGCCCGGGGTGGGGGTAGCCCCCGGGACCGGACGCCGGGACACGCCGATGTCAGGGGCATGGCACGGCGGCGGAGTGGGCCGCATGATGCTGCGTCACGCCCTTCAGGCCGTCAGGGACCGCAAGGCCGGTTTCCTCGGCGCCTTCGTCGCACTGCTGTGCGCGGCCGCCCTCGTCACCGCCTGCGGAACGCTCCTGGAGACGGGACTCCGGAACGATCGGCACCGAGCGCCACGCGGCCGCACCGATCCTCGTCTCCGCCGACCAGAACGTCCACGAGACCACGGTCAAGGAGAAGCAGGGCGGACGGACCAAGACCAAGCACAAGGCCGAGCCCGTCGCCGAGCGGGCCTGGCTCCCCGCCGCCACCGTGGACACCGTCCGCGCCGTACCCGGCGTCGAGCGGGCCGTCCCCGAGCTCACCTTCCAGGTCGCCCCCTGGTCACGCCCCCGGAAAGCCGCTGACCTCGTACGGGGATCCGCACGTGCCCGCCGTTGCCGGAGGCGCTGCCCCGGACCCCGGAGAGTTCAGGTGGGGGTGACCGGGAGGCCGGCCGCCTTCCAGGCCTGGAAGCCGCCCGTCAGGTCCGTCGCGCGGTGCAGGCCCAGCGCGTGGAGCGAGGCCGCGGCGAGGCTGGACGCGTAGCCCTCGTTGCAGATCACCACCACCTGGAGGTCGTGGCTCGTGGCCTCGGCGAGGCGGTGGCTGCCGTGCGGGTCCAGGCGCCATTCCAGCTCGTTGCGTTCGACCACCAACGCGCCCGGGATCAGCCCGTCCCGCTCGCGCAGGGCCTGGTAGCGGATGTCGACCAGGACGGCCCCGGCGCGGGAGGCGGCGTACGCCTCCCGCGCGTCCACGCGGGTGTAGCCCGTACGGACCCGCTCCAGCAGCTCGTCGATGCCGATCGGGGCGCTCACTGCCAGTCCGCCGGACGCTCGACGTGCTCCAGGTTGAGCACCGGGCCGCTGCGGCTGTAGCGGCGGATCAGCGGGAGCGGCGGGTAGTAGGCGTGCACGGAGATCGCGTGCTCGGCCGGCGCCTCGTTGAGGACCTCGTGCACGTGGTGCTCCCGGAAGGCGCGCCCCGAGCCCGCGTCCAGCGTGCGGTGGCGGTCGACGTCCGGGGCCAACTCCAGGGACTTCCAGCCCTCCGAGGGCAGCCGCACGGCCAGCGAGTGCTCGGTGAGCCGACCCCGGGCGGTGGCGAACGCGCCCCGCGATTCGGCGTGGTCGTGCCAGCCGGTGCCGGTGCCCGGCGGCCAGCCGATCAGCCATGCCTCACTGCCGCCCGGCCCGTCCAGCCGGACCCAGGTGCGGCCCTCCGGATCGAGCGGCAGCGAGGCCACGATCGCGGGATCGGCCGCCGTGCGGAGGGCGAAGTCGAGGAGTTCGGCGGCCGTGGGGCCCCCTGCCGCCGCGCTGGAGCCGGACTCCGGGGCGTACGAGGGTGCGGATGCGGGTGCAGACATGAAGAAGGACCGTTCCTGGGTTCGCGGAGATGCGCGCGGGCCGGTGGACGGCACGGGGCGCGCGGAGGGAAGGCGAATCAGCAGGAAGGGCGACACACGCAGCCCGCGTAGCGGAGCAGGTCCATATGGACCCTCCGCCACAGGCGTACGTCGTTGCCGGTCATTCCGCGAGTGAACCACGGAGTCCCGGACACGGTCAATCGATCACCACGGTCGGTGTCGGCGCCGGCTTGGCCGCAGGCGTCGCCTTGGAGGGCGTCGGCACCCGGGACGCGGGCGCGCCCGCCCGGACCGTGTCCGCCGCCTCGTACAGCTCCGCCGGGCGGACTCCCGCGAAGGTCGCCGCCAGGTGCCCGTCCGGCCGCACCAGCAGCACGGTGTGTGCCGGGGCCCCCGGGTAGCTGTCCGCGACCAGCAGGTCGGTGCGGACCGGGAGGGCGCTCACCGCCGCCGCGAGGCGGGGCATCAGACCGGCGCCGAGCCAGTGACGGCGGTCCCAGACCCCGGTGCCGGGAGCCACCAGGACCACCAGGAGCCGGCCCTGCCCGATCAGGTCCCGCAGGGGCACGGTCGCGCCGTCGGGCGCGGTCACCGGGACGTTCGCCACCGGGCCGCCCGGCTCCGTGGCCGTCGGCACCTCCCGGACGGCGACCGGCGGGGCGTACGTGGGCTCCGCGCCCAGCGGTCCGCGCCCCAGGTGGCCGTCGGTGAGCAGGGATTCGGCGCTGCGCGCGGCTCCGGGGAGGTAGGTGCGCAGGCCGCCCCCGGCCCGCAGCGAAGGCATCGCCTGGTCGGCCGCGCGCAGCCGGGAGGCGACCGCGGTGCGCCGCTCGCCCTCGTAGCTGTCGAGCAGGGCCTCGGAGGCCCCTTGGTGCCAGGCCAGGGAGAGCTTCCACGCCAGGTTCTCGGCGTCCCGGAGCCCCTCCTCCACCCCCTGGGTGCCGAGCGCGCCCAGCAGGTGGGCGGCGTCCCCGGCGAGGAAGGCGCGGCCGTCGCGCCAGCGCCGGGCAAGCCGGTGGTGCAGGGTGTGCACCCCGGTGTCGATGAGGTCGTACGGGGGCGTGGTGCCGCCGCACCAGACCGCGAGGGTGTCGCGGATCAGGGTCACCAGCGCGTCGGGAGTCACGAGCTCCCCGCGGGGCGGGAGCAGCCAGTCCAGCCGCCAGACCCCGTCGGGCAGGGGCCGGGAGGTGACCTCCTGCGGCGGGCTGCGGTGCAGCAAGGCCTCGCCGGGCCAGGGCAGTTCGGTGCGCAGCGCGGCCACGGCGTGCCGCTCCACGGCGGTGCGGCCGGGGAAGCGGATGCCGAGGAGCTTGCGCACGGTGGAGCGGGCGCCGTCGCAGCCGACCAGGTAACTCCCGCGCCACCAAGTGGTCTCGGCGCCCCGGGTGTGCGCGGTGACGCCCCGTCCGTCCTGCTCCAGGGAGTCCACTTTGCTGTCGGTGACCAGCTGGACGAGCGGGTGGGCCGCGGCGGCGTCGCGCAGTCCGCGCGTCAGCGCGTGCTGCGGCAGGTGCAGCGGGGCCGGGTGGTCCTCGAAGGTGATCCGCCGGTCGGGCCGGCTCCGGCGCATGGTGCGCCAGGCGGCGAAGTACGCCCCTTCGTCGCGCAGCGTCGTACAGCCCAGTCGGTGCGCCATGGCCGCCGTTTCGGCGTGCAGCACGACGGTACGGGCCGGGCGGACCTCCTCCTTGCCGGGCCCTTCGTCGAGCACGACGGAGGGCACGCCCGCACCCGCGAGGGCGAGCGCGAGGGACAGCCCGACGGGGCCCGCGCCGACGACGATCACCGGGTCCATGGCACGGCTCCCGATGTCCGGTATGTGATCACAGAACGTATGCAACCCACTGTAGGTGCCCGCGTCAAGTGACCCTGGTCGGCGTGCCGACAAGGGGAGCGTGAGATTCCGAATATGGCATTACCTTATTCGAGCGGTGAAGGTCATTTGATTGTCGCCTCCTGCAAGGGCTCGAGAATTGGACAGTGTGGCGCGTTTGATGTGTGGCGAATTTCGGTCGCCGAGCTTCCAGAATTAGTCCTTCCGTCTCCGAAGCTCAGGGAATGCTCAGAGACTTTATATTTACTTGCAGGGGCGTGAGCGGTGTGGAATTGTCGTCGATGCGCGAGGGGCGGGTGATGCCGTCCGTTGCAAGAGGAGAGGTGCGGCCTCGAATCGAGGTTGCTACCTCAGCGTTTTTTGATTGACCCTTGAAGGGTCTTCAGCGTGAGAAAGTGGGTGAAGGAAGTTGCTGAAGAGTACTCGTCTTCGTGCCGCCGTAATTCCGGCGACGGGGCTGCTGCTGGCCGGTGTCTTCTCCATCGGAGCCGCTACCACCGCATCGGCTGCTGCTATGGGTCGTCCGGGAGGTTGTAAGTACGAGGTTCCGGGTAACTGGGGGGCGGTTGCCAGCTGTGGTAGTCACAACGGCGGTTCCTACCGAGCGTATGTCTTATGCACGGACTCCGAGAACGGTCGGGTTTCGGGTTTCTATGGGCCGTGGAAGCAGGTGGGAACCTCTGTCGCCTACTGCCAGCACTCATTTCGGGCCACCTCCGCAGGTATTGAGACGTCCGTCCGCGATAACACCTGAGTTTTTCGGATCACCGGGAAAGGAACAGCGATGATGAAAAAGGCATTCGTGGCGCTGGCTGCTGCGGCGATGGCATGTGTCGGGCTTCAGGGAACGGCCAATGCTGCTCCTACGGGCTGGCCGGACGGTTGTGCGAGCTGGACTGTCCCCGAGAGTAACGGTCGGGCGGCCCACTGTTCCAGCGGTAATGGCGGCCGATGGAAGGCGGTCGCCAAATGTCAGCCGTATAATGGTGAACCGGCCATTGAGTGGGACTCTAATTCCTGGTCCACCAGTGGGGCTTCATTGGCCTTCTGTCCGCCGATGACTTACGTAATTGGCGGCACGTTCTGGACTCGGTCCTATTAGGGCTTCGAGCCGTTCTCTATTGCTTGGCGCCAAGCCCGAACGGGTTGACGGTGATCGGTCGGGCGGAGGTGGGGTGCTGCCCGTAGTTGGAGGTGTGAACCGCCACACTGTCCCTCGAACGTGCTGAGATCGGTGCCGCAAGTGCCCGTTGAAATGCGGCAAGCCGCTAGATGCGCGCTTTCGCCATGGTGCTGTGTACTCGGTTGCGACCGCAGCCGTGGTGCTGGAGTGTCCGATGAAGGTGCCGGGGTACTCGTCGAGCGCGCTGCCGATCAGGCCTAACCGGTGAGGACCGGCCGCCGTGGGGCGGCTTGACACCCACGACGCTGCTTGTGCCGAGTGATGCAGTGTCCGAACAAGAGTGTGGTGCGGCGGATGAGATCCGCCGCACCACACCGCCGTGCTTGTGTACTGACCGAGTGTCAGCTGTCTGCTCCCGCGTGCCGCCTCTGCGTAACGTAGCAGTTCCGGCCTCGCTGGTCGGCTACTCGTGTCAGGGGGCCTTGCCCACGCCGGCCGCACCGCCCGCGTCGACCTCGGCCACATCGCCCTCGACCACGGCGCCGGTGCCCCTCTTCGACTGCCGCAGTCGCCTCTCCAGCCAGGAGGCCAGGGTGGTGAGGGTGAAGTTCACGGCGATGTAGATCAGGGCGATCACGACCATGGTCGCGATCGTGTTGCTGTAGTTGGCGGCGATCTGCCGGTTCATCGACATGAGGTCGGCGAACCCGAGGAAGGCGCCGCCGAGTGCGGTGTCCTTGAGGATCACCACGAGCTGGCTGACCAGCGCGGGCAGCATCGCAGTGACGGCTTGGGGGACCAGGACGTACATCATTGTCTGACCCTTGCGCATGCCGATCGCCTTGGCCGCGTCGGCCTGGCCACGAGGCAGCGACAGGATGCCGGCACGAACGATCTCGGCGATGACGGAGGCGTTGTACAGGACGAGTCCTGTGACAACCGCATACAGCGGCCGCAGATCGGAGCTGACGGTGCCGAGCAGTACGTAGAGGGCCGAACTGAAGATCATCAGGATGAGGACCGGGATGGCACGGAAGAACTCCACCAGCGCGCCGACCGGGACACGGACCCATGCGTGGTCGGAGAGCCGCGCGATGCCGAGGATCGCGCCCAGCGGCAGCGCGATCACCATGGCGATCAGGCCTGCCTTGAGGGTCTCACCGAGGCCGGGAAGCAGGAACGTCGTCCAGATCTGGCTGTCGGTGATGAACGGGGTCCACTTGTCGGCGTCGAGCTGGTTCTTCTCCGCCATGCGGGCGAGGACCCACCACAGAGCCAGCGCGACGAGCACCAGGAAGACGCCGGTGTAGATCCAGTTGCGGACCTTGGCCTTGGGGCCGGGTGTGTCGTACAGAATGGAGCTCATCGCTTCACCGCCACTCGCTTGGCCACCCAGCCCAGAAGCAGGCCGGTGGGCAGGGTCAGCAAGACGAAGCCGAGGGCGAAGACCCCGAAGACCGCGAAGAGCGCGTCCGCCTCGTTCTCCAGCATTTCCTTCATCAGCAGGGCCGCTTCGGCCACACCGATGGTCGCCGCCACGGTGGTGTTCTTGGTGAGGGCGATCAGTACGTTGGCGAGCGGTCCGATGACCGCCCGAAAGGCCTGAGGGAGCACGATCAGGCGGAGTACCTGGAAGAAGCTCAGCCCCAGTGCGCGGGCCGCTTCAGCCTGGCCGACGGGCACGGTGTTGATGCCGGAGCGCAGGGCCTCGCAGACGAAGGTGCCGGTGTAGGCGATCAGTCCGAGGACCGCGAGCCGGAAGCCGGCCTCCTTGGAGGTGTCTCCACCCAAGTTGATGCCGAGGGTCTGGTACAGGCCCAGTGAGCAGCCGAGGACCAGCAATGTCAGCGGTGTGTTGCGCACGGTGTTGACGTACGCGGTTCCGAATGCCCGCATCAGCGGGACCGGACTGACCCGCATCCCAGCCAGCAGGACGCCCCAGATCAGGGACCCGACCGCCGAGTAGAGGGTGAGCTGAACCGTCACCCAGAAGGCTCCGAGCACGTCGTACTGCCCGGAATCAAGAAAATCGAACACGATGCCCTGCGCTCTCCCCAGGATGGCCGGTGAGGTGCGCCGCCGCCCGCGGCAGGCGGGCGGCGACGCTCCTCACCGATGAATCAGCTGCCTTCGGTGATCTGCGGGGCAGGCTCGGCCTTGTAGCCGGCGGGGCCGAGGTTCGCGTCCACGGCCTTCTGCCATGAGCCGTCCTCGACCATCTTCTTGAGCGCTGCGTTGACCTTGGTCTGCAGCTCCTTGTCGCCCTTCTTCAGGCCGATGCCGTACGGCTCGTCGCTCAGCTTCAGTCCGGCCAGCTTGAACTTGCCCTTGTTCTTCTCCTGAGCGGCGTAGCCGGCCAGGATCGAGCCATCGGTGGTCAGTGCGTCGACGGCCTTGCTCTCGAGACCGGTCAGGCACTCGGAGTACCCGGGGTACTCCTGCAGGTCGGCCTCAGGGGCCAGCTTGGTCTTGACGTTCTGCGCGGAGGTGGAGCCGGTGACCGAGCAGAGCTTCTTCTTGTTGAGGTCCTCGGCCTTGGTGATCGACGTGTCGTCGGCGCGGACCAGCAGGTCCTGGTGGGCCAGGAAGTACGGGCCTGCGAAGTCGACCTTCGCCTTGCGCTTGTCGTTGATCGTGTAAGTAGCTACGACCAGCTTGACGTCACCGTTCGAGATCAGGTTCTCGCGCTCGGCGCTGACGGCCTGCTTGAACTCGATCTGGTCCGGCTGGTAGCCGAGCTCCTTGGCGACGTAGGTCGCGACGTCGACGTCCAAGCCGGTGAACTTGCCGTCCGGGGTCTTGAGACCCAGACCGGGCTGGTCGTACTTGATGCCGATGACGATCTTGTCCTTCTTGGCGCCACCGGACGCACCGCCGTCACTGGCGGCGTCCTTGTCGCCGCCGCCACACGCGGTCGCGGTCAGGGCAAGGGCGACGGCGACGGCCGCGGCCGCAGCGGCCTTGGAGATCTTCATGGTGAACTTCCCTCGGATGAGACGTTGTTGAACGACGAGCGACGCTTGCGGCGCACGCGCGGCCGACAGGAACGATCCGGCGGTGATCCGCATACGGATGACTACCAGACGTGAACCTCAGTGGTGCAGGATCTTCGACAGGAAGTCCTTGGCGCGGTCACTGCGCGGGTTGCTGAAGAACTGCTCGGGGGTGGCCTCTTCGACGATCTTGCCGTCGGCCATGAAGACGACCCGGTTGGCCGCCGAGCGGGCGAAGCCCATCTCGTGCGTGACGACCACCATGGTCATCCCCTCGCGGGCGAGCTGCTGCATGACCTCCAGCACCTCGTTGATCATCTCCGGGTCCAGGGCCGAGGTCGGCTCGTCGAAGAGCATCACCTTCGGCTCCATGGCCAGCGCCCGGGCGATGGCCACACGCTGCTGCTGACCGCCGGACAGCTGCGCCGGGTACTTGTCGGCCTGCGAGCCGACGCCCACCCGCTCCAGCAGGGACAGCGCCTTCGCGTGGGCCGCGGCCTGGTCGGTCTTGCGGACCTTGAGCTGGCCCAGCATGACGTTCTGCAGCACCGTCTTGTGCGCGAAGAGGTTGAACGACTGGAAGACCATGCCGACGTCGGCGCGCAGCCGGGCCAGTTCCTTGCCCTCGGAGGGCAGTTCCTTGCCGTCGAGCGTGATCGTGCCCGAGTCGATGGTCTCCAGGCGGTTGATGGTCCGGCACAGCGTGGACTTGCCCGATCCCGAGGGACCGATCACCACGACTACCTCACCGCGGGCAATGCTCAGATCGATGTCCTGAAGCACGTGCAGCGCGCCGAAGTGCTTGTTGACGTTGCTCAGTACGACCAGGTCGTCTGCGGCACCGGCCGCGTCCTGCACGTCCTTGGTCACTGATACTCCGCTCATCGGCTTCTTGCTCCGTCCTCCTCGGTTGGGAGGACAGTAGTGACGTGACGCGCACAACGTCATCACATCTGAGGGAGAATTGAGGATAACGATCCGGCCTCTTCCGGATACGCTCCGTGCGCGGTGCCCGCGTGGTCGATCATGTCCGCGTACCGGGTGCATAACGGAAGGCGCGCCGGGGCGGGACCCCCTTGACGTGGGAGTCAGCATCGGCGTGGATGCATGGTGGCCCTCCGTGCGGCCCCACGTGTGACCATGCGTGGTGAAATCCGAGTGGGAGAAGAGGAGAGGGGGACGGTATGAGACTGCTGCTCGTCGAGGACGACGACCACGTCGCGGCAGCCCTGTCCGCGATCCTCGCCCGCCACGGCTTCCAGGTCACCCACGCCCGCAACGGTGAAGAGGCCCTGCAGGCGCTCCTGCCCGCCGGCACGCCGACCGGCCCCCAGCCCTACGGCGTGATCCTGCTCGACCTCGGCCTGCCCGACCAGGACGGCTACGAGGTGTGCGGCAAGATCCGCAAGCGCACCGCCACGCCCGTGATCATGGTGACGGCGCGGGCCGACGTGCGCTCCCGCATCCACGGCCTGAACATGGGCGCCGACGACTACGTGGTCAAGCCCTACGACACCGGCGAGCTCCTCGCCCGTATCCACGCCGTCGCCCGGCGCACCGGAGCCGCCGACGAGGCCGCCGCCCCCGGCTCCGGCACGCCCACCACGGTCCACCTCGGCTCCGTCAGCATCGAGCTGCCCAACCGCCGGGTCAGCGTGGACGGCGCCGACGTACCCCTCACCCGCAAGGAGTTCGACCTGCTGGCCCTGCTCGCGCAGCGGCCCGGAGTCGTCTTCCGACGCGAGCAGATCATCAGCGAGGTGTGGCGCACCAGCTGGGAGGGGACCGGGCGCACCCTGGAGGTCCACGTCGCCTCGCTGCGCTCCAAGCTGCGCATGCCCGCCCTCATCGAGACCGTCCGTGGGGTGGGCTACCGGCTCGTCACCCCGGCCGCTCCCTAGGGGCCCTCCGCCGTGCGTGCCCGTCTGCTCCCCCTGCTCATCATCCTGATGGCGGGCACACTGCTCGCCCTCGGTTTCCCGCTCGCCGTGAGCCTGGCCGCCGGGCAGCAGCAGCGGGTGGTGGTCGACCGGATCGACGACAGCGCCCGCTTCGCCGCCCTCGCCCAGTTCGTCATCGACGCCGAGGGCTCCGGATCCACCGGCGCCGCCGAGCGCCGCGACACCCTGGGCAAGGAACTCGCCCGCTACCAGACCCTCTACGGAATCCGCGCCGGCATCTTCTTCCGCGACGACAACGCCCTCGTCCGGTCCCCGAGCTGGTGGACCCTCCCGCAATCCCGGGAGGGCCGCAAGGCCCTGTTGGACGCGCTGGCCGGCCGGCGCAGCCATGATCCGCCGCAGGTGTGGCCCTGGCAGACCGACGGCAAACTGCTCGTCGTCTCCCCGGTCGTCCTCGACGGCGACGTGGTCGCGGTCGTCGCCACCGAATCACCGACCGACCAGATGCGCGGCCGGATCCTGAGGGGCTGGCTGCTGATCGCGGGCGGCCTCGCCGCAGCCATGCTGGTCGCCTTCGGCGCCGCCCTCAGGCTCACCAGCTGGGTGCTCAAGCCCGTGCAGACCCTGGACGCGGCCGCCCACGGCATCGCCACCGGACGGATGAACTCGCGCGTCGCGGCCGCCGGCGGCCCCCCGGAACTCCAACGCCTGGCCCACTCGTTCAACGAGATGGCCGACAACGTCGAAGAGGTCCTGGAACAGCAGCGGGCGTTCGTCGCCGACGCCTCCCACCAACTGCGCAACCCGCTCGCGGCGCTGCTCCTGCGGATCGAACTGCTCGCCCTCGAACTGCCCGAGGGCAACGAGGAGATCGCATCCGTGCGCACCGAGGGCAAGCGCCTGACCCAGGTCCTGGACGACCTGCTGGACCTGGCGCTGGCCGAGCACGCCTCCGCCGAGATCAGCCTCACCGACATCGGCGCCCTGACGGCCGAGCGGGTCGCCGCGTGGCGCCCGTACGCCGAGGAGAAGGGCGTACGGATCACCGAGACGGGCCGGACCGCCATCACCGGCTGGGCCGACCCCATCGCCCTGTCCAGCGCCCTCGACGCCGTCATCGACAACGCCCTCAAATTCACCCCCACGGGCGAGGAGGTCGACGTGTCCGTCTCCACGGCGGGGCGTTCCGTCCGCGTGGTCGTCGCCGACCGTGGCCCCGGCCTCACCGAGGACGAGTTGCTGCGCGTCGGCGACCGGTTCTGGCGCAGCGGCCGCCACCAGAACATCAAGGGCTCCGGGCTCGGCCTGTCGATCTCCCGGGCCCTGCTCGCCGCCGGCGGCGGGTCCCTCTCCTACGAGAAGAACCCGCCGCACGGGCTGCGGGTGACGGTGGCCGTCCCGCGCACCGACCCCCAGGGCGCCTGAGCCCGAGCGTGAGTACCGGCCCCGGCCCCGGCCTCGGGCCCGGGCCGGAGGCGCCGGCTACCAGACGAGGGTGGTGCGGGCCGCCTCCGACACCGCGTACAGCTCGTCGACGGCCCGGACCTCGAAGGCCGCCGCCCGCTCCCGCCCGGCGCGCGGGACGGCGGGCAGGTACAGGGCGGTGCCGCAGGTGCCCCCGAGGAAGCGCCGGGTGCCGTCCGGGAGGATCCGCCACACCTCGTGGTGGCGCGGCCGCCCGTCGGGACCGGCCGCCGCCCGCCAGGACAGGCGCAGCCAGGCCCGACCATCCTGTCGGGCCGAGGCGTCCACGACCGGAGCCGTGGGCGGGGCCGGGCGCCGGGTGCGGGTCCCGTCGTGCACCGACAGGGCGCCGATCCGCCACACCACCGGCTTCCTCCCGGGCGCGGTGATCCGTACCGCAAGGCCGTACGCGGTCCTGCCCGCCAGTGCCGCGAGCCCGGCCCGCGTCGTGCGCCAGCCCTGCCCGCTGTCCCGGGTCCGGGCCGGCACCCACGTGTACGGGACCGGCTCGCCGGGGCCGGACGGCTCGCGGACGGCCACGCCGACCTCCACCGTGACCGGCTCCGACGACCCGGTGGCGTGCACCAGTTCCAGGACCGCCCCGCGGGTCAACGCCAGCCGCGTCGCATGCAACCCGATGGTCACCGGCGCGGTCGGGACACCCGCCACCAGCAGGCTGGAGCCGCCGCGCCAGGCGTCCGCGAAGTCCAGGGTGACCGAGGGCCGCGCCCCCGCGGTGTCCACCGCCCAGCGGCGGCCCGGGAGCCGGTCCTGGAGCCCGAGGTGGTTCCAGGGGACGTCCGAGACGACCCTGCCGCCGTCGAACCAGCGCAGTCCGTGCCCGGTGTTGAAGGAGCAGGCGAAAGGGAGACCGGTGACGGTGGACCGGTCGGCGACGACCGTGGCGGGAGCCCGCCAACCGGAATCCGGTGCGGGTGCGGGCCGCGACGGGTCCAGGGACTCGCCCGTCCAGAACCGGTCGTCGGCGCGGTGGAAGGCCCCGGGGGAGCGGTCCGTGAGGTGGTTGCGGGTCCACTCGGGCCGGTAGAAGCCGTAGCCGACGACGTGATCGCGCTCGCGCGGGACGATCGCGTCCCAGTCCACGACCGAGTCCCAGCCGCGGGACTCGGTGTCCACGGCGGCCCACAGCTCGTGGCGGGAGCGGCCGAGACGGTCGGCGAGCGCGCCCGAGGCGGCCAGGGTCTGCGGGGTCCAGCGGAAGTCCACGAACATCGTGTCCGCGACCTTCCCGGCCCGGTCCTCGAAGAACTCCTGGTTGAGCGCGTTGAGGGCGCCCTGCCAGCCCACCCGACCGGTGCTGTTCATGGCGTCGTACCAGGTGATGCGCAGGCCGTGGGGCTCGCCGCCGGCCCGCAGGGCGCGCAGGAACTCCCGCATCCGGGTGGCCAGCGCGCTGTCCCCGCCGTCGGTCTCGGCGTTCACGAACCAGCCGTCGAAGCCGTACGTCCGCGCCACCTCGACGAGCTTGTCGGCGATCGGGAAGCGGCCGAGGGAATCCCGCCGCACCAGGTCATGGGTCCACCGGAGGTCGCCGCCGTAGGCGACGGGCGGCAGGAACACGTTGCCCAGCACCCGGACCCCGTTGCGGTGCGCGGCGTCGACCACGGGCGCGTTGGGCGCGAGCACGATGCCCTCGCCGGCGGACCCGCCCCAGAAGACCAGCTCGTCGATGTACGCCCAGTGTGTGAGCGCGTAGTGGTCGGCGGTCGGGGAGCCCTGGGACGGGTTCCCGGCGGTGGGCCCGAAGGAGACCAGGGAGGCGATACGGGCCTGGCCGGCGCGGGCGGTCCGGTTCGCCGGGACCGGGGTGAACCGCCGCGCCAGGGGCACGGTCGAGGCGTTGTGGGCCAGATCGGGGTCGCTCTCGGGGGTCCACCGGCTGAGCGAGCGCCACACGATCCCGGGGCCGGGGGTCCCCGAGGGGAGGGAGTCCGGGAACCAGTACGAGGCGTACGGGGCCAGGTCGGCCGGGGCGGAGGCCTGGATCGGGGCCTCGACCGCGGCCTGGCCTGGTGCTCCGAGGGCGGGCGTTCCCTCCGGTAAGCGCGGGGGCGCGGCGGCGGCCCGGGCGCGGCCCGCCAGTCCCAGCACCGCGGCGGCCCCGGCCCCGGTGGCCAGCACTCTGCGCCGGGTCGGACGTATCGCGGCGGGCGGCGTCCGCGGATCGACGCCGTTGTCGGTCTCGGGCATGCGGGGCTCCTCACGAGGGGATCGGGGCGAGGTGGGGGCGGGGCGAGGTGGGGCGGGGCGGATCGGCCCCGGTCAGGTCAGGTCACGTCACGTCGTGGACGCGCAGCACCTCGGTGATGCCGCGCGTGGCCAGATGGGCGGGATCCGAGGCGCGCTCCGCGAGGACCACCGCGGGGCGCACCCCCTGGGCCGTCAGCGAGGCCCACGCCTCGAAGAAGGCCCCGCCCGGGGCGCACACCGAACGCCCCGGAGCCCGCGCGGCCCCACCGACGACCTCGCCCCCGTCCCCGCCGATGTCCACGACGAGCGCGGTGGACCGTGGGGCCGGGCGGTGCGCGCGTCCCCGCCACCGCGCGGTGATCCGGGCGATGGCGGCGCCGGCCGGTTTGATCCGGCGGTCGTTGGTGAGCAGGCCGAGGCCGTACTCCAACTCCGGGAAGTCCGCGAGCTCCCGGGACACGTCGTGCGAGCACCACCAGGTCACGCCCCACAGGTCCGGGCAGTCCAAGGCGTTCGCGACGGTGGCCTCGGTGAAGCGCGCCGCGTGCTCGGGCGGGATCAGCGGCGCCGGGGCGCCGACCTCCTGGAGCCACACCGGGCGGTGCGGGTCCAGGGCCCAGGCCTTGGACAGCTCGATCAGGTACGCGGCATGCTGCTCGGTCGCCGTCCCGCTCCGGCCGTGGCGCTGCGCGGTGCCGTTGAACACCCAGGAGTGCACGGCCGTGACCCGGCCCAGCCGGGCCGCCTGGGCCGCGGTGAAGGGGTGCCCGTCCTGGTACCAGGCGGCGTCGTACTCGGCGTGCAGGTGCAGCCGCCCCGGGGCGCCCTCCTCGCAGGCGGCGAGCATCCGCTCCAGCCAGCGGCCGGCCTGGTCCGGGGTGATCCGGTCCGGGTCGGGGTGCGGGGCGCCGGAGAACTGGTTGATCTCGTTGCCGACCGTCATGCCCAGGAAATTCGGCCGGTCGGCGAGGGCCGCGGCCAGCGTGCGCAGGTACTCCTGCTGCCCGGCGACCACCTCTGGGTCGGTGAAGATGCTGCGCCGATGCCAGGTCCGGGTCCAGGCGGGCAGGAAGTCGAAGCTCGACAAGTGCCCCTGCAGACCGTCCACGTTGACGTCGAGCCCGCGCTCGGCGGCCGCGTCGGCGAGGGCGACGAGCTGCTCGACCGCGCGCGGCCGGATCAGCGTCCGGTTCGGCTGGAAGAGCGGCCACAGGGGGAAGACGCGGATGTGGTCGAGCCCGAGGGCCGCGATCGAGTCGAGGTCGGCCCGCACCTCGTCGAGATCGAAGTCCAGCCAGTGGTGGAACCAACCGCGGGACGGCGTGTAGTTGGCGCCGAAGCGGAGCACGTCATCGGGCACGGGGCGTCCTGGAGTTCTGGAGTACGCGCGTACTCGACGAATTCACCGGATGCGCCACAACCTGCCGGTGCGGATGAGGAAAGTCAACAGGGCGACCGGTCGCCCCACGGGCGTGTACTTATGCGCTTCAGCTCAGTTGACACAAGGGTTGCGTGCCGAAGACCCTGAGGAAACTAATGCGCTTTAGTTGCGCCTGATGACGTGGGGGCGGGCGGAAATGGACAGCGGCATTTCGGTCACGTCGACCACCGATCCGGCGCCCGCGCGTCCCGCCCGCGGACACCGCCGGCGGTCGGTCGGGTCGGCGGTGCGCGAAGCTCCGTAGGCGTGGCGGATCGTGGATCGTCATAAAAGCGTCCTGTCGGGGCAGGATCGCGTACGGTCCGGCCGTCGACATCCGTATTCCGCCATCCGTATTCCGCCACGCGTGAGCGCACCCGAAGGACGAATGAGGCAGTCCATGGCCCGCAGACCCACGATCAAGGACATAGCCCGGCAGGCCGGCGTCTCGGAGAGCGCCGTCTCCTTCGCGCTCAACGGTCGGCCGGGCGTTTCGCAGGACACCAGGGCCCGGATCCGCCGCGTCGCCGAGGAGCTCGGCTGGCAGCCCAACAGCGCGGCCCGGGCCCTGTCCGGCGAACGCTCCGGAGCCGTCGGCCTGGTCCTCGCCCGGCCCGCCCACACGCTCGGCGTCGAGTCCTTCTTCCTCCAACTCGTCTCCGGCATCCAGGAGGTCCTGGCCGCCGCCCGGACCGCCCTGCTCTTCCAGGTCGTCGAGGACATCGACGCCGAGTGCGCGGTCTACCGCCGCTGGTGGGCCGAGCGCCGGGTCGACGGCGTCCTCGTCGTCGACCCGCGGACGAGCGACCCGAGACCGGCGCTCCTGGAGGCACTGGGGCTGCCCGCGGTCACCATCGGCGAGGCCCTGCCCCAGGAGGACGAGGGCGGGGGCGGAATCGATCCGGCCGCTGCCGGCGCCACGGCCGCGCCCACAGCCCGACCTGCGGTCCTGTCCTCGGTCCGGGCCGACGACGCCGGCGCCATGGCCCAGGTCCTGGAGTACCTCCACGGGCTCGGCCACCGCCGGATCGTGCACGTCGCCGGGCTCCCCGACCTCGCCCACACCGTCCGCCGGATGGAGTCCCTGCGCACCGAGGCCGCGCGTCGCGGGCTCGGCCCTGACCAGGTGCGCTCGGTGCTCACCGACTACTCCGACACCGAGGGCGCGGCGGCCACCCGGCGGGTCCTCGCCGAGCCGGAGCCGCCCACGGCCCTCGTCTACGACAATGACGTGATGGCCGTCGCCGGGAGCGCGGTCGCCGCCGAGCTGGGCATCCCCGTCCCGGGCAGGCTGTCGATCGTGGCCTGGGACGACTCCGCGCTCTGCCGGGTCACCCATCCCCGACTCACCGCTCTCGTACGGGACACCGCCGGCTTCGGCCGGCTGGCCGCCGGCGAACTCCTGGCCGTCCTCGCGGGCGACCCGCCGGGGGTGCGGATCAGCGAGCGGCCCAGGCTGGAGCCGCGCGAGAGCACGGCGCCGCCCCCGGCGCATACTTAACCCTGAAACCTTCCTGGAGCCGCCACCGTGATCATTCCCAGCGCCCCGTTCTCCGCACCGCCGGCAGCCGCGGCGGCCTCCGGGCCGACCGTGGCGATCGACATCGGCGGCACGAAGATCGCCGGTGCGCTGGTTCACCCCGACGGCACGATGACGGCCACCACCCGCCGCCCGACCCCGCGCGGGGTGGACGCCGACGGTGTCATGGCGGCGGTCGCCGAGGTCGTCGCCGATCTCTCCACGTCGCCGCTGTGGGCCTCGGCGCAGCGTTGCGGGATCGGCAGCGCCGGGCCGGTGGACACCTCCCGGGGCACGGTCAGCCCGGTCAACATCGGAGCCTGGCGGGACTTTCCGGTCCAGGAACGGATCGCGGCGGAACTCGCGGCCCACGGGGCCGACCTGCCGACGGTGCTGGCCGGTGACGGAGTGGCGATGACCGCTGCCGAGCACTGGTTGGGCGCGGCCCGGGGCCACGCGAACGCGCTGTGCATGGTGGTCTCCACCGGCGTGGGAGGCGGCCTGATCCTGAACAACCAGCTCCACCCCGGCCCCACGGGCAACGCGGGCCACATCGGCCACATCAGCGTGGCCTTCGACGGCGAACCGTGCGTCTGCGGCGGCCACGGGTGCGTCGAGTCGATCGCCTCGGGTACGGCGATCGCCCGCTGGGCCCGCGAGCAGGGCTGGACCCCGTCGGGCAGCGCGGCCGGCGGCGGGGGCGGGAACGGGAACGGCGCGGGTGGCGCGAACGGTGGGCGGGATGCCACGGCGGCCGGGGTGGCCGCCGCTGCCGCCGAGGGCGACCCGATCGCCCTGGCCGCCTTCGATCGGGCGGGCCGGGCCCTGGCCGCCGCCATCGCGGCCACCGCGACCCTGGTGGAGACGGACATCGCGGTCATCGGAGGCGGAGTGGCCGCCGCCGGCGACACCCTGTTCGCCCCGATCCGTAGCCACCTCGCGGCCTACGCCACGCTCTCGTTCGTCAAGGACATCCAGGTGGTGCCGGCGATGCTGGGCACTCATGCGGGACTGATCGGCGCGGCCGCGGCGGCGAGCATGCTGCTGCCTTCCCCGTCTTCACAGCCGTCCGCGTCGTGAAGCCGGTCGGGAACCCCGGAAACCCGAAGGTCGTCGGGACCCCCCGGGCTCGCGGGGTCAGGGCTTGACGGACCGGTAGTACCGGCGGGCGCCCTCGTGCAGGTCCACGGGGTCGGTGTAGATCGCCGTCCGTAGGTCCACGAGCTGCGCCGCATGCACCTCACGCCCGACGCGGTCGCGACTGAGGATGACCGTCCGCGTCAGCTGCTCGGTGAGCTGGGGGTCGGTCCCCGCCATGGTCACCAGCAGGTTCGGTACGGCCAGGGTCGACACGGCGCTCGTGTTGCGCGCCCGCGCGTAGGTGTCCTGCGGCATCACGGCCGTCCGGTAGTAACGCGCCGGGGAGCCGCTCTCCTGGAGCTGTTCCACCAGGTCACCGAGTTGCACGAGCCGGATGTCGAAGCGCTCCGACAGCTCCCGCACGGCGTTCGTCGGCAGCCCGCCGGACCAGAAGAACGCGTCGATCCGGCCGGCCTCCAGCTCGCTCGGCATGCTGTCGATGCCGATGGACACCGACGTCATGTCCAGCACCGGGTCGATCTTGGCGGCCCTCAGCAGCCGCTCCGAGACCAGCCGCACCCCGGACCCCGGCTGGCCGATCGCCACCCGCTTGCCGCGCAGGTCACGGGCCGACTGCACCGGGGAGTCGGCCGGGACCACCAGCTGCACGTAGTCGTCGTAGAGCCGCGCGACCCCGCGCAGTCGGTCCGCGCCGGTCCTCTGGTCGAGCTGGAACTTGGCGACCGCGTCCGCCGTCGCCACCGTGAAGTCCGCCTCGCCGGTGGCCAGCCGCTTCAGGTTCTCCTGCGAGCCCTCGCTGGTCTCCAGCCGTACGTCGACGCCGGGCATGTCCCGCTTGAGCGCCTGCTCCAGCAGCTCCCCGTAGCGGTGGTAGACCCCGGCCCGCGCGCCCGTGCTGAAGGTCAGCTCGCCCTGCAGCTCCGGGTGCCCGAAGGGTTTCAGCCACCAGGTCAGGACTCCGAGCACGGCGAGTACGGCCACCAGGACCCGCAGGGCGTGGCGCCTGCTGATCCGGGGCGGTACGAGAGGCATGGCCGCGATCCTGCCACCCGTCCGCCGTCCTGTCACGGCGCGGGTCTTCCGGGGGCCTGCGCGCGGAGCCTTCCCAGCAGGGTGTGCGCGGCCGGCCCGGGCGGTCCGTCCGTGCGCCAGGCCAGTGCGACCCGCCCGGTCAGCCGGGGCTCGGTGATCCGCAGCGCGCACAGTCCGGTGCCGGTGCCGGTGCTGCTGCTGCCGAGGCCGGTGGCTGTTCCCGTGCCGGCACCCGTCGCGGTGCCGGAGGCCGGGCCCGCGTCGACGTCGGCCCGTGGGCCCGCTCCCGACTCGGCACCGGACGGCACCACCGCCACCCCCAGGCCCCGCGCGGCCAGCCGGACCAGCACGGCGGGCGCCGCCGCCTCGAAGTCCACCCGCGGGGCGAAACCGGCCTGCGCGCACGCCCGCTCCAGCACCCCGCGCAGCCCGGTCCCGCGCGGCAGGCTGATCAGGGCCCGCCCGCGCAGGGCGGCCAGCGGGATCTCGCCGTCCACCGCGGCCGCCACCAGCGGGTCGTCCGCCCGCACCGACGCGACCAGGGGTTCGTCGAGCACCACCTGGCAGGAGACGCCCGGCGGCGGCTCTCCCGCGATACCGACCACCGCCAGGTCCAGCTCCCCGCGCAGCAGCGCCGCCAGCATCCGCTCCGAGGTGTCCTCGGACAGCGCGATCTCCACCCCGGGGTGCTCGTCGTGGAAGGCCCCGAGCACCTCCACCACGTCGAACCCGTCCACCGCCGCCGAGGCCGCCCCCGGGATCAGCCCGAGGGCCACCCGCCCGCGCAGCAGGCCGGAGAACTCCTCGGCCGTCCGCCGCACGCCCTCCACCGCCGCCAGCGCGGCCCGCGCGTACGAGAGCACCGCCCGGCCCGCCTCCGTCGGGGTCACCCGCCGCCCGGACCGATCGAGCAGCCGCTGCCCGAGCTCGCGCTCCAGCTGCGCGACCTGTGCGCTCACCCCGGGCTGCGACACGTGCAGCCGCGCCCCGGCCCGGGTGAAGCCGCCCTCTTCCACCACGGCCACGAAATAGCGCAGCTGAGCCAGTTCCATAACCGTGGATTGTAGATCGCAGAAGCACCCACTCTTGGACTTATGCCAGCTGCCCCCTCGACGCTGAGGTCATGAGCCGATCAGCGCCCCGACCCACCTCTCGACCCGACTCCCGACCCGACTCCCGACCCGCCTCTCGTGCCTCCGTGAGCCGCCGTACGATCGCCGCGGCCGTCGCCGCCGAACGCCGCGAGCTGGCCGACGTACTGGACGCGCTCACCCCGGACGCATGGGACGCCCCGTCGCTGTGCACCGGCTGGCGCGTCCGCGAGGTCGCCGCCCACCTGTCCCTCGGCTTCCGCACCACCCTCCCCGGCTTCGCCCTCGAACTGCTGCGGGCCCGCGGCGGCCTGCACCGGATGACCGACCGCACGGCCCGCCGCGACGCCGCCGCCTTCACCACGCGTGAGCTGGCCGAGCTGCTCCGCGAGCACGCCGGCCACCCGTGGAAACCGCCCGCCGCCGGGCCCACCGGAGCCCTCGCCCACGACGTGGTCCACGGCCTCGACATCACCGTCGCCCTCGACCACCCGCGCCGCGTCCCCGAGGACCGGCTGCGGCTCCTCCTCGACGCCGTCACCCCGCGCTCCCTGCGCTTCTTCGGCGCGGACCTGACCCGCGTCCAGCTGCGCGCGCAGGACCTGGCCTGGTCCCACGGCGAGGGAACTCCCGTGTACGGGGAAGCCCAGGACCTGCTGCTCGTCCTCTTCGGCCGCCGCCTTCCCCCGGGTCGGCTGAACGGGGGACCGGAGGGCCACCTTGTACCGCCTACCCTTGTTGCATGACCAGCAGCGACCGGAGCCAGGCAGTGGACGTGAAGCGAAGCTACGAGGTGCGCACCTACGGGTGCCAGATGAACGTGCACGACTCGGAGCGGCTCTCCGGTCTGCTGGAGGACGCCGGCTACGTCCGGGCGCCCGAGGGCGCCGACGGCGACGCCGACGTCGTGGTCTTCAACACCTGCGCGGTCCGCGAGAACGCCGACAACAAGCTGTACGGCAACCTCGGCCGGCTGGCCCCGATGAAGACCAAGCGCCCCGGCATGCAGATCGCCGTCGGCGGCTGCCTCGCGCAGAAGGACCGCGACACGATCGTCAAGCGGGCCCCCTGGGTCGACGTCGTCTTCGGTACCCACAACATCGGCAAGCTCCCCGTGCTGCTGGAGCGCGCCCGCATCCAGGAAGAGGCACAGGTCGAGATCGCCGAGTCGCTGGAGGCCTTCCCCTCCACGCTCCCGACCCGCCGCGAGTCCGCGTACGCCGCCTGGGTCTCGATCTCCGTCGGCTGCAACAACACCTGCACCTTCTGCATCGTCCCGGCCCTGCGCGGCAAGGAGGAGGACCGCCGGCCCGGCGACATCCTCGCCGAGGTGGAGGCCCTGGTCGCCGAGGGCGTCTCGGAGATCACCCTGCTCGGCCAGAACGTGAACGCGTACGGCTCGGACCTCGGCGACCGCGAGGCCTTCAGCAAGCTGCTGCGCGCCTGCGGTCAGATCGAGGGCCTGGAGCGGGTCCGCTTCACCTCCCCGCACCCGCGCGACTTCACGGACGACGTGATCGCGGCGATGGCCGAGACCCCGAACGTGATGCCGCAGCTGCACATGCCGATGCAGTCCGGATCGGACACGATCCTGAAGGCGATGCGCCGCTCGTACCGCCAGGAGCGCTTCCTCGGCATCATCGAGAAGGTCCGCGCCGCCATCCCGCACGCGGCGATCTCCACCGACATCATCGTGGGCTTCCCCGGCGAGACGGAGGAGGACTTCCAGCAGACGATGCACGCGGTACGCGAGGCCCGCTTCGCGAACGCGTTCACCTTCCAGTACTCCAAGCGCCCCGGGACCCCGGCGGCCGACATGGAGGGGCAGATCCCCAAGGAGGTCGTCCAGGAGCGGTACATGCGCCTGGTCGCCCTGCAGGAGGAGATCTCCTGGGACGAGAACAAGAAGCAGGTCGGCCGCACGCTGGAGGTCATGGTCGCGGAGGGCGAGGGCCGCAAGGACGGCGCCACGCACCGCCTCTCCGGCCGCGCACCCGACAACCGCCTGGTCCACTTCACGAAGCCGGAGGCGGAGGTCCGCCCGGGCGACGTGGTCACCGTGGACATCACCTACGCGGCCCCGCACCACCTGCTGGCCGAGGGCCCGACGCTGACCGTCCGCCGGACGCGCGCCGGCGACGCCTGGGAGAAGCGCAACGCAGCCCCCGTCCAGCCGGCGGGCGTCATGCTCGGCATCCCGACGCTGGGCGTCCCGGCGCCCCTGCCGGCCGTCACGTCCGGCTGCGCGGTGCCCGCCTCCTCCTGAGGCACGGTCCGAGGGGTGCGGGAGGCGTAGTGACGCCCCTCCCGCGCCGTCGGCGTGTCCGGCTAGGCTGCGGATCATGCTCGTAGCCGCCGCAGTCTGTCCCGCCCCGCCGCTGCTCGTGCCGGAGGTCGCCGCGGGGGCCGCCGCCGAACTCGGCGACGCCCGCACCGCCTGCTCCGACGCGCTGGCGGTGCTCGCCGCGTCCCGGCCCGACCTGCTGGTCGTGGTCGGCTCCGCCGCCGAGGGCGGCGCCTACGACCAGGGCACCCCCGGCAGCTTCGCCGGATTCGGCGTGGACCTGACCGTCACCCTGGGCCCCGACCTGGGCGAACCGCCGAGCGGCCACGCCACCGGGGTCACCCTCCCGACGTCCCTCGCGGTGGCCGGCTGGCTGCTCGGGCAGGCCCGCTGGGCGGCCGCCCCGGTCGCCGGAGCGGCCGTCGCCGCGGACCTCGCCCCGAGCGGCTGCGGCCTCCTCGGCGCGGACCTGGGCGCTTCCGCCGAACGGGTGGCCATGCTGGTCCTCGGGGACGGCAGCGCCTGCCGCACCCTCAAGGCCCCCGGGTACCTCGACGAGCGCGCCGCCGCCTTCGACGCGGCCGCGGCTCGCGCGCTGGGCGCCGCCGACGTGGCCGCGCTGGCCGGGATCGACGCCACTCTCGCGGCCGAGCTCCAGGCCGCCGGACGGGCCCCCTGGCAGGTCCTGGCCGGCGCCGCCGAGGGCGCGGAACTGGAAGGGCGCCTGCTGTACGAGGACGCGCCCTACGGCGTGGGGTACTTCGTCGCCGCCTGGTCGTAGCCGCTCGGTGCAGCCGCCCGGCGGCCACCCGGCCACCCGGGCGCGCACCGCGCCCGACAGGGCCCCGTAGGGCCGAGAGGGTGGCGGTAGGGGTCAGGAACGGCGAAAGGGGCGGGGGACCGGCCGCAGCCGGTCCCCCGCCCCTTTCGCGGACCGCGTCAGGAAGCGGCCGGCGGCGTCGGCCCGCCGGGAGCGTCCTTGTGCGCGATCTTCCCCAGGGCGTCCTTCGCCTTGCCCGTCCCGCTCGTGATCTGGCCGCTGTACTTGCCCTTGGTCTTGGAGTCCACGGCCTTGGCCACCTTGTCCAGACTCTCGCCGATCCTGCCCTCGTGCTGCAGGGCCAGGTCGCCGACCTTGTCCTTCGCCGGACCGAGCTTGGCCTTCAGATTGTCCAGCAGGCCCATGGGTCACCCTCCGTTGGCGGTCACTACGTGCGGGCGCCCTCACCGGTCTCGCTGTCCGCGGCCACCGGGGCCGCCAGCTGCTTCGGAATCTCCACGACTGCCGCCTCCGGAGACTTCTCGGCAACAGGCTCGGCCTCCTCGGCCGCACCGGACTCCGCCGTCAGGTCCACCGCCGCGACCTCCTCGGTCACGACCTCGCCCTTACGACGAAAAAACCGATCAAAAACGCCCATGTCTACTCCCGTAACGTTACTCGTGTGAGTGAAGTTCCGCGTTGACCGAACCGGCCTGCGCCGGGCGTACGCAGGGCGTATGTCCGGCCGGAACCTCGCCAGGGCAACGACCCCACCCGCACCCCGTCACGTAACTCGATCGGGTACATGCCGTGAGGTTTGCGAGACTGGGGCCGTGAGGAAAGCAGCCCCCGCCCCGCGGGTCATCGCCGTCGTCGGTCCCACCGCGGCAGGAAAGTCCGACCTGGGCGTAGCCCTGGCCCGCCGATTCGACGGCGAAGTCGTCAACGCCGACTCCATGCAGCTGTACCGGGGGATGGACATCGGCACCGCCAAGCTGACGACCGAGGAGCGCGGCGGTGTCCCGCACCACCTCCTCGACATCTGGGACGTCACCGACACCGCCAACGTCGCCGACTACCAACGGCTGGCCCGCCTGGAGATCGACAAACTGCTCGCCGAGGGCCGCACCCCCGTCCTCGTCGGCGGATCCGGCCTGTACGTCCGGGGCGCCCTGGACGTCATGGAGTTCCCCGGCACCGACCCCGAGGTCCGCGCCCGCCTCGAGGAAGAGGTCACCCTCCGCGGCTCCGGCGCCCTGCACGCCCGCCTCGCGGCCGCCGACCCGGCCGCCGCGCAGGCCATCCTGCCCAGCAACGGCCGACGCATCGTCCGCGCGCTCGAGGTGATCGAGATCACCGGTCGCCCCTTCACCGCCAACCTGCCCGGCCACGAGTCCGTCTACGACACCGTGCAGATCGGCGTCGACGTGGCCCGCCCGGAGCTCGACGAGCGGATCGCGCTGCGGGTCGACCGGATGTGGGAGGACGGGCTCGTGGACGAGGTCCGCGCGCTGGAGGCCCGCGGGCTCCGGGACGGAATCACCGCCTCCAGGGCGCTGGGCTACCAGCAGGTGCTGGCCGCGCTCGCGGGCGAGTACACCGAGGACGAGGCCCGGGCCGAGACCGTCCGGGCGACCAAGCGGTTCGCCCGCCGTCAGGACTCGTGGTTCCGCCGCGACCCGCGCGTGCACTGGCTCAGCGGGGCCGCCGCCGACCGGGGGGAACTCCCCGGACTCGCGCAGTCGTTGGTCGAACGAGCGGTCACAGCCTGATCACGTGATGGCATCGGGACGCCTCACGCGCCAGTAGCGGGGCCGGGGGCGTGCCATCATCAAACTCCAGCGGGTGCGATCACCTGCGATGAACGGCGGCGTACTGAGTCCGAGTGGGGAGGGCGCGTGGCGATGGAGGCCGGCCCTCGTGACACCGGGCGGGACGACACCCAAAGGGAAGCGGACCCGATGCTTCTGGACGGGACGGACGGAACGGACGGGCCCCCCGGGCTCGGGCTGCCCGCCGATCCGGCACGACTGACCCCGGACGGCCCGGACACCCCGGACTCCGCCGAGGCGGAAGCCGCCGCCGGACCCGCGTTCGAGGTCGAACTGCGCCCGCAGCGCCGCCTGCGCCTGTGGCAGATCGCCCCCATCGCGATGCTCGCCGCCACCGGTTCGCTGATGTTCGCCTTCCCGCTCGCCTTCGAGTTCGGCGACGGCGGTGCCGTGGTCGCCATGCTCGGATTCCTGATCAGCTGCTGCGCCGGAGGCTGGGGCATGATGGCCGCCCGACGGGTCGGCCACACCTGGCCCGGTCTCCCGGCCCGGGGGAGCGGCCGCCGCCCCGACTGGCGCATGGCCGCGCTGTACGCCGTCGTCGCACTGGCCGTCGTAGGACTCGCCGTGTACCGGGTCGCCCGGCTCCGCTGACCGCCCTCCGGCAGGTTCCGCCCCTCGGACGGTTCGGCACCGCTGAGCTGCGGCTCGGTACCATGGGCCGGTGACGCAGACCACCCTCTCCTTCCTCAAGGGCCACGGCACCGAGAACGACTTCGTGATCGTCCCGGACCCGGACAACGCCATCGAGCTGCCCGCGTCCGCCGTCGCGAAGCTGTGCGACCGGCGCGCCGGGATCGGCGCGGACGGCGTCCTGCACGTCGTCCGGTCCGCCGCCCACCCCGAGGCCGCGCACCTGGCCGACGAGGCGGAGTGGTTCATGGACTACCGCAACAGCGACGGCTCCATCGCCGAGATGTGCGGCAACGGCGTCCGCGTCTTCGCCCGCTACCTCCAGCACGCCGGACACGTCGAGCCCGGCGACCTCGCCGTCGCCACCCGCGGCGGCGTCAAGCGCGTGCACCTCGACAAGACGGGCGACGTCACCGTCTCCATGGGTCGCGCCGAGCTGCCCGAGGGCGAGGTCACGGTCAGCGTCGGCGAGCGGAGCTGGCCCGCGCGCAACGTGAACATGGGCAATCCGCACGCCGTGGCCTTCGTCGAAAGCCTCGACGACGCCGGCACCCTGTACACCGCCCCGCCGTTCAGCCCGGCGTCCGCCTACCCGACCGGGGTCAACGTCGAGTTCGTCGTCGACCGCGGCCCCCGGCACGTCGCGATGCGCGTCCACGAACGCGGCTCCGGCGAGACCCGCTCCTGCGGCACCGGCGCCTGCGCCGTCGCCGTGGCGACCATCCGCCGCGACGGAGTGGACCCGGCCGTCACCGGCGACGCGGTCGCCTACACCGTCGACCTCCCCGGCGGAACCTTGATCATCACCGAATACCCCGACGGCCGGATCGACATGACCGGACCGGCCGTGATCGTGGCCGCGGGAGAGTTCGACAGGGCCTGGCTCACCGAAACGGCTTTCGCGTGAAGCTTCCCTCTAATGGGTGATCCGTTTCACGCTGAGCGAGAGGTGGACTGCGCCACGTGGTGGGGTCGGTAACATCAGGCACCGGCCCTGAGGGCTCACCCCATGCCCACCACCGCCGGTCGAAGCCGCCGGAGGTGCCCATGAGTGCAGAGGCCACGAACCCCGAAGCACACCCCGAAGCGCGCCCTGAGCTCCGCAGACGGGGGCGGACCAGGCTCGATCTGCGCCGCCTCGGGCGCGCGGCCCTGCTCGGGCCGACGTCGCGAGACCGGCTTCCGGACGCCATCGGTCACGTGGCCGAGGCGCACCGCGCCCACCATCCGGACGCCGATTTGTCCGTTCTGCGCCGCGCGTATCTCCTCGCGGAGACCTCGCACCGCGGCCAGATGCGAAAAAGTGGTGAGCCGTACATCACACATCCGCTCGCCGTTACCTTGATCCTCGCCGAACTGGGCGCCGAGACCACCACCTTGACGGCCTCTCTGCTCCACGACACCGTCGAGGACACGGACGTGACCCTCGATCAGGTACGGACGGAGTTCGGCGACGAGGTGTGCTTCATCGTCGACGGCGTCACCAAGGTGGAGAAGATCGACTACGGCGCCGCCGCCGAACCCGAGACCTTCCGCAAGATGCTCGTCGCCACCGGCAACGACGTCCGCGTCATGTCCATCAAACTCGCCGACCGGCTGCACAACATGCGCACCCTGGGCGTGATGCGGCCCGAGAAGCAGGCCCGCATCGCCAAGGTCACCCGTGACGTCCTCATCCCGCTGGCCGAACGGCTCGGCGTCCAGGCCCTGAAGACCGAGCTGGAAGACCTCGTCTTCGCGATCCTGCACCCCGAGGAGTACGAGAGCACCCGCGCGCTCATCGCCGCCCACGCCGGGGAACGCGACCCGCTGCCCGCCATCGCCGACTCCGTACGCGGCGTCCTGCGCGAGGCCGGCATCGCCGCCGAAGTACAGGTACGGCCCCGGCACTTCGTCTCCGTGCACCGCATCGCCCGCACCCGCGGCGAGCTACGCGGTTCCGACTTCGGCCGCATCCTCGTCCTCGTCGGCGAGAACGCCGACTGCTACGCCGTGCTCGGCGAACTGCACACCTGCTTCACCCCGGTCGTCTCGGAGTTCAAGGACTTCATCGCCACCCCGAAGTTCAACCTCTACCAGTCGCTGCACACCGCCGTCGCCACGCCCGAGGGCTACGTGGCCGAGGTCATCGTGCGCACCCGGCAGATGCACCGCGTCGCCGAGGCCGGCGTGGTCGCCCTCGGCAATCCGTACGCCACCGCGACCCCAGACGCCGCCGCCACCGACCCGGACGAGGAGCGCGTGGACCCCACGCGGCCCGGCTGGCTGTCCCGACTGCTCGACTGGCAGCAGTCCGCGCCCGACCCCGACACCTTCTGGACCGTGCTCCGGGCGGAGCTGGCCCAGGACCGGGAGATCACCGTCTTCCGGGCCGACGGCGGAACGCTGGGCCTACCGGCCGGGGCCAGCTGTATCGACGCCGCCTACGCGCAGCACGGCGCGGCGGCCCACGGCTGTATCGGCGCCCGGGTCAACGGGCGCCTCACCTCCCTGTCCTCCCCGCTGTCCGACGGGGACACCGTCCAACTGCTGCTCGCGCAGGACGCCTCCTCCGGACCCGCCGTCGAGTGGCTGGACCACGCGCGGACCCCGGCGGCCCGGATCGCCATCAGCAGCTGGCTCGAAGCCCACCCCGACCGGGCCATGGCCCCCACCTCGGTCGCCCGCGCGCCGCTGTCGGTGGTCGGCGCCCGCGGCGGCGGCGGCAACGCGGTCGCCGACCTGCCGGACGCCACCGTGCGACTCGCCGGGTGCTGCACCCCGGTGCCGCCGGACGCCGTCGCCGGCTTCCTGGTCCGCGGCGGAGCCGTCACCGTGCACCGCATCCACTGCGCGGCGGTGGCGCAGATGCGGGCCGTGGGACGCACCTCCGTCGCCGTGCACTGGCGGGCCACCGCGGACTGCCGGGTCACCCTGCGCGCTGAATCGTTCGGCCGCCCGCATCTGCTGGCCGATCTGACCGAAGCCATCGCCCGCGAAGGCGTCGAGGTGGTCTCCGCGACCGTGGAACCGCCGGTCGAGCAGCGGGTCCGGCACAGCTACACCCTGCAGCTGCCCGACGCGGCCGGGCTGCCCGCGCTGATGCGGGCGATGCGGGACGTGCCGGGCGTGTACGACGTCAGCCGGGTGTAGCCGCCGGGCGCGTGCCGACGGCCGTGCCCGACGCCCGCGCCCGCTCGATGGCGCCGGACGCCCGTCCGACGCCCGCCGGGTGCCCGCCGCGTGTTCGCCGGGTGCGACGTAGGCCGGGACGGCTCCGGACGGCCTCGTTCGGGTGGACCCGTCGCGCGCCGTTCGCGACCGTGGCGCGGGCGCTGGTAAGCGGTGGTGGATGCAGCTCTCCTCCCCGCGCCTGCGCGCCGCCCTGCTCGCCGCGGCCTCCCTCACCCTCGTCGCCGCCGTCCTGCCCCCGCCGACGCCCCTGGGCATCGGCGACCGGCTCTTCCCGGAGCTCGGGAACCCCGGGTACGACGTGCTCTCGTACGACCTGTCCTTCGCTTACAAGGACAACCTGACCCCGCTCGACGCGGTCACCGTCATCGACGCCCGCGCCCTGGACAGGTTGGAGCGCATCAACCTGGACTTCACCCACGGCAAGGTGGCGTCCGCCGAGGTCAACGGGGAGCCGGCGCGGTTCGAGAGCGTCGGGGAGGACCTCGTGCTCACGCCCGCGCACCCGGTGGCGGAGCGCATGCCCCTGCGCATCACCATCCGGCACACCAGCGACCCGCGGGGCCGCGGGGACGGTGGCTGGGTGCCCACGGCGGACGGCCTGGCCATGGCCAACCAGGCGGACGCCGCCCACCGCGTCTTCCCCTGCAACGACCACCCCGCCGACAAGGCGATCTTCACCTTCCGGATCACCGCCCCGACCGGGCTCACGGCCGTCGCCAACGGGGAGTCGGTGGCCCCGGCCGTGCGGCTCGGTCCCACGACGACCTGGACGTACCGGACCCGGCACCCGATGGCCACCGAGCTGGCCCAGGTCTCGGTGGGCCGTTCCGCGGTCGTGCACGGCACAGGACCGCACGGGCTGCCGCTGCGCGACGTGGTGCCCGCTCAGGACAGGGAGCGCCTGGATCCCTGGCTGAAGAAGACCGCGGGCCACATCGAGTGGATGGAGGAGCGGGTCGGCCGCTACCCCTTCGAGAACTACGGGGTGCTGATCGCGCGGGCCACGACCGGATTCGAGCTGGAGACGCAGACCCTCTCGCTCTTCGAGAGCGCCCTGTTCGCGGGTGAGGGCTACCCCGACTGGTACGTCGAGTCCGTGATGGTCCACGAACTCGCCCACCAGTGGTTCGGCGACAGCGTCACCCCGCGCACCTGGTCCGACCTGTGGCTCAACGAGGGACACGCCACCTGGTACGAGGCCCTGTACGCGGACGGGCTCGGCAAGTACTCCCTGGAGCGGCGCATGCGCGAGGCGTACCAGCGCTCCGACCAGTGGCGGGCGGCGGGCGGCCCGCCGGCCGCCCCGAAGGCCGCCGCACCCGGAGAGAAGATCGGGCTGTTCCGGCCGGTGGTCTACGACGGGTCCGCGTTGATCCTCTACGCCCTGCGGCAGGAGATCGGCGCCGAGGCCTTCGACCGGATCGAGCGGCGCTGGGTCTCGGACAACCGCGACGGGATCGCGGGAACGGCCGACTTCGTACGCCTGGCCTCACAGGAGGCGGGCCGCGACCTGACGGCCTTCCTGAACCCCTGGCTGTACGGGACCACCACCCCGCCGATGCCGGGACACCCGGAGTGGAGCGGCAAGGCGGCCGCGGCACCCGGCAAGGCCGCCGCGACCCCGGCCAAGGCGTCCTGAGCCTCCCCCTTCCGCCGCATCCGGCAGGGCCGCGGCGGGCGGGAGCGCCGAATAAAGGGTGTGACCGGTGAGGAACGGGCATGTCACCATCGACGGGGCCGCGCGGGGAATCCCCCGGCGGTGTGACACGTTGGACGTGACAGTTAACGTGACACTGCTATTCGAATCGACGTAAGGATCCAATGACCTCCTCTTCTTCCCCTTCCCAGGACGCGCGGGACGCACAGGATGCGCGGGACCCGCAGAGCTTCACCGAGAGCCTTCGGGCCGATGCCCTGATGGAAGAGGACGTCGCCTGGAGCCACGAGATCGACGGAGACCGGGACGGCGAGCAGCTCGAACGCTCGGAGCGCGCGGCCCTGCGCCGCGTGGCCGGCCTCTCCACCGAACTCGAAGACGTCACCGAGGTCGAGTACCGGCAGCTGCGCCTGGAGCGTGTCGTGCTGGTCGGCGTCTGGACCTCCGGCACGGTGATCGAAGCGGAGAACTCCCTCGCGGAGCTCGCTGCCCTCGCCGAGACGGCGGGTGCCCTCGTACTCGACGGTGTGATCCAGCGCCGTGACAAGCCGGACCCGGCGACCTTCATCGGCTCGGGCAAGGCGCGTGAGCTGCGGGACATCGTCATGGAGAGCGGTGCCGACACCGTCGTGTGCGACGGCGAGCTCAGCCCCGGCCAGCTCATCGCCCTCGAGGACGTCGTCAAGGTGAAGGTGGTCGACCGGACCGCGCTGATCCTCGACATCTTCGCCCAGCACGCCAAGTCCCGAGAGGGCAAGGCGCAGGTCGCGCTCGCGCAGATGCAGTACATGCTGCCGCGACTGCGCGGCTGGGGTGCCTCCCTGTCCCGCCAGATGGGTGGCGGCGGCGGTGGCGGCATGGCCACCCGAGGTCCCGGTGAGACCAAGATCGAGACCGACCGGCGACGGATCCGCGAGAAGATGGCGAAGATGCGCCGGGAGATCGCGGAGATGAAGACCGGCCGTGACATCAAGCGGCAGGAACGGCGCCGCAACAAGGTGCCCTCGGTCGCCATCGCCGGTTACACCAACGCGGGCAAGTCCTCGCTGCTCAACCGCCTCACGGGCGCGGGCGTACTGGTGGAGAACGCGCTGTTCGCCACCCTCGACCCGACCGTGCGCCGGGCCGAGACGCCGAGCGGCCGGGTCTACACCCTGGCCGACACCGTCGGCTTCGTCCGGCACCTGCCCCACCACCTGGTCGAGGCCTTCCGCTCCACGATGGAGGAGGTCGGTGACTCCGACCTGATCCTGCACATCGTGGACGGTTCGCACCCGGCACCGGAGGAGCAGCTGGCGGCGGTGCGCGAGGTGATCCGCGAGGTCGGCGCGGTGAACGTGCCCGAGATCGTCGTGATCAACAAGGCCGACGCCGCGGATCCGCTGGTTCTGCAGCGGCTGCTGCGGATCGAGCGGCACTCCATCGCCGTCTCGGCGCGGACGGGCCTGGGCATCGAGGAACTCCTCGCGCTCATCGACTCCGAGCTGCCGCGGCCCGAGGTCGAGGTGGAGGCCATGGTGCCGTACACGCGCGGCTCGCTGGTCGCCAAGGCGCATGCCGAGGGCGAGGTGATCTCCGAGGAGCACACCCCGGACGGCACCCTGCTCAAGGCGCGGGTCCACCAGGAACTGGCGGCGGACCTGGCGCCGTACGCGCTCGCGAAGCGCTGAGCCGTGCCGGACCGCGTGTGACCGCGTGACGGTGTGACGGTGTGACGGCTGAGGCCCCCCTGCGGTGCAGGGGGGCCTCAGCCGTTCGGTCACGCCAGGGGGCCTACTTGAACTTGCGGCTGACGGCGTCGAAGATGCCCTTCGCCTCCGGGCCCAGCCGGGGTCCGGCCAGCCAGCCCGCCTTGGCCGGCCCGATCGAGGTGTTCGACACCAGCGCCGGCTTGCCGTCGGAGCCCGCCGAGACCCAGCCGCCACCGGAGGAACCGCCGGTCATGGTGCAGCCGATCCGGTACATCACCGGGTCGTTCGCGTTCAGGGAAAGCCGGCCCGGCCGGTCCGTGCACTGGAAGGCACGCTGGCCGTCGAACGGAGCCGCCGCCGGGTAGCCCGTCGCCGTGACGCTCCCGACCTTCGGTACGGCCTGCGCGTTGAACTCCACCGGGAGCGCGGAACCGACCGTCTCCTCCAGGGACTTGGTGCTGCCCTTCTCGGGCATCACGTGCAGCACGGCGAAGTCGTACGGGGCACCCGCGCCACCGGTCGGACCGCCGCCCGCGATCCACTGGTCCGAGGTCTGCGCCCAGTCGCTCCACCAGACGCCGAACGGGGCCACCTGGTCGCGGGGCGCGCCCTTGAGCTGCGCCGCCTGCTTGCCCGCGTTGTTGTAGGACGGGACGAAGGCGATGTTGCGGTACCAACCGCCGGCCTTGCCCGCGTGCACGCAGTGGCCCGCCGTCCAGACCATGTTCGACTTGCCGGGGTGGGCCGGGTCCTTGACCACGGTCGCCGAGCAGACCATCGAGCCCTCGGGGCCGTCGAAGAACACCTTGCCGGCCGCCGGAACGCTCGTGTGGTAGGGCGGGGTGGCCTGCTTCGCCGCCACCGGTGCCGGGACCGGGTCGCTGACGCCCTGGTCCTTGCCCGCGTCGGGGTCGACGGCCGGGCGCTGCGGCTGCTCGGCGTCACGCATGCGGTCCGGGTCCCACAGGCCCTCGATGACGGGGTTGATGTAGTCGCCCGCCTCGCGGAGCCAGTCCTCCCGCTTCCAGTTCTTCCACTCACCCCCCTTCCACTTCTCCAGGTCGATACCGTGCTCCTTGAGCTTGTCCTTGAGCTGGTCGGGGATCTTTATCCCGTCCTGGCTCGGCAGACTCGCCGCCACGGTCGGCTTGGCGTCGCCGCCGGCCTCCCCGTCGCCGGGGCCGCAGGCACCCGCGGTCAGCGCGAGCGTGGCCGCGCAGAGAATCGCGGTGACCGGTCGGTTCGATCGCATGTCGTTCGTCCCCCTGGGAGTTCGAGGAGTGGAGTGCAGGCCCCCACTATGCCGCTGTCGCACAGGACGACCTAGGCCGGGGCCGTGGTTCCTGGCGTTCTCCCCTTACGGGACAAGGATCTTGAGTCAACCCGTGATCCCTCGCCGTCACCGTCGTTGGTACGTACGGGGGATGGGGGAGCAGCGTTCATGTTCGAGACGCAATCCGGAAGAGCAATTCGTGCGGGAGGACCGACACTCGTGGCTGTCACCGAGCCGGCCGCGGCGGCGGCCGCGACAGAGATCCCGCCTCAAGTGCCGCAACAGGGAAGCCGGGGGGCGATTCAGGACGGATCGGATGATCCGGACGTACGAGGCGGAGCGGGCGGTGCCGTCGCCTCCGAGGGCATCCTGCGCAGGCAGGCACAGCGGGAGTCCGCCGCCCGGACGTACGCCCGCTCGCTGCCCGTCGTCCCGGTGCGGGCCCGTGGACTGACCATCGAGGGCGCCGACGGGCGGCGTTACCTCGACTGCCTCTCCGGCGCCGGTTCGCTCGCCCTCGGGCACAACCATCCGGTGGTGCTCGAAGCCATCCGGGGCGTGCTCGACTCCGGGGCCCCGCTGCACGTGCTGGACCTCGCGACCCCGGTCAAGGACGCCTTCACCACCGAGCTGTTCGCCAACCTGCCGCCCGCGCTGGCCGCCGACGCGCGCATCCAGTTCTGCGGGCCGGCCGGTACGGACGCCGTGGAGGCCGCCCTCAAACTGGTGCGCACCGCGACCGGACGCTCCGGGCTGCTCGCCTTCACCGGGGCCTACCACGGGATGACCGCCGGAGCCCTCGACGCCTCGGGAGGCGCCCCCGAGGTAAGGGTGACCCGGCTGCCCTACCCGCAGGACCTCCGCTGTCCGTTCGGCGTCGGCGGCCCCGAAGGCGCCGAACTCTCCGCGCGCTGGACGGAGAACCTGCTGGACGACCCGAAGGGCGGGGTGCCCGCCCCCGCCGCCATGATCGTCGAACCCGTGCAGGGTGAGGGCGGGGTGATCCCCGCCCCGGACGGCTGGCTGCGTCGGATGCGCGAGATCACCGCGGCGCGGGGGATCCCGCTGATCGCCGACGAGGTGCAGACGGGTGTCGGCCGGACCGGTGCCTTCTGGGGAGTCGACCACGCCGGAGTGGTGCCCGACGTGATGGTCCTCTCCAAGGCGATCGGCGGGAGCCTGCCGCTCGCGGTGATCGTGTACAGGGCCGACCTGGACGTGTGGGCCCCCGGCGCGCACGCGGGCACCTTCCGCGGCAACCAGCTCGCCATGGCCGCCGGTACCGCCACCCTCGCCTTCGTCCGCGAGAACCGGCTCGCCGAGCGCGCCGCCGCCCTGGGGGAGCGGATGCTGACGGCCCTGCAGGGCCTGGCCTGTGGCCATCCCTGTATCGGGGAGGTACGGGGCAGGGGCCTGATGATCGGTGTCGAACTCGTCGACCCCGACACCGGGGCCGCCGCACCGGCCCTCGCCGCCGCCGTCCGCCAGGAGTGCCTGGACCGCGGCCTCATCGTCGAGCTCGGCGGCCGCCACGGCGCCGTGGTCCGCCTCCTTCCCCCGCTGACCCTGACCGACGAGCAGGCCGCGGCGGTCCTCGACCGCCTGGCCGACGCCATCCCGGCCGCCGCCCGCCGCACCCACTGACCCGTACACCGAGGACCCGCGATGTCAGACCCGCACCAGTCGACCCCCGTCACGGAGACCCAGCCGCCGTCTCCCGACCGGCTCGCCCCGCCGCCGGGACCGGCCCAGGCGCAACCGGACCCCGAAGCCGCCGCCCCGGGGCGGCCGTCGTCGCCGTCCGGCACCACGGCGCCGTTGCGGGAAACCACGGAGCCGCAGGCGCCGACGCCCCTGCCCGGCGCACCCGAGCCGCTGGACCCGGCTCCGGCCGCAGGCGCGCCGGCCCGCCTGGTACCCGCCGAGGACGCGCCGACCCCGCCCCCGGCCGGCGCGCTGCCCCACCCGGACGGAACCACGGCCGAGCACCCGCGGCAGGACCCGGCGGGCGTATCCGACACACCGGACCAACTCCCCCCGCTCGCCGCCGCGCCCGCCATCACCGGGTCCGGGGCCGCCACCGCCGCCGAGGCGACGGCCACAGTGCCCCGGCAGAAGGACGGCACACCACCCCGGCCCCGCACCGGATGGACGAGCCCCCTCCGGCTGGAGCCGACCACACTGCCCGACCTTCTCAACCACCCCGACCCGGCCGTCGCCGCCGAGGCCGCGGCGGTGGAGAACCTGCTCCGCTGCTGGGTCCGCGAATCCGGTCTCGGCCGCCCCGACGGCCCCGCCGGAACTCCCTTGCGCATCCCCCTTCCCGCTTCCGGCACCGCCCTGCTCGTCCCTGTCCGCCACTGGTCCCACGCCGGCTGGCACCGATTCGGCGCGGTCCGCCTCGAAGGCACGACCGCCGCCGCGCCCTCCCTCGACGCCGTCACCATCGCCGCGCTCATCGCCCGTGAGGGCACGAGCGGTGGTCGGGGCGCCGCCGACCTCGTCGGCCGTGTCGCCGACTCGGTCCGCCGCACCGCCGAATTCATCGCCGACCGGCGCAGACGCCCCACCGCCCCGGCCCCCGTCGGCGGGGACCGCTTCCTCACCGCCGAACAGGCGCTCCTGCTCGGCCATCCCCTCCAGCCGGACCCGAAGAGCCGCGAAGGACTCTCCGAGGCCGAGGTACGCCGTTACTCACCCGAACTCCACGGCTCCTTCCCTCTGCACTGGTTCGCGGTCGAACCCGCCGCTCTCGCGAGCGAATCGGCCTGGACCGAGAGCGGCCGCCCCGTCTCCGCCCCGCAGCTCCTCGGCCGGCTCGCCCCCGGGCTCCCGTTGCCCCACGGCACCACCCCCCTTCCCCTGCACCCCTGGCAGGCCCGCGACCTGCTCCAGCGCCCCGCCGTCACCGCCCTCCGCGACGCGGGACTTCTGCACGACCTGGGCCCGCACGGCGAACCCTGGTACCCCACCTCCTCCGTCCGCACCGTCCACCGCCCGGGCGCCCCCGCGATGCTCAAGCTCTCCCTGGGCCTGCGCATCACCAACTCCCGCCGCGAGAACCTCCGCAAGGAACTCCACCGCGGCGTCGAGGTGCACCGGCTGCTCCGCACCGGCCTCGCCGAGCAGTGGCAGGCCTCCCACCCCGCCTTCGACATCGTCCGCGACCCCGCCTGGGTCGCCGTGGACGCCCCGGACGGAACCCCGGTCCCCGGACTCGACGCCCTGCTGCGCCACAACCCCTTCCGTTCGGGCGACGACCCCGTCTGCATCGCCGCACTCACCGCCCCCCGCCCGTGGCCCGGCCGGACCACGATGAGCTCGCGCCTCGCCGAACTCGTCACCGGCCTCGCCACCGCCACCGGCCACACCACGTCCGCCGTCGCCGCCGAGTGGTTCCTGCGCTACCTCGACCACGTGGTCCTGCCGGTCCTCGCCTTCGACGCACTCGCCGGTATCGCCCTCGAAGCCCACCAGCAGAACACCCTGGTGCTCCTCGACCCGGCCGGCTGGCCGATCGGCGGCCGCTACCGCGACAACCAGGGCTACTACTTCCGCGAATCCCGCCGCGCGGAACTGGAGCACCGGCTCCCCGGCATCGGAAGCGCCAGCGACACCTTCGTCTCCGACGCCGTCACCGACGAACGCTTCGCCTACTACCTCGGCATCAACAACGTGCTCGGCCTCATCGGCGCCTTCGGATCCCAGCGGCTCGCGGACGAACGCGTCCTCCTCGCCGCCTTCCGCCGCTTCCTCGCCAAGGCCGCGGGCCTCGGCCCGCTCCCCGCACGGCTGCTCGACTCGCCCACCCTGCGCTGCAAGGCGAATCTGCTCACCCGCCTGGGCGGCCTCGACGAGTTGGTCGGCCCCGTCGACACCCAGTCCGTCTACGTCACCATCACCAACCCCCTTCACGATTGACGCGTCGGCGCCGACGCGGAGAAGAGCCCCCGATGCCCTCCACCGACACCCCGGCCCCAGCTTCGGCCGCCGGACCCGCCCACGACCTCCACTCCGCCGCAAGGTTCGCCGAAGCCCCCGGCAGCACGCGCGAACAACGCCTCGACGTCGACCTGTTGCCCCTGCTCGCCGAGGCCGACCTGCTCGATTCCCCCGCCATCTGGGGCAGCGTCACCACACCCGCCGGAGCATTCCGCCTCGAACCCGTGCGGCCCGGCCGTGACCTGGAGCTCCTCACCGACTGGATGAACGACCCCGAAGTGGCCGCCTACTGGGAGCTCGCCGGCCCCGCCGAGATCACCGCCGCCCACCTACGGGCCCAGCTCGACGGCGACGGCAGCAGCATCCCCTGCCTCGGCTTCCTCGACGGCACACCGATGAGTTACTGGGAGATCTACCGGGCCGACCTCGACCCGCTCTCCAGGCACTACCCGGCACGCCCCCACGACACGGGTATCCACCTGCTCATCGGAGACGGCACGAACCGCGGCCGCGGACTGGGAACAGCTCTGCTGCGCGCCGTCGCCGACCTGGTCCTGGGCAACCGCCCCCGCTGCACACGCGTCGTCGCGGAACCGGACATCCGCAACACCCCCTCCGTATCGGCCTTCCTGAACTCCGGTTTCCGCTGCTCCGCGGAAATCGACCTTCCCGAGAAGCGGGCCGCCCTGATGATCCGGGAGCGGGTGCTGCGCAATCTCCTCTGAGTGCCGCCCCACAAACCCCGACCGACGTCGGCAGCTTCGCACCTCTCCCTTCGATAACTCTGCGTGACGAAGCAAAGTTCCCGACCTCCGAGGAGCCCCGTGCCGAACTTTTCCGCAGCCCCCGACACGGCCGAACCCGCCGTGCCCCCGTCGCCGCAGCACCCCCGCACACCACCCGAACTCAACCGCTCGACCTGGGACTTCGCCGCCCGTCGGCTGCTCGCCAAGATGCTCGGCGAATTCGCCTACGAGGAGATCATCCGGCCCGTCCCCGCACCGGCCGCCGCCGGCGACGCCTGGAACCTGGTCCTCGACGACGGCAGCAGCCTCGGCTTCCGCGCCCGCCGCCGCTCGTACGGCAGCTGGCACGTCACCCCGGACACGATCACCCTCACCCCGCCGGCGCCCACGCCGCCCTCACCGACCGTGCCCGGCGACCTCGGGAGCCCCACCGCCTTCGGGGACCCGTACGC
This sequence comes from Streptomyces virginiae, assembly GCF_041432505.1. Lineage (GTDB taxonomy): Bacteria > Actinomycetota > Actinomycetes > Streptomycetales > Streptomycetaceae > Streptomyces > Streptomyces virginiae_A. The sequence goes on from NZ_CP107871.1 coordinate 6,353,054, forward strand.
CTTCCTCATCCGGGCCCGTACCCTCCTCGGCCTCGACGGGCCCACCCTCGGTCACCTCGTCCGCGAGCTCAGCGCCACCCTCACCGCCGACGCCCGGCTCGACCACACCGCACTCACCGCCGACGTCCTCGCCGACCTCGACTACGCCGCCCTCGAAGGTCACCAGACCGGGCACCCCTGGCTCGTCCCCAACAAGGGCCGCATCGGACTCTCCGCCTCCGACACCGCGGTCTGGGCCCCCGAGGCCCGCACCCGTCAGCGACTGCCCTGGCTCGCCGCCCACACCTCGCTCGCCGCCTACCGCGGGACCGCGGGTCTGGAGGACCCCGCCCGCCTCTACACCGCCGAGCTCGGACCCGTCACCCGGGCCACCTTCGACCGGTGCCTGCGCGACCGCGGCCTGGACCCGCTCCACTACCTCTACCTCCCCGTCCACCCCTGGCAGTGGGACGAGGTCGTCCTCCCCCTCTTCGCCCCGGCGCTCGCCTCCGGAGCCCTGGTACCGCTCCCCGCCGACCCCGACGTGCGACTCCCGCAGCAGTCCGTCCGCACCTTCCTCAACCTCAGCCGCCCCGACCGGCACAGCGTGAAACTCCCGCTCTCCGTCTTCAACACCATGGTCTGGCGCGGACTGCCGTCCGACCTCGCGCTCGCGGCCCCCGCCGTCACCGCCTGGATCCACTCCCTCCGTGACGGCGACCCCTTCCTCCGCGACGAGTGCCGGGTCGTCCTCCTCGGCGAGGTCGCCTCCGTCACCGTCCGCCACCCCGTCTACGACGAGCTCCCCGAGGTCCCGTACCAGTACAAGGAGCTCCTCGGCGCGATCTGGCGCGAACCCCTCACCGGCCTGCTGGCGCCCGGCGAGCGTGCCCGCACGCTCGCCTCCCTCCTCCACACCGATCCGCGCGGCCGGTCCTTCACCGCCGAACTCGTCGCCCGGTCCGGGCTGACCCCCACCGTCTGGCTGCAGCGCCTCTTCGCCGCCCTGCTGCCGCCGCTGCTCCACTTCCTCTACCGATACGGCACGGTCTTCTCCCCGCACGGCGAGAACACCATCGTGATCTTCGACGAGCACGACGTCCCCGTCCGGCTCGCGGTCAAGGACTTCGTGGACGACGTCAACATCACCGACGAACCGCTGCCCGAGCTGGAGGCCCTGCCCGACGAGGTCCGAGCGGTGCTGCTCACCGAGCCCGCCGACTACCTGCCCCAGTTCATCCACTCCGGGCTGTTCGTCGGTGTCTTCCGCTACCTCTCCGCCCTGTGCGAGGACGGCCTCGGCGTCCCCGAGATCGAGTTCTGGTCCCTCGTACGGGCGGAGATCCTGCGCCACCAGGCCCGCTTCCCGGAGCTCAAGGAGCGCTACGAGCTCTTCGACCTGCTCGGCGAACGCATCGGACGGCTCTGCCTGAACCGGAACCGACTGTACGAGGACGGTTACCGGGACCGGCCCGACCGCCCGCACGCCGTGCAGCACGGCACCGTACCCAACCCCCTGTACCGGCCATGATTGCTCGCCGGTGCGCCCACTGTCAGTGCGGCCCCGTAGGGTTGGCAGTGCTATGACGAAGCCCTCCCTCCCCGACCTGCTGCACGCCGCCGTCTCCGCCGTCGGCGGCACGGAGCGCCCCGGCCAGGTGGCCATGGCCGAAGCCGTCGCCGAAGCGATCGACGACAACTCCCACCGCCTGATCCAGGCGGGTACCGGCACCGGTAAGTCCCTCGGCTACCTGGTGCCGGCCCTCGCCCACGGCGAGCGCGTGGTCGTCGCCACGGCGACCCTCGCCCTCCAGCGGCAGCTCGTCGAGCGCGATCTGCCACGGACGGTGGAGGCACTGCACCCGCAGCTGCGCCGCCGCCCGCAGTTCGCCATGCTCAAGGGCCGGTCCAACTACCTCTGCCTGCACCGCCTGCACGAGGGCGCTCCGCAGGACGAGGAGGACGGCCTCTTTGACCAGTTCGAGGCGGCCGCGCCCACCAGCAAACTGGGCCAGGACCTGCTGCGCATGCGCGACTGGGCGGACGAGACCGAGACCGGGGATCGTGACGACCTGACCCCGGGCGTCTCGGACAAAGCCTGGTCGCAGATCTCCGTCTCCTCCCGCGAGTGCCTGGGCGCGACGAAGTGCGCGTACGGCGCCGAGTGCTTCGCGGAGGCCGCCCGTGAGCGCGCCAAGCTCGCGGACGTGGTCGTCACCAACCACGCCCTGCTCGCCATCGACGCCATCGAGGGCGCCCCCGTGCTGCCGCAGCACGAGGTGCTGATCGTGGACGAGGCCCACGAGCTGGTCTCCCGGGTGACCGGCGTCGCCACCGGCGAGCTCACCCCGGGCCAGGTCAACCGGGCCGTGAAGCGTGCCGCCAAGCTGGTCGACGAGAAGACCGCGGACGCCCTGCAGACCGCCTCCGAAACCTTCGAACGGGTCATGGAGCTGGCCCTCCCGGGCCGGCTGGAGCAGATCCCCGAGGATCTCGGCTACGCGCTGATGTCCCTGCGGGACTCCGCCCGCAATGTGATCTCGGCGATCGGGGCGACCCGGGACAAGTCCGTCCACGACGAGGACGCGGTACGCAAGCAGGCGCTCGCCGCCGTGGAGAGCATCCACGGGGTGGCGGAGCGGATCACCAACGGCTCCGAGTACGACGTCGTCTGGTACGAGCGCCACGACCGCTTCGGCGCCACCCTCCGGGTCGCTCCCCTGTCGGTGTCCGGCCTGTTGCGCGAGAAGCTGTTCGAGGACCGCTCCGTGGTCCTGACCTCCGCCACCCTCAAGCTGGGCGGTGACTTCAACGGCGTCGCGGCCTCTCTGGGCCTGTCCGCCGAGGGGGTCGAGGGCGACGACGTTCCCGTCTGGCGCGGCCTCGATGTCGGCTCGCCCTTCGACTACCCCAAGCAGGGCATCCTCTACGTCGCCAAGCACCTGGCCACGCCGGGCCGTGAGGGAACCCGCGGCGACATGATGGACGAGCTCGCCGAGCTGATCGAGGCGGCCGGTGGCCGCACCCTCGGTCTCTTCTCCTCCATGCGTGGCGCCAAGGCGGCCGCCGAGGAGCTGCGCGGCCGGCTCGACAACCCGATCCTGCTCCAGGGCGAGGAAACCCTCGGCGAGCTGATCAAGTCCTTCGCCGCCGATCCGAAGACCTGTTTGTTCGGGACGCTCTCGCTCTGGCAGGGCGTGGACGTGCCCGGCCCCAGCTGCCAGCTCGTGGTCATGGACCGGATCCCCTTCCCGCGCCCCGATGACCCGCTGATGAGCGCCCGACAGAAGTCGGTCGAGGAGCACGGCGGCAACGGCTTCATGGCCGTCGCGGCCACGCACGCCGCGCTGCTGATGGCGCAGGGCGCGGGCCGTCTCGTACGGGCCTCGGGCGACCGGGGTGTCGTCGCGGTCCTGGACCCGCGGCTGGCGACGGCCCGGTACGGGAGCTTCCTGCGGGCCACCCTGCCCGACTTCTGGTACACCACGGACCGCAATCAGGCCCGGCGCTCCCTGGCGGCGATCGATGCGACGGCCAAGGCCGACGGCAAGTAGTTCACAGATCGGCTGTTCCGCGGATCCAATGTTCCGGGGAACAGCCGGATCCGCCGGCCCGCCGGTCCCGTTTGCCGGCCCCACCGGTTCCGGGGCATGAACAACCCCCGGAACCGGCGCAGTGGGTCCCGGGGGCTGAATGGGGGCGGCGGGGGTCAGACCCGACGCAGTACCGCGACGACCTTGCCGAGGATGGTCGCCTCGTCGCCGGGAATCGGCTGGTAGGCGGCGTTGTGCGGGAGGAGCCAGACATGGCCGTCCTCGCGCTTGAAACGCTTGACCGTGGCTTCGCCGTCGAGCATCGCGGCGACGATGTCACCGTTCTCCGCGACCGGCTGGCGACGTACCGTGACCCAGTCGCCGTCGCAGATGGCGGCCTCGATCATCGAGTCGCCGACGACCTTCAGGACGAAGAGCTCGCCGTCGCCGACCAGCTGGCGGGGGAGCGGGAAGACGTCCTCGACCGACTCCTCGGCGAGGATCGGGCCGCCGGCCGCGATCCGGCCGACCAGGGGAACGTAGGAGGCGGCGGGCTTGCCGGTGGTGTCCGTGGGCTGCGAGCTCGGCTGGTCGGAGCCGCGTACCTCGTAGGCCCGCGGGCGGTGCGGGTCACGCCGCAGGAAGCCCTTGCGCTCCAAGGCCATCAGCTGGTGTGCGACCGACGAGGTGCTGGACAGGCCGACCGCCTGGCCGATCTCCCGCATCGACGGCGGGTAACCCCGACGCTGCACGGAGTCGCGAATGACCTCGATGACCCTCCGCTGCCGGTCCGTGAGCCCGGAGCTGTCGGCGCGGATGCCTGGAGGTCGACCTGGCAGAGAGCGTGCGGGGCGTACTACGGGCTCCGCATCCGGGTTCAGGTTTGCGTCGTTCATGGCATGCACCGGCTCAAGTCGGCTCTGGGAGCGGTTCTGGGCAGTGATGGCGGCACTGTCTGCGGTGGTGGTCACGTCGGCCCCTCTCGAAATGTTCTCCCTAGCTGGACAACGGTAGTAGCTTTCGAAAGGTTGCGCCAAACACACGTTCGAGTGAAAAATCGCAGATCGTCCAGCGTGGGCATTTCAAGAGGTGTATGGACGATCGGTTCGCCGAACGCCGGTTCGACTCGACATCCGCCGCTTACGGTACCCTTCCCGGTCGGATCGCCACCTTCCGGGCCTGTGCCCAGTGTGGCACCGCGAGGCCCCGTGTCCGCCCAACGAACACCGCGACACGCGGAGTCGCGCAAATCCGCCCCAACCCAAGATCTAGTGGTTGGATGAGCGCTGCCACCCAGAGGTTGTGGTCCTCGGGTCTTCCGAGGGGGCCGGCATCGCATATGCTGGTGGCTGCTCCACGAGCCCCCGACAGAGTCCGTTTCCGTCGTTGAGGGGCTCCATGGGGTGATTCGGTCGTGCCAAAAGGGAGGGTGAGGGAACCATGCACTGCCCCTTCTGCAGGCACCCCGACAGCCGCGTCGTCGACAGCCGCACCACGGACGACGGCACGTCGATCCGCAGGCGCCGTCAGTGCCCCGACTGCTCCCGTCGCTTCACGACGGTGGAGACGGCCTCGCTGATGGTGATCAAGCGCAGCGGGGTGACGGAACCCTTCAGCCGTACCAAGGTCATCTCCGGCGTGCGCAAGGCGTGCCAGGGGCGGCCGGTCACCGAGGACGCCCTCGCCAAGCTCGGCCAGCGGGTCGAGGAGGCGCTGCGCGCCACCGGGAGTGCCGAGCTGACCACCCACGACGTGGGTCTGGCCATACTCGGCCCGTTGCAGGAGCTCGACCTGGTCGCGTACCTGCGGTTCGCTTCCGTCTACAAAGCTTTCGACACCCTTGAAGACTTCGAGACCGCTATCGCGGAACTCCGCGTTCCGCGGTCTCATCCTGAAGAGTGCGAGCTCGGGAGGACCGCCCAGGTCCCCGTGCCCGCCTCCGCCGCCGACTGATCGGACCACCCGTGCCGCGGCGCTCACGCGTCGTGACACGGCCGCTCGGCCAGGCGAAGAGACGTAGATACAGAACACAGCACCGTGCCGCGGAATATCGATGGCACTTTAGGGCGTTTTTGCCCGCATATGGGAGGAAGCGGCATGACAGAGACGGCGAGCAGCTCGGCACGTGGTTCCCGCGCCAAGGGGACCAAGGCTGCCAAGGGCGGCCTGCGTATCGAGCGCATCCACACCACCCCGGGCGTGCACCCTTACGACGAGGTGAGCTGGGAACGCCGTGACGTCGTCATGACCAACTGGCGCGACGGCTCGGTCAACTTCGAGCAGCGTGGCGTGGAGTTCCCCGACTTCTGGTCGGTGAACGCGGTCAACATCGTCACCAGCAAGTACTTCCGCGGCGCCGTCGGCACCCCGCAGCGCGAGACCGGTCTCAAGCAGCTCATCGACCGGATCGTGAAGACGTACACGAAGGCCGGCGAGGACTTCGACTACTTCTCCTCGCCCGCCGACGCGGAGATCTTCGAGCACGAGCTGACCTACGCCCTGCTCCACCAGATCTTCAGCTTCAACTCCCCGGTGTGGTTCAACGTCGGTACGCCCCAGCCGCAGCAGGTCTCCGCCTGCTTCATCCTGGCCGTCGACGACTCCATGGAGTCGATCCTCGACTGGTACAAGGAAGAGGGCATGATCTTCAAGGGCGGCTCCGGCGCCGGCCTGAACCTCTCCCGCATCCGCTCCTCCAAGGAGCTCCTCTCCTCCGGCGGCAACGCCTCCGGCCCGGTCTCCTTCATGCGTGGCGCCGACGCGTCCGCAGGAACGATCAAGTCCGGTGGCGCCACCCGCCGCGCGGCCAAGATGGTCGTCCTGGACGTGGACCACCCGGACGTCGAGGCCTTCATCGAGACCAAGGTGAAGGAGGAGGAGAAGATCCGCGCCCTGCGCGACGCGGGCTTCGACATGGACCTGGGCGGCGACGACATCACGTCCGTCCAGTACCAGAACGCCAACAACTCCGTCCGCGTGAACGACGAGTTCATGACGGCGGTCGAGAACGGCACCCAGTTCGGCCTGCGGGCCCGGATGACCGGTGAGGTCATCGAGAAGGTCGACGCCAAGGCGCTCTTCCGCAAGCTCGCCGAGGCCGCGTGGGCCTGCGCCGACCCGGGCATCCAGTACGACGGTGTGATCAACAACTGGCACACCTGCCCCGAGTCCGGCCGCATCACCGCGTCCAACCCGTGCAGCGAGTACATGCACCTGGACAACACGTCCTGCAACCTCGCCTCGCTCAACCTGATGAAGTTCCTGAACGACGACGGCAAGGGCAACCAGTCCTTCGACGCCGAGCGCTTCGCCAAGGTCGTCGAGCTCGTCATCACCGCGATGGACATCTCCATCTGCTTCGCGGACTTCCCGACGCAGAAGATCGGCGACAACACCCGCGCCTTCCGCCAGCTGGGCATCGGCTACGCCAACCTCGGCGCCCTGCTGATGGCCACCGGGCACGCGTACGACTCCGACGGCGGCCGCACCCTCGCCGCGTCGATCACCTCGCTGATGACCGGTACCGCGTACAAGCGCTCCGCCGAGCTGGCCGCCATCGTCGGTCCGTACGACGGCTACGCCCGCAACGCCGAGTCCCACAAGCGCGTCATGAAGCAGCACGCCGACGCCAACGCCGTCGCGCCGCGCACCGAGGACCTGGACAACAGCATCTGGGCCGCGGCCACCGAGGCCTGGCAGGACGTGCTGCGCCTCGGCGAGAAGAACGGCTTCCGCAACTCCCAGGCCTCCGTCCTCGCGCCGACCGGCACCATCGGTCTCGCGATGTCCTGCGACACCACCGGTGTCGAGCCGGACCTGGCCCTGGTCAAGTTCAAGAAGCTCGTCGGCGGCGGCTCGATGCAGATCGTCAACGGCACCGTCCCGCAGGCCCTGCGCCGCCTGGGTTACCAGGAGGAGCAGATCGAGGCGATCGTCTCGCACATCGCCGAGCACGGTGTGGTCGTCGACGCCCCGGGCCTGAAGGCCGAGCACTACTCGGTGTTCGACTGCGCCATGGGCGAGCGCTCCATCTCCGCGATGGGCCACGTCCGCATGATGGCCGCGATCCAGCCGTGGATCTCCGGCGCGATCTCGAAGACGGTCAACATGCCGGAGACGGCGACCGTCGAGGAGATCGAGGAGATCTACTTCGAGGCGTGGAAGATGGGCGTCAAGGCGCTCGCGATCTACCGCGACAACTGCAAGGTCGGCCAGCCCCTCTCCGCGAAGAAGAAGGAGCAGGAGAAGGAAGAGGTCACCGCCAAGGCGGAGGAGACCATCCGCGCCACCGTCGAGAAGGTCATCGAGTACCGCCCCGTCCGCAAGCGTCTCCCCAAGGGCCGCCCGGGCATCACCACCTCCTTCACGGTCGGCGGCGCCGAGGGCTACATGACGGCGAACTCCTACCCGGACGACGGCCTGGGCGAGGTCTTCCTGAAGATGTCCAAGCAGGGCTCGACCCTCGCGGGCATGATGGACGCCTTCTCGATCGCCGTCTCGGTCGGTCTGCAGTACGGCGTTCCGCTCGAGACGTACGTCTCGAAGTTCACGAACATGCGCTTCGAGCCGGCCGGCATGACGGACGACCCGGACGTGCGGATGGCGCAGTCGATCGTCGACTACATCTTCCGCCGCCTGGCGCTGGACTTCCTGCCCTTCGAGACCCGCTCGGCCCTCGGCATCCACACCGCCGAGGAGCGCCAGCGTCACCTGGACACCGGCTCCTACGAGCCGCTCGATGACGAGCTGGACACCGAGTCCCTGATGCAGGCGGCCCCGCTGGCCGCGGTCCCGTCGGCCCCGAAGCCGGTCATGACTCCCTCCGTCCCGTCCCCGAAGACGGCGCACAGCAGCGCGGAACTGGTCGAGATGCAGCTCGGCGTCTCCGCCGACGCCCCGCTCTGCTTCTCCTGCGGTACGAAGATGCAGCGTGCCGGCTCCTGCTACATCTGCGAGGGCTGCGGCTCGACGAGCGGCTGCAGCTGACCGTGATGCCCGCACGGGCATGAGATAGCTGTTCAGGTGGGGTGTTCGCGGTGACGCGGACACCCCATCCGGCGTTTCACCGACGCCGTGTTCGCACCGCGTCCACCTGCTGCTCGGTCTGTGACCGCGGGGAGGTGTGTGTGAGCGGGCGCGTCAGTGGGGGATGCGGCGGGAGGGGCGGGTGACCAGCTCCTCGCGGAACTCGGCGATCCGGGATTGGACCTGGCGTATCAGGTGGGTGTCCTCGATGCGGTCCAGGTAGAGGCAGCGCGCGGCCAGGCCCGGCAGGTCGAAGGCGAAGCACAGGGACATCAGCGGGTTCACGAAGAGCTCGCTGCCCCGCGTGCGGCTGGTGAACTGCACGTCGCCGAAGGAGCCCCGGACCGCCGCGGCGATCGAGCCGTTCACGATGCTGGGCCGGTCCGGCGTCCGGTCCTGGGCGTGGGCCACCGCGTCGAGGAAGAGCGCGCCCTCCCTGGTGGCGCGCGGTATGGAGAACGCGCCGAGGTAGGCGCCCGCGCGCTCCAGCGCCGCGATGTTCTCCAGCACCAGGCCGTGGCTGACCCCGTGGTACGCGTCCACGCCGAAGCCCACCGACACGACGAGACGTTCCGGTACGTCCTCCAGAGCGGCCAAGGCGGCCACGCTGGTGAGGTCCTCCTCGGGGGTTCCGAGGCCCGCCTCGTCACCCCGCATCAGGATGTCCGTGCCGCCGTCGACCAGGACGATCGCGTCGATGCGGTGGAGGTCGACCAGCTCGCGGTAGGCGGCGCGCAACGGCTGCACCCCGGTCTGCGGGAAGGCGTACACGGTGTCCGGGTAGCCGTGGATCGCCAGCCACTGGGCCAGGGTCCGCTCGGGGAAGTAGGACAGGTGCGGTGCGGAGTCGGGGGTGACGGCGGCGAGGTCGGGAGCCACCCACGCCTCGGTGGGCAGTCCGGCGAGCGTGCTGAAGGAGAGGTTCGCCAGCTGGACCCGCTTGCCCTGGTGCATGAGGGACAGGGCGACGGGGAGGCCGGCGTAGATGTCGAATCCGCCACCCGCACCCGTGACCAGAATGCTTTCGGCGTCGGCGAGGCGGTCGAAGAGCGGGTTGGAGTGCAGTGCCGTCATGGTGATCATTGTGCGGGGCGCGCATGACCGCGCGCCTGCGGATTTCACGGCAGTGCGACGGCCGACGAGGCGGGGGAACGGGGAGATGGTCAGTCATGTGGAGCGGTGACGAGCTGGACCTGGACGCGTATCTGGAGCGGATCGGATATCAGGAGGAACGGGAGGCGTCCGGGGAACTCCGGCCCGACCTCCGCACGTTGTACGCAGTGCACCGCGCTCACACCGCCGCCATCACCTTCGAGAGTCTGGACGTCCTGCTCGGCCGCCCCGTCGCGCTGGACCTCAAGGCGATCGAGGGCAAGCTCGTGCACGCCCGCCGCGGAGGCTACTGCTACGAGCAGAACTCGCTGCTGGCCGCCGCCCTGGAGCGGATCGGGTTCGAGGTCTCCGGACGCGGTGCCCGGAACCGGACCCGCGGCGACTCCGTCCTCGCCGTGACGCACGCCGTCCTCGTCGTCACCGTCGCGGGTGAACCATGGCTGTGCGACGCGGGGTTCGGCTTCCAGGGACCTCGGGAACCGGTGCCGCTGGCGCGTCCGGGCACCGAGGTGCGGCAGGGCGAGTGGACGTACCGCGTCCGCGAGGAGGAGGGCGGCGTCCTCGTGCTGTGCCTGCTGCGTGGCGACACCTGGCGCGACCTGTACGCCTTCTCCCCGCAGCACTACCACCCGGTCGACTACGTCGTGCTCAACCACTACAGCTCCACCCACCCCACCTCCTCGTTCACCGGGCGGCTGATCGTCCAGCGACCGGGCGACGGCGTCCGCCAGGCGCTCGTCGGGCGGGAACTCACCCGACTGCACCCCGACGGCCGCATCGAGCAGGAGATCATCGGTCCGCACGAGCTGCTCGCCGCGCTCGACCGGGAGTTCGGGCTTCGGCTGCCCGATCGGGACGCGGCGGAACTGGTACGGATCGACCGCGCCGAGGACTGACCGGGGCCCCGCCTGGCCCGTACGATGGCGCCGTGCTGGTCAAGTGGATTCGCTGCACGGTGACGGACCGACGCGGGTTCGAGCGCGGGCAGCGAAAATGGGCGGGGCTGCCGGGCGAGCCGGGATTCCGGGGGCAGGGTGGCGGCTGGAGCCGGGGCCGGCAGGGGGTCGCGCATGTCTTCGCGTTCTGGGAGAGCCGGTCCTTCTACGACTCCTTCATGGCCCGTTCGCACGACCGGCTGGCCGCCTCCCAGAACGGCACCTACACCGATCTGCGGGTCACCCTCTTCGACCACCGCTTCGACGTGAAGACCGGCTTCGAGCCGCGCTTCACCGATGCCGACGTCGTGCGGGTCGCGCACACCCGGGTCAGGGAGGGGCGGGTCGACCACTTCGCCCTCATGCAGGAGAAGGTGTGGAATCCGGCGATGGCGGGCTCGCCCGGCATGATCCGGGGCCTCTTCGGGGAGGCTCCGGGTCGGGAGTTCCTGGTGCTCTCGATGTGGCACGCCGCCGCCGAGCACGGCAAGTACCGGCAGGAGCGGGTCGAGCGGCTCTCCCTGCGCGCCCAGATCCAGGCCGACGTCGAGGCCCTCACCGGCGATGTCGTCGACCTCGAACCCTCCTGGACGGTATGACCGTACGATGACCGCCGCCGTCCGCTCGGCGTGCCCGATCGGCGGGCCACCCGGGGGACGAATAGGGTTATGGGATGGTTCGACCACGGCGCATCGTCCTTGTCCGACACGGGGAATCGGAGGGGAACGCCGACGACTCCGTGTACGAGCGGGAGCCCGACCACGCACTGCGGCTGACCCCCACCGGACGCGAGCAGGCAGCGACGGCCGGCGTCCGGCTGCGCGAGCTCTTCGGCGCCGAGACGATCAGCGCGTACGTCTCCCCGTACCGCCGTACCCTGCAGAGCTTCCGTGAGCTCCGGCTGGACCCGACCCGGGTGCGGATGCGCGAGGAGCCGCGCCTGCGCGAGCAGGACTGGGGGAACTGGCAGGACCGGAACGACGTACGACTGCAGAAGGCGTACCGGGACGCGTACGGGCACTTCTTCTACCGGTTCGCGCAGGGCGAGTCGGGGGCCGACGTGTACGACAGGGTCGGGTCCTTTCTGGAAAGCCTCTACCGCAGCTTCGAGGCCCCCGACCACCCCCAGAACGTGCTGCTGGTGACGCACGGGCTGACGATGCGACTGTTCTGCATGCGCTGGTTCCACTGGTCCGTGGCCGAATTCGAGGCCCTGTCCAATCCGGGCAACGGCGAATTCCGGATGCTCCTGCTCGGACCGGACGGCCGGTACCGGATGGACCGCCCGTTTGAGCGGTGGACCACACCCGAGCCTTATGACCTGGACGGCTAGAGTGGCCCGCGATGACGCCTGATTCCACTCCCGAACGGCGCTACGCGCGCGCCATGGCCAGCCTCCGAGGGCTGGCGCTGGGTGACGCCCTCGGCTCCCAGTACTTCGTCCCCGTGAACTACCCACTGCTCAAGCGGCGCGAGCTGCCCACCGGCGCCGAGGCGTGGCAGTGGACCGACGACACCGAGATGGCCTGCTCGGTGGTGGCCGTGCTGGCCGAGCACGGGCGGATCGACCAGGACGCGCTCGCGAGTTCCTTCGCCCACCACCACGACTTCGACCGCGGCTACGGGCCGGCGGTGAACCGGATGCTGCGACTGGTGCGGGAAGGCGAGGACTGGCGCACGCTGGCCGCCGCACTCTTCAACGGGCAGGGCTCGTGGGGCAACGGCGCCGCCATGCGGATCGCACCGCTGGGCGCCTGGTACGCCGACGACCCGGAGCAGGCCACCCACCAGGCGGAGATCTCCGCCTACACCACCCACCAGCACCGCGAGGCCGTGTGCGGGGCGATGGCGGTCGCCGCGGCGGCAGCCATCGCCGCGAGCACCGACGCCCCGCCGAAGGCCTCCGACCTGCTGGACGGGGTGATCGCACTGGTGCCGCGCAGCGCGGTGGGCGCCGGGCTGCGACGTGCGCGGGACATGCTGGACTACGGCGACGCCACCACGGTCGCGGCGGTCCTGGGCTGCGGGCGGCGTACGAGCGCGCACGACACCGTGCCGTTCGCCCTGTGGTCGGCGGCGCGGGCGCTGGACGACTACGAGAAGGCGTTCTGGACCACCGCGCAGGTGGGCGGCGACGTCGACACGACCTGCGCGATCGTCGGCGGGGTGCTGGGCGCGCGCGGGGACGCCGCACTGCCCGCCGCATGGCTGGCGCGTACCGAGGCCCTGCCGGCCTGGCTGCCGGAGGTCGCGGTGGGCTGACGCGCCCGCGGCTCGATCGGAGAGGCCACCGGGGGAGTTGGCGGCGTAGGGGCGCCTCAGCCGCGTTCGCGAACTCACCTACGTCCGGCGCGCGTGAAATATCCCGCTCCGATTGTCACGGTCCTGCCACAGCACTCTTTTGATCCTGTTCAAAACCGCGTCCCACCGGCCTACCCTGTCCGCATCGCCGCCCCACCCTGAACTCCGGGGCGGCCGACAGGGGAGGGAACCTGATGTCAGAGAACACGGGCGGGGCGGACGTAGCCCGGACCGAGGGCGCGGCCGACGCACAGGCCACGGCCGGGGGTTCACCGGCGAAGCCGAACCCGGCCGGAGATCCGTCGGCGAGGCCGAACCAGGCCGACGGCAGACACACCGGCGCGGCCGGCCCGCCCCCGGGCGTGCAGTTCGGCGCGGCGCCCCCGAACCCCTGGCAGGTGCAGCAGCGTTCGACCCCGCCCTCCTGGGCCACACTGGTGCGACCCGCCGAGGCCGCCCCCATCCGGACCGCGACCCTCGTCGCCGTCCTCGCCTCCGGACTCGCCACCGCGCTGCTGCTCGGCGACGGCATGGGTCCGGGGCTGCTGCTCGCGGTGGTGCCCGCCGTCGTCGCGGCCTACGTCGCCGCCCGTGAGGCCCGGCGCGGTGCGCGTCCCTGGACCGTGGCCTGGGTGATCGGCTGTATAGCCCTGCTCGCGGTCCCGGCCCTGCGCGACTCCGCCTGGCCGGCCACGCTGGCGATCCTGTCCGCCGTCCTGCTGGGCGCGCTGGCCCTGCACGGCAGCCGTACCTGGCCCGGGGTCCTGCTCAGCCCGCTCGGGTTCCTCGACGCCGCCGTGTCCGGGGTCGCCTGGCTGCTGAAGGGCCTGCGCGCACGCGGCGGCGGCAACAAGGACCGCTGGCTGCCCATCGCCAAGGCGACCGTGGTGGCCGCGGTCCTGCTGCTGCTCTTCGGCGCGCTGTTCGCCTCCGCCGACGCCGCCTTCGCCGATCTGCTGGGCGACCTGATGCCCGACGTGTCCGTCGAGGACGGGCCCGTCCGCTTCATGCTCTTCCTCCTCGGCACGATCCTCGCGCTCGCCGCGGCCCGCACCGCCGCGGCCCCGCTGCGCTGGGACCGGATCAAGGTGGCTCCGGGCAAGCCGCGTTCCCGTGTCGAATGGGCCCTTCCGCTCGTCGTGCTCAACCTGCTCTTCGCCGGCTTCAACGCCGTACAGCTGGCCGTCCTGTTCGGCGGTTACGACAAGGTCCTCAAGAGCACCGACCTGACCTACGCCGAATACGCCCGGGAGGGCTTCTGGCAACTGCTCTGGGCCACCCTGCTCACCCTCGCCGTGATCGCGCTCGCCCTGCGCTGGGCCCCGCGCTCCGGAGCGGGCGACCGCCGCTTCGTCCGGATCGTCCTCGGGGTGCTGTGCGCGCTGACGCTGGTCGTCGTCGCCTCGGCGCTGCGCCGGATGGACCTCTACGTGGAGGCGTACGGGCTGACCAGGCTGCGTGTGTCGGTGGCCGCGATGGAGCTGTGGCTCGGGCTGGTCATCGTACTGATCATGGCGGCCGGGCTGTTCGGCGGACGCTGGCCGGCGCGCGCCTTCGCGGGCAGTGCGGCCGCGGCCGTTCTGGCCTTCGGCCTGCTCTCCCCGGACGGGATGGTCGCCGAGCGCAACGTGGCCCGCTTCGAGGAGGACGCGAAGATCGACCTCTCCTACTTCCAGTCCCTGTCGGCGGACGCCGTTCCCGGCCTGGACCGGCTGCCCGAGCCGCAGCGGTCCTGCGCCCTGCGCGGGATCAACGACGAGCTGGCCGAGGCCGGGGACGTCCCCTGGTATGCGATGAGCTGGGGCGAGTACCGGGCCCGGCAGATCCTGCGCGACCGTCCGGTGACCGCCTCGTACGAGGTCTGCTCGCGCCTGGGCGCCTTCGGCAGCCGCGTCGAGTACTAGGTCCCGCACCGCGCAGGATCCGGGAGGGCGTGTACGGGGCCGGGCGCGGGGATCGTTCCCCCGCGCCCGGCCCCGGCTCCGTACGGACAGGCCGGCTCAGGCGGCCGGACCGGCCTTCGCGGCGGCTCCGGCCAGGGCCTCCAGGTCGCTCTTGCGCACCCGGATCACCAGCAGCGCGGTGGCCAGGGCCAGGCCCGCCATGGCGACGGCGGCGTAGAACGCGGTGGAGATGCCGTGGGTGAGTACCAGGTCACCCCAGGGGTCGGGCAGGAAACCGGTCTCCTTGAAGGCGGCGATCTGTTGGGGGTCCGCCTGGGCCATGAAGGACGGGACCTGCTTCGTGGCCTCGTCGCGACTGGCCGTGCCGAAGACGGTGACCAGGATGGACAGGCCGAGCGAGCCGCCGACCTGCTGGCTGGCGTTGAGCAGCCCGGAGGCCGCGCCCGCCTCCTTCTGGGCCACGCCGGAGACGGCGGTGAGGGTGAGGGTCACGAAGTTGAGGCCCATGCCGAAGCCGAACAGCAGCATCGGGCCGAGCACTCCGGAGACGTAGGAGCTGTCGGTCCGGATGAAGGTCAGCCAGGCCAGCCCGGTTCCGGTGAGCGCGGACCCGGCGACCATGAAGGGCTTGGGCCCGAAGCGCGGCAGGAAGCGCTGCGAGAGGCCGGCGGCGGTGATGATGGCGACCGTCACCGGCAGGAAGCCGAGGCCGGACCGGATCGGCGAGAACCCCAGCACGTTCTGCACGAACTGGACGATGAAGAAGAACATGCCGAACATCGCGGCGGCGAGGCCGAGCATGATCACGTAGGTGCCGGTGCGATTGCGGTCGGCGAACATGCGCAGCGGGATGATCGGCTCGCGGGCCTGTGACTCGATGATGACGAAGAGCGCCAGCAGGACGAGGGCCGCGGCGAACGAGCCGAGGGTGATCGCGTCGCGCCAGCCCTTCTCGGCCGCGCTGATGAATCCGTACACGAGGGAGGCCATGCCACCCGTGGAGGTGAGGGCCCCGGCGATGTCGAAGCGGCCGGGGTGGCGCTCGGACTCGGTGATGTAGAGCGGGGTCAGGACCGCGATCAGCACGCCGATCGGCACGTTGACGAAGAGGACCCAGCGCCAGTCGAGCCACTCGGTCAGCATGCCGCCGGCCAGGAGGCCGATCGCGCCGCCGCCCGCGGAGACGGCGGCGAACACCCCGAACGCCCGGTTCCGCTCGGGGCCTTCGGGGAAGGTCGTGGTGATCAGGGCGAGCGAGGTCGGCGAGGCGATCGCGCCGCCGACCCCCTGCAGCGCGCGGGCCGCGAGCAGCTGCCAGGGCTCCTGGGCGAAGCCGCCGAGGAGGGAGGCCAGCGTGAAGATCAGGATTCCGGCGAGGAACACGCGGCGCCGGCCCAGGATGTCGCCCGCCCTGCCGCCGAGGAGCAGCAGGCCGCCGAAGGTGAGGGTGTAGGCGCTGAGCACCCACGAGAGGTCGGTGGTGCTGAAGTCGAGGGCGCTCTGGATGTGCGGGAGCGCGATGTTCACGATCGTCGCGTCGAGGACGACCATGAGCTGGCACGCGGCGATGACGGCGAGCGCCACTCCGGGGCGCCCCTCCCGGCGTGCCGCGCCCGGTATCCGGGGTGTGGCGAGTTGAGAGCTTGTCACTGAGGATCCCCCCAAAGTGAAATAGTGAACGCATTCGTTCACTGCGGGTCCACGGTAGGAGCCGCGCCTTAGTGAACGCAAGCGTTCACTAAGGCTGAAAATACGTGCGTCGAACGCGCAAGCCGGTCGGAGGTGGGGAGATGGTGGGTTCGCGCTGGTCAGCGGCGTCGCCGGGGCGCAGGCGAGGTCCTGAGCTCGAACGGGCGATTCTCGACGCCGCGTTGGAGCAGTTGAGTACGGTCGGCTGGAACGCCCTCACCATGGAGGGTGTCGCGTCCGGCGCGCACACCGGCAAGGCCGCGCTCTACCGTCGCTGGCCGTCGAAGGCGGACCTGGTGGCCGATGCGTTGCGCAGCGGTCTGCCGCGGATCGGTGACATTCCCGACTGTGGTTCGATCCGCGAGGACCTCTATCTGTTGTGTGTGAGCACGCGGGACGTCATGCACTCGCGCGCCGGGCAGGCCTTGCGGTCGGTGCTTCACGAATGCGATCACATGCATGCGGATCGGTTTCACGGAGTCATCTGGTCCGGTCTCCACGAGCCGGCTCAGCGCCTGATCAGGGAGCTTGTGGAGCGTGGAATCGCGCGAGGTGACGTGCGGCCGGACGCGACCGGTCCCTTTGTCGTGGATGTCATTCCGGCGATGCTGATGTACCGCGCCAAGGTGTGCGGAAGCGAATGGGAGGACGTGGACATCGCGACGCTGATCGACGAGGTGATGGTGCCGCTGCTCAGGGTGTGAGACGCGCCGGGGGCGTCTCGGGGCGCGCGGGGCGGCGTTCGCGTCCCATCGCGGGCGGGTCGGACCGGGGCGGGGGTGTGCAGTCGGCTCGGGGCGGCGTAACCTTGCTGGCGCCATGCCGTACGAAGCACCCACCCACACCGTCGAACGCTCCCTCCGTGCAACCACCGGCGCCAAGGTCATCGCCGGGGTCGACGAAGTCGGACGAGGGGCCTGGGCCGGACCCGTCACCGTGTGCGCGGCGATCACCGGGCTACGCCGGCCGCCCGCCGGGCTCACCGACTCCAAACTGCTCACCCCCAAGCGGCGCGACGCCCTGCTCGATGTCCTGGAGGGCTGGGTCACCGCGTACGCGCTCGGGCACTCCTCGCCCGAGGAGATCGACGAACTGGGGATGACCGCCGCCCTCCGACTGGCGGCAGAGCGCGCGCTGGAGGCGCTGCCGGTGCGACCCGACGCGGTGATACTCGACGGTAAGCACGACTACCTCGGCCCGCCCTGGCGGGTCCGTACGGTGATCAAGGGCGACCAGTCCTGCATCGCCGTCGCCGCGGCCTCGGTCATCGCCAAGGTCCGCCGCGACCGCATGATGGCCGAACTCGGGGAACAGGGCGGCGGGATCGAGGACTTCGCCTTCGCCGCCAACGCCGGGTACCCCTCGCCGGTACATCGGGCCGCACTGGAGGAGCTGGGGCCCACCCCCTACCACCGACTCTCGTGGTCGTACCTCGACGCGCTGCCCCGGTGGCGCCACCTCAAGAAGGTGCGCCGCAGCGAGGAGTCGATGGAGCTGGAAAACGGAGGCCAACTCGGCTTCGATTTCTGATCGCACGCCTGTGCCACCGACCGGTACGTTTCGTACCGGTGTTTGATAGATATCAACTCATGCCTCTCACCCCCGCCATCGAGGAGCCTCAGATTCACGAGAGTGCCCAGGGTCCCCGCGTCACGCCGGCCGCGAGCCGCACCGCGCAGACCCCCCGCCCTGTACCTGGTCCGCGTCCCGCCGCCGTACCGCGGCCCGGCCGCCCCGGTCCCGTCAGGCCCGCACCGCCCGCGCAGCGTGCGCCGCAGGCCGCCCCCGGACCCGTTCCCGTAGCCCCCACCGCACCGTCCGTCTCCGCGGCGGTGCCGCAGGTCCAGCTGATCCCGGCCTCCGCCGAGGGTGCGCTGGACGCGGCCGAAGAGGCCGTCGACCTGCTGCTCGACACCGGGCGCGCGCCCGGCGACATCCTGGTGCTCACCAGTGGCGACCCGCACCCGTGGGCCGCTCACGAGCTGTCCTTCGGCGAGGCCGCGTACTGGGCCCTGCACGACGCCGGGGACGACGTCTTCTACGCGGACGCGGCGCAGGTCCAGCGCGCCGCCGGCCGTCCCGTCGTGGTCTTCGCGGCCAACGGCGGATCGGTCGACACCATCGCGGGTGCCCTGCCGGTCGCGCTCACCCGGGCGGGTGCGCTGCTGATCGTGTGCGGCGACTCGCAGCAGATCAACTCCGTGCTGGGTGCGGGCGTCTGACGCCCTGTACCCCGGCACGGGCGAGGGGCGGGGCGGGCCTCGGGCCGGCCCCGCTGAAGCCCGCGCCGGGGCCCGAGTCGGTACCTGACGCCTGATCCGCCGTACGCCCGTTCCCGGGTGTACGGCTGTGAGGCATGCCCGCGGGCATGCGGACCGCGGCGTCGTACGAGCGTGGGCGGGCACCGGTGGCGGTCGTACGGGCCCGGGCCGTGCGCCGGTGCCGCACGCGCGGGCCGTTACGAGGTCAGCGCGCGGCGGTCCGCCGCAGGGCCTCCGCCGCCCCGCCCCCGGTGTGCAGGGCCAGCGGAGAGAACTCGGCGACGGTGTCGCCCAGGCGCTGCGGCCGCGAGTCGGAGCTCGGGCGCCGACCGCCACGGCCCTCACCCAGCACCTGCCAGCCTCCATGGGTGAGCGTGATGTACGCACCGCAGCGCAGGCCGTGCAGGGTGCAGGCGTCCCGCAACCCCCACATCCACGCCCCGTCCTCCTCGGTCCACCGCTCGTCACCCTCGCGGCAGTAGAGCAGCACGGCCGTCCGTACGGGCGTCCGACGCCGCAGGTCGTGCGGGAGGACCCGGCGCAGCCGGGACAACAGGGCGTTGCGGTACTCCCAACCGTCGGCCGAGGTCGACCGCTGCACGAAGGAGGCGCTCGCCACGAGCTGCTCCTCCGGGCCGAGGACGGCGATGACCGCGGTCGAGGGCACAGGGCTGTGCCGGGAGTGCAGCCCGCTGACGACTTCGCGCGGATTGCGGAGCAATGGAATGCCCGCCGCCGTCCATTCCGCGGGTTCCAGCAGTCTGCCGTGTCGGCTGGTGCCGCCGGTGGCTGTTGCCAGGGACGTGGTCGGGGGCTGCGCGAATCCGAAGGTCACGGTCCTCCCTTCGGGTACACGCCCGCGAACGGGCACGGTGGAGTCAGGGCGCGCCGCAGCGCGGCCCAGGAGGGTGCCGAGGAGCCGAGCGGGAGCACCCCAATTCTCGCGTGGCTTCTGAGCGTGCGGCAACGAGCAATTGACGCCGCCGACCGGAATTCGCCGGTATGCCGTTCATATCCTTGCCCCGCCACGCCGAAGATGACGCATTCGGCTAGCCCTGAAGCGCCAGCACCAGCGGGAACACCTCTTTCGCGCCTGCCCGCCGCAGCAGCCGGGCGGCCACCGCGATGGTCCACCCGCTCTCCGCACGGTCGTCCACGAGCAGCACCGGGCCCGCGGACTCCGCCAGCGCGTCGGCCAGCGCCGGGGGCACGGTGAGGGTTTGGTGGAGCCCCCGTACCCGCTGCGCGCTGTTCGAGGACACCGACCCGAACTCCGGGGCCTGGTCCGTGTAGGCGAGCGCGCCGAGCAGCGGCATCCGCCCGATCTCCGCGATCCGAGCGGCCAACGAACCGATCAACTGGGGGTGACTGCGCGAGGGCAGCGCGACCACGCCCACCGGCCGGGCCGGCGCGTCCGGAGCGCCCGAGGCCCAGCCGCCCGGACCGCGGGCCCAGTCGGCGAGCACCGCGACCACGGCCTGCGCGACATCGTCCGGAACCGGCTGGTCCGGAGCCTGCGGGGCCAGCATCGGGCGCAGCCGGTTGCCCCACCCGATGTCGGACAGCCGACCCAACGCCCGGCCCGTCGAGGCCTGCTCACCGGCGGGGATGCGCCCCTTGAGGTCGACGCCGACCGCGGCGAGCCCCGTCGGCCACATCTTGCGCGGCTCCAGCTCCACGCCCGGGCGGCCGAGTTCACCGCGCGCGGTGTCCAGCGCGGTGCTGGAGACCTCCGCCGTGAACCGGGCCCCGGCGCAGTTGTCGCAGCGGCCGCACGCCGCCGCCTCCTCGTCGTCCAGCTGGCGGCGCAGGAACTCCATCCGGCACCCGGTGGCCGCGGCGTAGTCGCGCATGGCCTGCTGCTCCGTCGCCCGCTGGCGGGCCACCCAGGCGTAGCGCTCGGCGTCGTAGGCCCAGGGCTCGCCCGTCGAGGTCCAGCCGCCCTTGACGCGGTGCACGGCGCCGTCGACATCGAGCACCTTGAGCATGGTCTCCAGCCGGGTGCGGCGCAGATCGACCAGCGGCTCCAGGGCGGGCAGCGACAGCGGCCGACCGGCCTGTGCCAGAACGTCCAGCGTGCGGCGCACCTGCTCCTCCGGCGGGAAGGCCACCGAGGCGAAGTACTGCCAGATCGCCTCGTCCTCCCGGCCGGGGAGCAGCAGGACCTCCGCGTGCTCGACACCACGGCCGGCGCGGCCGACCTGCTGGTAGTAGGCGATGGGGGAGGAGGGCGACCCCAGGTGCACCACGAAGCCCAGGTCGGGCTTGTCGAAGCCCATCCCGAGGGCGGAGGTCGCCACCAGTGCCTTGACCCGGTTCGCCTGGAGGTCGTCCTCGGCCTGCTGGCGGTCCGCGTTCTCCGTCTTTCCGGTGTACGAGGACACGGTGTGCCCGCGGTGACGCAGGTAGGCGGTGACCTCCTCGGCGGCCGCCACGGTCAACGTGTAGATGATCCCGGAGCCGGGCAGCTCCCCGAGATGGTCGGCGAGCCAGGCCAGCCGGTGCGCCGCGTCGGGCAGGGTCAGCACGGCCAGACTCAGGCTCTCGCGGTCCAGCGGACCGCGCAGCACCAGAGCGTCCGTGCCGGCCCCCGTGCCGAGCTGTTCGGCGACGTCGGCGGTCACGCGGGCATTGGCCGTGGCGGTCGTGGCGAGCACCGGGACCCCCGGCGGCAGGTCGGCCAGCATGGTGCGCAGGCGGCGGTAGTCGGGGCGGAAGTCGTGACCCCAGTCGGAGATGCAGTGCGCCTCGTCGACCACGAGCAGGCCGGTGGCGGCCGAGAGCTTGGGGAGGACCTGGTCGCGGAAATCGGGGTTGTTGAGCCGCTCCGGACTCACCAGCAGCACATCGACCTCACCCGCCGCCACCTCGGCCTGGATGCCCTCCCATTCCTCGGGGTTGGCGGAGTTGATGGTGCGGGCGCGGATCCCCGCCCGGGCCGCGGCCTCGACCTGATTGCGCATCAACGCGAGGAGCGGGGAGACGATCACCGTGGGGCCGGCGCCGCTCGCCCGCAGCAGGGAGGTGGCGACGAAGTACACCGCGGACTTGCCCCAGCCCGTGCGCTGGACCACCAGCGCCCGCCGCTTGTGCGCCACCAGGGCCTCGATCGCCAGCCACTGGTCCTCGCGCAGCCTGGCGGTGCCCGTGGGGTCGCCCACGAGACGGGCTAGTACGGAGTCGGCCGAGGACCTCAGGTCTGCGTTCATGCCCCCATGCAACCTGATGCCTCCGACATCGCGCCAATGCCGCTCCGGGCCTGTGGACGGCGGCGCCGGGAGCGAGGCGAGGGCGCGGCGGGAGTTATCCACAGGGCTTTCGGGATCGGATCATGCGCGGGACCTTCGTGGCATGACGAACAACCACGAATCACGCACCCCGTCCGGCCGTCCCTCCATCAGCCCGTCCGGAGCCGCCACCGGACCCCAGATCACCCTGCGCAGCCCGGCCGAACTGGCCGACGCGCTGCCCTACATGCTCGGCTTCCACCCGACCGACTCCCTCGTCATGGTCGCCGTGCACGGCGAGGGCGGACGCTTCGGCGGGCGGCTCCGCGTCGGTATCCCCAGCACACCCACGGAATGGGAGGACACCGCCCGACAGGTCGCCGAGTGCCTGATCCGGGGCAGCGAACGGCGCGGCGGCAAGCCCGACGGCATCGTCGTCTACCTCTGCCAGGAACCCACCGGGGAGGAGAACGGCCGGCGGGTGATGACCCGGCTGCGGCCCCTCGCCCAGCGGATCCGGCTGGCCTGCGGAGCTCTGGACGTGCCCGTCCTGGAGGCCCTGTGCCTGTCGGAGGGGCGGTTCTGGTCCTACGTGTGCCCCGACGAGCGGTGCTGCCCGGCCGACGGCAGCCTGCTGGCCGCCGTCGGTACCTCGGTACTGGCCGCCACGGCCACCTTCGCCGGACTCCAGGTCCGGGGCTCCCTCAAGGAGATCGAGAGCAGGCTGGCACCGCTGCGCGGTGCCGTGGCCGAGGAGGCGGAACAGGCCCTGGACCGAGCCGCCGCCGCCCTGATGCCCAGGATCCTCGACGGAGCCACCCGCGAGGAGGTCGGAGCCGAGACCATCGCCCTGGCGCGGGCCCTGATGCGGCGCATGACACTCGCCCCGCCCGTCGAGGGAGGCGCCCACGCCGACGACTGGGACGACGCGCTGCTCGGCCACGACGAGGCCGCCGCACTGATCCTCGGCCTTCAGGACCGCGAGATCCGGGACGTGGCCGCGGAATGGATGGAGAAGGAGGAGGCGGCCCCGGCCTTGCGGCTGTGGCGGGCCCTGGCCAGGCGCTGCGTCGGGGCCTACGGCGAGCACGCGGCCGCCCCGCTCACCCTCGCCGGTTGGGTCTCGTGGTCCACGGGCGACGAGCCGACCGCCCGGATCGCCTTCGGCCTGGCCCTGCGGGCGGACGCCGAGTACCGCTTCGCCCAGCTGCTCCACCACGCCTGCAACGAAGGGATCGACCCCGAGGGGCTGCGGCAGTGCCTGCGGGAGGAGCGGCGCCGACGGGAACCTCGGCGAAGCCGCCCCTCCGCCGGAACCCGTCCTCCCGGTCGCCGGGACCGGACCGCCCGCCGTGGATCGCGCCGTACCGCGAGGAGCGAACAGTGAGCGCGCACCGGTCCACCTCGTCCGGCGGTCCGGTGCGACGGCTCCGGTACGCCTTGGGCCTGCCCCGTCGGCGCGGGCCTCACCCCGGGCACGCCCGGACGGCGCCCGGGACCGTGACCCGGGCGGGGTCGGGGGCGTTCAGCTGTGGGGTGGTGGGGGACCGGCCGCGCCGCCGCCCAGCTGAACCGACCGGAGCGCAGACAAGGCGACACATGTCTCACCTCGCACCTCCTCGCCCAGCCGGCGTGCCCGCCGCCCGCAGGACCGAACTGCCGCCCGTGCACGACGCCGTCATCTGCGTCTCCGCGCCCTGTCTGGCCATCTCACCGGAGCACGGCCAGCTGACCGGGCAGGGGATCGAAGGGATCTACCGGTCCGGGCGCCGCCTGCTCTCCCGCTGCGTACTGCGCGTCGGCGGCCGGGACCCGATCGCGGTCCAGGGGCGCAGCCTCGCCGCCGACCGGGCCGTCTTCACCGCGACCGTGCGCACCGGCGCCGAGCCCGGCCCCGACCCCGACATCGGCGTGGAACGGCTCCGGCACGCGGACGGCACCGAGCGGATCACCCTGCGCAGCTTCTCGGCCCGGCCGGTACGCCTGCCCGTGGAGGTGCTGCTCGGCACCGACCTGGCGGAGCTGGCCGCCGTCGCCGCCGGCCGGGCCGGGCCGGAGGTACCCGCCGGGGTGCACGCCGCCGGGCTGCGCTGGAGCACCGGCGAGACACAGGCCGTGACCGCCGCCGAGCCGCCGCCGGACGACGCGCTGGCCTCGGCGGGGCTGCTGCGCTGGCAGCTCGAACTGGCTCCCGGCGAATCCCGCACCATCGAGCTGCGGACCACGCAGCACCGGGTGGGGCGGGCCCCCGCCGGGCAGGTGGCGAACCCGCTGGCCGACGCCCGGGCCGAAGGGGACGATCCGCGGGCCGAGGCATGGTTCCGGACCAGCGTCCAGGACCTGGGCGCGCTGCTCCTGCGCGACCCCGAGCAGCCGGGCGACGCCTTCGCCGCGGCGGGAGCGCCCTGGCGGCTGGGCCTGGCACCGGCGGAGTCGCTCTGGGCCGCGCGGATGGCGCTGCCCCTCGGGACCGGTCTCGCCGCCGCCACCCTACGCATCCTCGCCCGCACCCAGATCGAGGATCCGGGGCCGGACCACGGGAAGATCCCGGGCCCGCTGCGCGGAGCGGGCGCGCAACTTCCACCGGGGTGCACCGGCACGGAGGCGACACTGGCCTTCCCCGCGGTGCTGGCCGAGGCCCGGCTCTGGGGGATGCCCGAGGAGGAGGTGGCCCGGCTGCTCCCGGTCGCCGAGCGGTGCCTGCACTGGCTTCGGGGCGCCTTGGGGGAGGACGGCTTCCTGGCCGACCCCGACCCGGGCCCGCGGCGCTGCGAGACCCAGGCCCACGCCCATCGGGCCGCGGTGCTCGGAGCCGACCTGCTCGCCGCGTGCGGGCGGCCCGGAGCCGAGGAGTGGCGGGATCGGGCGGTCGGGCTGCGGGAGCGGTTCCGGGCCCGGTTCTGGATCGACGGTCCCGACGGCGGCCGGCCCGCCTCGGCCCTCCACCCCGACGGGAGGCCGCTGCCACGCCTGACGGGGGCCGCCGCCCACCTGCTCGACACCGGACTGCTCGGCGGCGGTCGGCTCGCCCCGGGGCTCTTGGACCGGACCCGGGCCGAGCAGCTCGCCCGACTGCTCGGAGCCCCCGCCATGGACTCCGGATGGGGGCTGCGGAGCATGGTCGTGAAGGAGCCGGGCTACAACCCGTTCGGTCACCGCTCGGGCGCCGTGAGGGCGTACGAGAGCGCGGTGGCCGTGGCGGGCCTGGCCCAGGCCGGCTTCGAGAAGGAGGCAGCGGGCCTGCTCGGAGGCCTGCTGGACGCGGCGGAGGCCTTCGGATACCGGCTTCCGGAGATGTTCGCGGCCGAGCAGCGCACCACGGGCAGCGCCCCCGTGCCGCACCCGGCGGCCTGCCGCCCGGCCGCCGTGGCCGCGGCGGCCGGGATCCACGCCCTGACCGCCCTCGCCGGCATCCGCCCCGACGCCCCCGCGGGCACGGTCGCCCTCGCGCCCCTGCCCGGAGCCCCGCTGGGCGGGCTCAGACTCTCGGGTCTTCGGGTCGCGGGGGAGCCCTTCGCCGTCCGGATCAGCCGGCTCGGCCTCGGCATGGTGGAGGAGGCGGCCGATGCGCTCCAGTTGGGTGGCTGAGCATTCGCACCCCGTTCCGGCCGGACCGTCCGCCCGATCGAAGGCCGCAGCCCTCGGGGTGCTGCCTTCAAGGTCACCAAAGCGCTGTTTATCGTCAGGCAGACGACTATGATCGCGGCATGTCGCCCTACGACCCGTCGGCCTATCCGCCCTTCGCCGTCACCGTCGACCTGGTCGTGCTCACCGTGCGGCGCCACGCGCTCTGCGCGCTGGTCGTCCGGAGAGGTGAGCAGCCGTTCCAGGGCCGCTGGGCGCTGCCCGGAGGTTTCGTCCGCGGGGACGAGGACCTGGCGGGGGCCGCCGCCAGGGAGCTCTCCGAAGAGACCGGCCTCTGTGCGCACGACCCCGCCCTGCCCGGCGCGGGCAACGGCGCGCACCTCGAACAGCTGGCCACCTACGGCGATCCGAAGCGCGATCCGCGGATGCGTGTCGTCAGCGTGGCGCACCTGGTGCTGGCTCCGGACCTGCCTGCGCCCCGGGCCGGGGGAGACGCCAACAGCGCGCGTTGGGCCTCGGTCGACGAGGTGCTGGCCGGCACCGACGAGGACTCCACGGGTCTCGCCTTCGACCACGCCAGGATCCTCGCCGACGGTGTGGAGCGGGCCCGCTCGAAGATCGAGTACTCCTCGCTGGCCACGGCCTTCTGCCCGCCGGAGTTCACCGTCGGCGAGCTGCGCCGGGTGTACGAGGCGGTCTGGGGAGTGTCCCTCGACCCGCGCAACTTCCACCGCAAGGTCACCGGCACTCCCGGATTCCTGGTGCCGGCCGGAGGTACGACGACCCGTCAGGGCGGGCGTCCGGCCCAGCTGTTCCGGGCGGGTGGGGCCACCCTGCTCAACCCGCCGATGCTGCGTCCGGAGGTCTGACACCGCGGCGTACGAGGCGCCCCGGGCGATGCCCGGACCGCTGTCCCGATGCCCGGACCGGGTCCGGACCCGCCGTCCGTGCGGAGCCCGGGGGCGGCAGTATCGGCATTCCATCGGACCGGTTGCGCTGAATATCGGACATATCGCGTTATCTTGCTTGCGGTACCCACCCTGCCGCTGAGCGGTCTCACCCCCCGCGAGAGAAGCGATGCTCCAGGCCATCGGACTCACCAGCAAACCCCGCCCCGACGCCCCGCCCCTCGTGGACGACCTCACCTTCGAGGCCCGCCCGGGGCATGTGACCGCCCTGCTCGGCGAGCCGGGATCGGGCAAGACCACCGCACTGCGGCTCATGCTCGAACTCGAACCGGGCCGCGGCGTCACCTACTTCCGCGGCCGCGCGCTGCACCGGATCCCGCACCCCGGCCGTGAGGTCGGCGTGCTCCTGGGCGACGTCCCCGGCAACCCCGCGCGGACCGTCCGCAACCAGCTGCGGATGCTCTGTGCCGCCGCCGGGGTGCCGGCTTCCCGGGCCGACGCGATGCTCGAGGTCGTCGGCATCGCGGGGCTGCGGGACCAGCGGCTCGGCTCCCTGTCGCTCGGCATGGAGCGCCGGGTCGCTCTGGCCTCGGCCCTGCTCGCCGATCCGTGCACCCTGCTGCTCGACGAGCCCGGTGCCGGACTCTCCCCACGCGAACGCGGCTGGCTGCACGGCCTGCTGCGCGGCCACGCCTCCCTCGGCGGCGCGGTGCTCTTCACCACCGACGACGCCAAGGAGGCCGCCCGTAGCGCCGACCGCGTCGTCAGCATCGAGGCGGGCCGGCTCGTCGCCGACCAGGACGCGGCGGACTTCGCCCGGACCCGGCTGCGGCCTCGGGTCGCCGTGCGCACCCCGCACGCGGCCCGACTGGCCGACGTACTGGGCCGGGAGGCCCGCGCCGCACGGCGTTCGGTGGAGATCGTCGCGGAGAGCGGCAGCCGCCTGTCGGTGTACGGCAGCAACTGCGCCGAGGTCGGCGAGGCGGCGTTCCGGCACGGCGTGCTGGTCCATCAGCTCGCCGACGAGACGGGCGACGCCGGTGCGTCGACGGCGCCGGTCCCGGCCGCGCGCACCGCGGCCGGAGGCCCGCCGGAGCCGGGCGCGGTCCGCGCCGAGGCCGCCGCCGACACCCCCGGCGAGAACCCGCGGCAGATCCGCTCCGGGCGCCCGGCGTCGGCCGTGCGCCGCGTGGGTGGCCCGCTGCGACCCCTGCGCTACGAGTTGCTCCGGGTCTTCGGGACCGCCACCCCCGTCCTCACCGCCGCCCTGGTCGTCGCCGCCTCCGTCCTCACCGCCCTGGTCCTCGCCCGGACCGGGCAGACCCCGCAGAACCGGCTGCTCGCCGCCTGGCCCGAACTGCTGCCGCTGCCGCCCGCCGCCTTGGGGGCGGGACTGCTCGGCGCGCTGGCCTTCGGCGAGGAGTACCGCTACCCCGCGCTCGCCGCCGACCGGGGCACCGTGCCCCGGCGAATGGGACTCCTCACCGCCAAGCTGGGCATCTGTGCCGCCCTGGCCCTGCTGCTCGGCGCCCTGACGGTGGCCGCCGACGCCGCCGCCCTCGCGCTGGTCTTCGACAGCGGCCCCCTGCGCACCCCGGTGGAGTGGCTCTCCCCGGCCGTGAGTTGGGCCGGGCTGCTCATCGGCTGCGCGTGGGCCGGCGTACTGGCCTCCGGTGTGTTCCGGTCCGCCACCGCGGGACTGGCCGCGGTGCTCGCCGTACCGGTGATGGTGGTTCCGCTGGTGCGCAAGGCGCTGGAGGGTTCGTCCGCGTACCCCTCGACCGGACTCGCTGCCCGCCTGCGCGGCCTGACCTGGGGGCAGTGGCCGCCGGAGGTCGACCGCGTGCTGGTGGGGGCCCTCCGGGTGATGGCCCAACCCGTCGGGACCGCACTGGTGTTGTCGCTGATGGTCCTGTTGTGCGCCTATGGGTTCACCGGACTGCGCAGCCGGGTCCGTTGGTGATCGTTCGGATGCGGGAGAAGTCGCGGAGAGGACCATTGCGGTCCGTGTCACGTCAAGCGGACCGCAACTCCCCGCAAAAGGCCCGATTCTTTACGATAAGTCGTCAATTGCGTAGGTGGCACCGATCACCCTTTCGTGTGCTTTTCACCAAAGACCTCAAGGGTCATGGAGGCACGGCCGACAAAGGATTCGTGAGTACCCTTGCGCACACCATGATGACCGCCGCCCGCCACGCCGACTCCGGCCTCGCCGGCCCGGGCGAACTCGACCGTTACCCCTACGCGGAGACCCCCGGGTCCGACCGCGTCGGAGCACCCCACTGGGACGGTGCCGACATCGAGTTGAGCCGCGTGGGCCGCCGAGCGGCAGGCAGCCGCGGACGCGGACTCCACGGCCAACTCGTCCAGCAGCTCGGCCAGATGATCGTTTCCGGTGACCTCGGCGCGGACCGTCCGCTCGTCCCCGAGGAGATCGGCCAGCGTTTCGAGGTCTCCCGCACGGTGGTCCGCGAATCGCTGCGGGTGCTGGAGGCCAAGGGCCTCGTCAGCGCCCGCCCCAACGTCGGCACCCGGGTCCGTCCCGTCGCCGACTGGAACCTGCTCGACCCCGACATCATCGAATGGCGCGCCTTCGGCCCGCAGCGCGACGACCAGCGCCGCGAGCTCGGTGAGCTCCGCTGGACCATCGAGCCGCTCGCCGCCCGTCTCGCCGCCGGTCACGGCCGCCCGGACATCCAGCAGCGCCTCGCGGACATGGTCGAGATCATGGGCCACGCCCTCGGCCAGGGCGACGCGATCACCTTCGCGCGCGCCGACAACGAATTCCACGCGCTCCTCATCCAGGTCGCCGGAAACCGCATGCTGGAGCACCTCTCCGGCATCGTCTCCGCAGCCCTCCAGGTCTCCGGCAACCCGATCACCGCCTGCGACCGCCCCAGCGAGACCTCCGTCGCGCACCACGCGCGGATGGTCGAGGCCCTGGCCGCGGGTGACGCGACGGGCGCCGAGAACGCCATGCGCCAGCTTCTGACGGTTCATCCGGAGGTCGAGCGCGTGGTTCCCGCCCCGCGCGAGCACTGACGGGCGGACGCGCGGGGGCGCGGGGGTGCAGAACATGTCGCCGGGCCCGGTCGGGTCCGGCGACACCGACGTGAGGCCCCGTTTCGTGGCGGTTCGACACCCGCGACACGCCAGGTTCGACCACAGGAGCGGCACTCCTGAGTACGGGGTGTGACTCGGGCCACGAAGATTGGGCGTAACGCTCTGCGAGGTCACGCGATGACGTAAGAGGTGATGGCCGACGGAGGGAAGACAGCAGCCCTTGGGGGTGCTGTGCAGCTCCCCGGCCCCTGCCCGCGCCGCCGGCCCATCCCCGGTCAGTGGTCGTCGGTTCCGGTCCAGCACCAGCAGGCCCGGGGTCGGAAGCCGTTCCCATCGTTCCGAGAGGTTGTTCGTGTCGGCCAGCACATCCCGTACGCTCCCGCCGGAGATCGCCGATTCCGAGTCTGTGATGGCGCTCATCGAGCGGGGCAAGGCCGAGGGGCAGATCGCCGGCGATGACGTGCGTCGGGCCTTCGAGGCTGACCAGATTCCTGCGACCCAGTGGAAGAATGTTCTGCGCAGCCTCAACCAGATCCTCGAGGAAGAGGGTGTGACGCTGATGGTCAGTGCCGCGGAGTCGCCCAAGCGCACCACCCGCAAGAGCGTCGCAGCCAAGAGCCCGGCCAAGCGGACGGCCACCGAGACCGTCAAGAAGACGGCGGCCAGGACGACGGCAGCGCAGCCCGCGGCGACCCCCGTTCCGGCGGACTCGGAGATCGTGGAAGCTCTCGCGGGAGAGCCCGGAACGGAGCCCGCAGCCAAGAAGACGGCGGCGAAGAAGACCGCGGCCAAGAAGGCCGCGCCGGCCAGGAAGACCGCCGCCAAGAAGACGGCGGCGAAGAAGACCGCCTCCAAGAAGGACGCGGACGAGGGCGCCGAGGACGAGACCCCTGACGAGGGTCCCGACGCCGCCAAGGCCGAGGCCGAGGAAGAGGAGGAGGGCGGGGAGAACAAGGGCTTCGTCATCTCCGACGACGAGGACGACGCCCCCGCCCAGCAGGTCGTGGTCGCCGGAGCCACCGCCGACCCGGTCAAGGACTACCTCAAGCAGATCGGCAAGGTCCCCCTCCTCAACGCCGAGCAGGAGGTCGAGCTCGCCAAGCGCATCGAGGCGGGTCTGTTCGCCGAGGACAAGCTGGCGAACTCCGACAAGCTGGCGCCCAAGCTCAAGCGCGAGCTGGAGATCATCGCCGAGGACGGCCGCCGTGCGAAGAACCACCTGCTGGAGGCCAACCTCCGCCTCGTGGTCTCCCTCGCCAAGCGCTACACCGGCCGCGGCATGCTCTTCCTGGACCTGATCCAGGAGGGCAACCTGGGTCTGATCCGTGCGGTCGAGAAGTTCGACTACACCAAGGGCTACAAGTTCTCGACCTATGCCACGTGGTGGATCCGCCAGGCGATCACGCGCGCCATGGCCGACCAGGCACGCACCATCCGCATCCCGGTGCACATGGTCGAGGTCATCAACAAGCTCGCCCGCGTCCAGCGCCAGATGCTCCAGGACCTGGGCCGCGAGCCCACCCCGGAGGAGCTGGCCAAGGAACTCGACATGACCCCCGAGAAGGTCATCGAGGTCCAGAAGTACGGCCGCGAGCCGATCTCCCTCCACACGCCGCTCGGCGAGGACGGCGACAGCGAGTTCGGTGACCTCATCGAGGACTCCGAAGCGGTCGTCCCGGCCGATGCCGTGAGCTTCACGCTGCTGCAGGAGCAGCTGCACTCGGTGCTCGACACCCTGAGTGAGCGCGAGGCCGGCGTGGTCTCGATGCGCTTCGGCCTCACGGACGGCCAGCCGAAGACCCTGGACGAGATCGGCAAGGTCTACGGGGTCACCCGTGAGCGGATCCGCCAGATCGAGTCCAAGACGATGTCGAAGCTCCGGCACCCGTCCCGCTCCCAGGTGCTGCGCGACTACCTGGACTGATCGGGAGGCCTCGGCGGCGGCACGGGCCGCCGCCGAAAGCCGATGCGGAGGACAGGGCGAGGGTGGCCGCGCGGGTGCGCTCGGCGACCGGGCGTCCCACTCTGGGTGGAGTCATGCACACTCGGAGTCAGGAGGCCTCATGCGTCGTCCCTTTGCCCGTGCTCTGGCGGGAGCGCTGACCCTGGCGGCGGGAGCGGCCGCGGCGCCGTTCGCCCAGGTGCCGCAGGCGGCCGCGGACAGTGTGGTGATCGGCGGGAAGCCGGTGAAGGTGGCCGACAGTCCCTGGGTCGTCGCCCTCGCCAGCCGTGACCGGTTCGGGGGTACGCGGGGCGGGCAGTTCTGCGGTGGCGTGGTCGTCGCCCCGACCAGGGTGCTGACGGCCGCGCACTGCCTCGGCAGCCAGGTGCTGGGCGGTCCGGTGGAATCCGTGGCCGACTTCCGCGTGATCGCCGGGCGTACGGAGCTCAGGGCGGCCGACGGCCGGGAGATCGCGGTGCGCGGGGCCAGGGTGAACCCGGCCTACGACCCGGCGAGCAACGCCGGAGACCTCGCCGTTCTGGAGCTGGCCGAGTCGGTGCCCGCCGACCACGTGCTGCCCATGGCCGGGGCGGGACATCCCGCCTACACGGCCGGGACCGAGGCCGCGGTGTACGGCTGGGGCGACACGAGCGGCTTCGGTGACTACGCGTACGGGCTCCGTGCCGCCGGGGTGACGGTGCTGGCGGACGAGATCTGCGTGCGCGCCTACCCCGGGGACGCGGACGGGCAGTACCGCGCGGAGTCCATGGTGTGCGCGGGGGACAGCGCCGGGGGCAAGGACGCCTGCCAGGGCGACAGCGGCGGGCCGCTGGTGGCGCAGGGGCGGCTGATCGGGCTGGTTTCGTGGGGCCGGGGCTGCGGGCGCGCCGACAGCCCGGGGATCTACACGCGCATCGCCCCGTTGGTCGACTTCGTACTGGCCCCGGAGACGGGCGCGCAGCCCGGGAAGGTCCGGGACATCCGGTGGGGCGCCCGCGGGGCCTCCCAGCCGTACGCAGGGCCCGTACAGGGGCATCGCACGCCTTAGCGGCAGGGTCGCGGACGTGAGGACGGGCGGCACCCCTGGGTCTCAGGGGTGCCGCCCGTCGACCGGCCTGGCCGGTCCTGGCTCGTCGGATGCGAGGTGCAGGCCTGTGTCAGCGGTCCTCGGGTTCGGCATTGGCAGCCGGAGCGGACGTGAGCCGCTCTGTCTCATCCTGTATTTCCGCGGCGATCTTCTTGAGTTCCGGCTCGAACTTGCGCCCGTGGTGGGCGCAGAAGAGCAGTTCACCGCCGCTCAGCAGGACGACGCGCAGATATGCCTGGGCGCCGCAACGGTCGCATCGGTCAGCGGCCGTCAGCGGGGTCGCGGGTGTCAGAACAGTAGTCACGTCGCCTCTTCTCTAGCTCGACGAGCTGTCGTACCAGGGTCAACATCCAACCAGGCCGAAAACGTTCCCGCTCGCGGCTTTTCCTCGAAACTTCCTTCCGAAGCTGGCCGGCTGTTGCCGGTTGGCGGCGAAGGAGCCGTATTGCGTTGCTTTACGGTTTCGCGTTGTCAGTCGTGCGCTTGTTGCAGTTCCATCCTCCCCCGGCGAGAGTGCCAGGTTGTGAATGAGGACGTGCCCGAACCCTAAATGGTTCATGCGCGGAAGGGAACGTGATGTTTCCTTCACCCGCGCGGGGGATCGAACACTCGTACGGATCTGGACTAGGCTGAGCAATGCGCGAGGGTGGCGTTGCATCGGCTCTACCTGGCCTCGGTACCCTTCGAGCGGCACCCGAGCCACCCCTGCGCCCGACCGGGCCAGAAAAGAAATTCAGCGAGGAGCGAACTGCGTGACCGCCGACACGTCCGTGCCTTCCAGCGCGCTGCTGTCCGGAGCAGACCGGGACGGTTCCAACTACACCGCGCGGCACCTGCTCGTCCTCGAAGGGCTGGAGGCCGTCCGCAAGCGCCCCGGCATGTATATCGGCTCCACCGACAGTCGGGGCCTCATGCACTGCCTGTGGGAGATCATCGACAACTCCGTCGACGAGGCCCTGGGCGGGTACTGCGACCACATCGAGGTGATCCTGCACGAGGACGCCTCCGTCGAGGTCCGGGACAACGGCCGCGGCATCCCCGTGGACGTCGAGCCCAAGACCGGCCTGTCCGGCATCGAGGTCGTCATGACCAAGCTGCACGCCGGCGGCAAGTTCGGTGGTGGCTCGTACGCGGCCTCCGGCGGTCTGCACGGCGTCGGCGCCTCCGTGGTCAACGCCCTCTCCGCCCGTCTCGACGTCGAGGTCGACCGCAACAGCGCGACCCACGCCATCAGCTTCCGTCGCGGCGTGCCGGGCATGTTCACCGAGCAGGGCGCCGAGAGCCCCTTCGACCCGGCCAACGGCCTGCGCAAGGTCAAGCGGGTCGCCAAGGGCAGGACGGGCACCCGGGTCCGCTACTGGGCCGACCGCCAGATCTTCCTCAAGGATGCCCGGCTCAACCTGGAGACGCTCTACCAGCGCGCCCGCCAGACCGCCTTCCTCGTCCCCGGCCTGACCCTGGTCGTCCGCGACGAGCGCGGCATCGACGGGGCCGGCAAGACCGAGGAGACCTTCCGCTTCGACGGCGGCATCAGCGAATTCTGCGAGTACCTCGCCCAGGACAAGGCCGTCTGCGACGTCCTGCGCCTGAGCGGCACGGGCACCTTCAAGGAGACCGTCCCGGTCCTCGACGACCGCGGCCACATGACCCCCACCGAGGTCACCCGTGAGCTCGGCGTGGACATCGCCCTGCGCTGGGGCACGGGGTACGAGACCAACGTCAAGTCCTTCGTGAACATCATCGCCACCCCCAAGGGCGGCACCCACGTCTCCGGCTTCGAGCGCTCGGTCGCCAAGACCGTGAACGAGGTCCTGCGCTCGGCCAAGCTGCTGCGCGTGGCGGAGGACGACGTGGTCAAGGACGACGCGATGGAGGGCATGACGGCGGTCGTGACCGTCCGGCTCGCCGAGCCGCAGTTCGAGGGCCAGACCAAGGAGGTGCTCGGCACCTCCGCGGCCACCCGGATCGTCGCCGCCGTGGTCGCCAAGGAGCTCAAGGCCTTCCTGACCTCCACCAAGCGTGACGACAAGCAGCAGGCCCGCGCCGTGATGGAGAAGATCGTCGCGGCCGCCAGGACCCGGATCGCGGCCCGTCAGCACAAGGAGGCGCAGCGTCGCAAGACCGCGCTGGAGACCTCCTCGCTCCCCGCGAAGCTGGCCGACTGCCGCAGCGACGACGTGGACCGCAGCGAGCTCTTCATCGTCGAGGGCGACTCGGCCCTCGGCACCGCGAAGCTCGCCCGGAACTCGGAGTTCCAGGCGCTCCTGCCGATCCGCGGCAAGATCCTCAACGTCCAGAAGTCCTCGATCTCGGACATGCTCAAGAACGCCGAGTGCGGAGCGATCATCCAGGTCATAGGAGCCGGCTCGGGCCGGACCTTCGACATCGACGCCGCCCGGTACGGCAAGATCGTGCTGCTCGTCGACGCCGACGTCGACGGCGCGCACATCCGCTGCCTGCTGCTCACGCTCTTCCAGCGGTACATGCGACCGATGGTCGAGGCGGGCCGGGTCTTCGCGGCCGTGCCTCCGCTGCACCGGATCGAGCTGGTCCAGCCGAAGAAGGGCCAGGACAAGTACGTCTACACGTACTCGGACAACGAGCTGCGCCAGACCCTCCTGGAGTACCAGCGCAAGAACATCCGGTACAAGGACTCGATCCAGCGTTACAAGGGCCTCGGCGAGATGGACGCGGACCAGCTGGCGGAGACCACCATGGACCCCCGCCACCGCACCCTGCGCCGGATCAACATCGGCGACCTGGACTCGGCCGAGCAGGTCTTCGACCTGCTCATGGGCAACGAGGTGGCGCCCCGCAAGGAGTTCATCACGAGCTCCGCGGCGACCCTGGACCGCTCCCGCATCGACGCCTGATCCGGGTGCCGCCGGAGCCCGGCGGCACCCGACACCGAACGCGCCACGGCATACCGGCGCTCATCGCTCCATCACCTGTTGGAGTGAAGAGCGCCGGTACACCAGTCCGGAAAGCGCCCAGTCCGCACATCCTTGTGGGCACGCGGCCAATGCGGCAGCGGACAAGGAGAGTTCGGTGGACAAGCACGAAGGTCGTGATACCGGAACGATCCGGCTGGACGACCCCTGGTACGACGCACTGGCCGTCGGGTGGGGCGAGGGTGAGGAAACGTCCCAGCCGGCCCCGGTCCCCGGTGGCGGACGCCCCGCCCCCGGCGCATCCGACATCTACCTCGAAGTGCAGCGCAGTGCCGCCTTCCAGGAGGTGCGCGCCCGCTACCGCAGGTTCGTCGTCCCCGCCACCGCCGGGTTCTTCCTCTGGTACGTCGCCTATGTGGTCGCCGCCACCGCCGCGCCCGGCCTCATGGCCCGGCCCGTGGTGGGCGCGGTCAACGTGGCCATGCTGGCGGGGCTCGGCCAGTTCCTCAGCACCTTCCTGCTGACCTGGGCGTACGCCCGGCACGCGCGGCTGCGGCGGGACCGGGCCGCGCTCGATCTACGCTGGACCGTCTTCGAGCAGGAACGCGGTCAGGACCGGACCCGGGCGAGGAGGGCGGGCCGGTGACCACCGAACACCAGACCCTCGCGCTGATCCTGTTCAGCCTCTTCATCGCCGTGACCCTCGGCATCACCACCTGGGTCAGCCGGAACCGGCACGGGTCGGCCGAGGAGTTCTATGCCGGCGGGCGACTGTTCTCCCCGATGGAGAACGGTTTCGCCATCGCGGGCGACTACATGTCCGCCGCCTCCTTCCTCGGCATCTCCGGCCTGATCGCCCTCTTCGGCTACGACGGCCTGCTGTACTCGGTGGGCTTCCTCGTGGCCTGGCTCGTGGTGCTGTTCCTCGTCGCCGAACTGGTCCGCAACTGCGGGCGTTTCACCCTCGCCGACGTGGTCGCGGCCCGGATGAGCGAGCGTCCGGTGCGGATCGCGGCCGGCACCTCCTCGGTGGTGGTCTCCGTCCTGTACCTCATCGCGCAGATGGTCGGCGCGGGCAGTCTGGTCGGCCTGCTGCTGGGGAATTCGAGCGCCGTCGCCCGGACCCTCACCGTGGTGGGGGTGGGCGCGCTGATGGTGGTCTACGTGTCCTTCGGCGGGATGCGGGCCACCACCTGGATCCAGATCGTGAAGGCCGTGCTGCTGATGGGTGGCGCGATCACCCTGACCGTGCTCGTGCTGCTGCGCTTCCACGGGAACTTCGACCAGTTGCTCACCAGCGCAGCCGACCGCAGCGGACACGGGCGGGCGTTCCTCGGCCCCGGCCTCAAGTACGGCGGGGACTGGACCGCCCGGATCGACTTCATGAGCCTCGGTCTCGCCCTGGTCCTCGGGACCGCCGGGCTGCCGCACATCCTGTCGCGGTTCTACACCGTGCCCACCGCGCGGTCGGCCCGTCGCTCGGTGGTGTGGGCGATCGGGCTGATCGGTGGCTTCTACCTGATGACCATCGTGCTCGGCTTCGGAGCGGCCGCACTGGTGGGACCGGACGAGGTGCGGGCGTCCAACGCCTCCGGGAACACGGCCGTCCCGCTGCTGGCGGCCTTCCTCGGCGGGGGTGCCGGTACCACCGGGGGCGCGGTGCTGTTCGCCTTCGTCGCCGCCATCGCCTTCGCCACCATCCTGGCGGTGGTGGCCGGCATCACCCTCGCCTCCTCGGCATCCGTCGCGCACGACCTGTACGCCTCGCTCAAGCGCCGGCACGCCCGGCAGCGCAGCGAGGTCGCGGTGGCCCGGGTCGCGGCCGTCGGCATCGGGGCGGTCGCGATCGCCCTCGGACTGCTCGCCCAGGACCTCAACGTGGCGTTCCTGGTGGGGCTGGCCTTCGCGGTGGCGGCCTCGGCCAACCTGCCGGTGCTGCTGTACTCGCTCTTCTGGCGCGGCTTCACCACGCGCGGAGCCGTCTGGTCGGTGTACGGAGGCCTGATTCCGGCGGTGCTGCTGGTGCTGATCTCGCCGGTGGTGTCGGGCAGCGCCGAATCCCTCTTCCCCGGAGTGGACTTCCAGTACTTCCCGCTGCAGAACCCGGGGATCGTCTCCATCCCCCTGGGCTTCCTGGCGGGCTGGCTGGGCACCGTCACCTCGGGCGAGGAGCCGGACGAGGCGAAGCACGCGGAGACGGAGGTCCGCTCCCTGACCGGAGCCGGAGCGGTCTGACCGGAGCCGGAGCGGCCGGGCGTCCGGCTCCCGTCAGGCCGGTCCCTCCGACGGGAGCCAGGTGTAGCGGTGCTCCGGGCGGCCGGTCTCGCCGTAGCGCAGGGCGAGGCTGACCCGGGCGGTGCGTTCGAGGAGTTTGACGTAGCGCTGGGCGGTCTGTCGGCTGATGCCCGCGCGGTCGGCGATCTGCTGGGTGGACAAGGGGCCTTCTGCGGACCGCAGCACCTGGCGGACGAGCTCCGCCGTGCCGGCGGAGTGGCCCTTGGGGAGCTCGTTCGGGGATCCCGCTGCGGCGAGGGCGCCGAAGATCCGGTCCACCTCGTCCTGTTCGGCCTCGCCGCCCGTCTCCAGGGTGCGGCGCAGGGATCCGTACGCCTCCAGACGGCTGCGCAGTCCGGCGAAGGTGAAGGGTTTGACCAGGTACTGCAGGGCGCCGAGACGCATCGCGGCTTGCACGGTGGCGAGATCGCGGGCGGCGGTGACCATGATCACATCGGTGCGGTGGCCGAGTTGGCGCAGGCGCCGCACCAGGTCCAGGCCGTTCTCGTCCGGGAGGTAGTGGTCCAGGAGGACCAGGTCCACGGGATGCGAGCCGAGGAACTCCAGGGCCTCGGCGGCCGAATGGGCCTGTGCCGTCACCTGGAAACCGGGAACCTTCGCCACGTACGCCGCGTTGATCAGGGCAACACGCACGTCGTCGTCGACGACCAATACGTGGATCGGGGTCTCGTTCACCGCAGGGCCTCCGGGAGTACGACGGAGAATTCCGCCCCTCCGTCCGCTGCTTCACCGGCCCGGGCGCTGCCGCCCTGCCGCTCCGCGAGGCGGCGTACGAGGGCGAGGCCCAGCCCGCGCTCGCGGTGGGCCTTGGGCTGCTTGGTCGACCAGCCCTCCGTGAAGATCTCCTCGCGGCGCGCGGCGGGCACCCCGGGGCCGCTGTCGCGCACCCGCAGCACGGCGGTTCGACCCTCCGCGCGCAGCTCCACCTCGACCAAGGGCGCCGCCGAACCGGTGGCCGCGTCCAAGGCGTTGTCCACGAGGTTGCCGAGGATCGTGACGAGGCCGCCCGGGTCCACCAGGCGGTCGGGGAGGAGGGTGGTGCCGGCCAGACGCAGCGGGACGCCGCGTTCGGCGGCGACGGTCGCCTTGCCCACCAGAAGGGCGGCCAGCAGGGGGTCGTGGACCTTCTCGGTGACCTGCTCGGCCGTCGTCCGGTGCACGCCGGCGACCTCGGTCACGAACTCCACCGCCTCCTCGTGCAGGCCCAGCTCCAGCAGGCCGAGGAGGGTGTGGAGGCGGTTGGCGTGCTCGTGGTCCTGGGCGCGGAGGGCATCGATCAGGCCCCGGGTGGAGTCGAGCTCGCGGCCCAGGTGCTCCAGCTCGGTGCGGTCGCGGAGGGTGGCGACGGCGCCGCCGTCCTCGGTGGGCATCCGGTTGGCCACCAGCACCCGGGAGCCCTGGACGGTGAGCAGGTCCTGGCCGGTGACGCGGCCCGACAGGACGTCGGTGGTGCGGCCCGTGCCCAGTACGTCCTCCAGCGGACGCCCCGCGCAGCCGTCGGCGGCGTCCGGGGCGAGGCCCAGCAGGCGGGCGGCCTCGTCGTTGACCAGCCGGACCCTGCCGTCGGGGGCCAAGGCGATCACGCCCTCACGGATGGAGTGCAGCATGGCCTCGCGCTCGGCGAGCAGGCCAGCGATGTCGGAGAAGGCCAGATCACGGGTCTGCCGCTGGATCCGACGGGAGAGCAGATAGGCGGCGAGCGCACCGGCCGCCAGAGCGCCGCCCGCGTAGGCGAGCAGGCCGGGGATCGCACCGAGCAGCCGGTCGCGGACGCTGTCGTAGGCGATGCCGACCGAGACGGCGCCGACGATCTCACCGTCGGCCGCGAGGAGCGGGACCTTGCCGCGGGCGGAGCGGCCCAGGGTGCCGTCGTCGATCTCCATGACCTCACGTCCCGCCAGAGCGTCGCTCGGGTCGGTGGAGACGGGCAGCCCGATCCGGTCGGCGCTCGGGTGCGAGCGACGGATGCCGTCCAGGTCGAGCACGACCACGTACTCGGCTCCGGTGGCCCGGCGGATCCGCTCGGCCGAGGACTGGACGGGGCTGTCGGCCGAGGCCCCGGAGGACAGGACCCCGGCGGCCAGCGCGGGGTCGGCCGCGGCGCTCTGCGCGATGGCCAGGGCGCGCCGCATGGCCTGGTCGTCGAGCTGGGCGCTGAGCGGTGCCAGGAACAGTCCGGTCGCCAGTACGGCGACCCCGGCGGCGATGGCCAGCTGGGTCAGCAGGATCTGGGAGACGGCCCGTCTGGGCAGCCCGAGGCGCCGAGCGCTCAAGAGGGGGAACCGCATGGGCAGCAACGGTAGGTCGGCTCCGGTGCAAGCGGAATGCTTACGCCCGACTTGTCGGTCACCCCACTCCCGTCATGCCCGGACCGTGTTCCAGGCCTCACTGCGGGTGAAGTAGGTGTCGTAGAGCTCCTGGACGTCCAGCAGGGACTCCGGCGGCACCTTGCCGTAGGCGATCCGTTCCAGGTGGCGGAAGTACTCGAACCGTTCGATGCCGGGTGTGATGACGATGAGGATGTCGGCGTTCTCACCGGGCGCGGCGGCGAACGCGTGATCGAGGCCGGGCGGCACGATGACGAGGTCTCCGCGTTCCGCGGTCACCACCTGGTCGCCCGACAGGAGCTGAGCGGTGCCGTCGAGCAGGTAGAACAGCTCGGCGGACCGGGTGTGGTGGTGGGGCGCGGCGCCGTTCGCGCCGTCCAGCAGGCTCACCCGCTGTGTCGACAGGGCGCCGCCGGTGGACGTGCTGTCGGCGAGGAGCCGGATGGTGGTCGGGGCGGCGCCGATCGTCTCGGCCTCGGTCGAGCGCACGATCACCGATTCGTCGAAGGAAGGCACGATCAGGGACATGGCGTCTTCTCCTGGTGAGAGGGGCGGGAGGTGGGGAGGGCGGGCAGGTGGTCAGGCCTGGGCCGGCTCGGCGGCGGTGCGGACGGCCGGGGTCGGGCGCTCACGCAGCAGGAGGACCGCGGTCAGGGCGACGGCGAGAGCGGTGGCCCCGTGCACCCCGTAGGCATGACTCGCGGGCCCGCCTTCGGTGGCGACGATCACCATGTCGCCGGCCGGGACGAAGGTGGTCGCCGCCATCGCCCAGCCGAGCGCCCGGCGCTGCCCGGTGAGCAGGAGCGCGAGGATGACCAGGCCGCTCGCGATGTCGCGGACGCCTTTGACGGCGAGGAAGCCGGTGCCGTCGTGCTGCGGCCACGTCGGCAGCCCGAAGCCGGCGGCGGTGGCCTGTGGTGCGAACAGGTAGCTGAGGCCGACGTACACGATGAACAGGGCGCCCGCGGCGGCCAAAGCGGTGGCGAGGTGCTTGAGGGACATGACAGCTCTCCTGAAGGTGGGTGGGGAGGGGCGGCGGGGGAGGGGGATCAGCGCGGAGCGGCGGTGCGGCGGACGGCCCGTACCCGGCGGGCGTAGGCCGGGCGCCCGACGGTGCGCCACAGCAGGCGCCCGGCGAGGGGCAGCCCGGCGAGCATCGCCGCGCGCTCGGTCCGGTCGGCGTCCTCCAGGACCATCCCGAGGAAGAACAGCAGCTTGGGCTTGGGCGTGCTGGTCAGGAAGTGCTCGCCCAGCCGGTCCCACTCCTCCGCGGACAGGTGGCGGGCGGCGAGCGGCAGGAGGGATTCCTCCTCGTCGTCCAGGTGCTCCCGCAGCACGGTCCGGTGCTCGGCGAGCAGCGAGACGAGCGTGTCGCGTTCCGCCTCCCCGGCCCGGCGCTCCCAGGCGGGCAGAGCCTCGTCGGCGGCGGTCAGGCTCGCGGCCACCCGCTCGTGCTGGTCCTCCATGCGCAGGACGAGATCGGCTTCGAGGTCGACCCGGGCCATCAACGGCGGCCACAGGTAGGCGTCCTCGCCGTGGTGGTGGCCCGTCAGGCCGAGCCGGTAGTCGCGGAAGTGGTCCCCGAGGAGCCGTGCCCGCGCCGTGTCGCCGGGGGCGACCGCGGCGATCAGCTCGACCAGCAGCCGAGCCTCGCGGCGCAGGCCGCGGTGGATGACCACCATCTCGTGGGTGTGGGGCCGCGCCGCGCTCCGTCCTGCCCGCGGTGCCCGTGCCGTTCCTGATTGCGTCGTCTTCATGGAAAGAGACTCGACGCCGGTACATGGAGGGCTCTTGGAAGCCACTTGGAGCGACCGGAGGTGCCGGAGGAACCGGAGGATCGGACGGATCTCTGACGCCGTTCGGCTTTGTACGGGCGGGAGTTGGCCGAATCCGCGTAGGTTGGTGCGGTCATGGTCCACATACGCGTACTCGGTTCCTTCGCGGCCGAGCGGGACGGCGAGGCGATCCCGCTCGGCGGCCACCGGCAGCGTTCCGTACTGGCCCTGCTCGTGGCGGCGCGTGGCCGGGTCGTGTCCGTCGACCGGATGATCGAGGAACTCTGGCAGGGGGCGCCGCCCGCCCGTGCCGTGGCCTCGCTCCAGGCCTACGTCTCCAACCTGCGCCGCCTCCTCGAACCGGGCCGGGCCCCGCGCACCCCCGCCCGGATGCTGGTGAGCGCGCCGCCCGGGTACGCGCTGCGGCTGCCCGACGACGCCGTCGACGCCTGGCGCTTCGAGCGGCTGCTCGCCCGGGCCCGCGAAGCCCTGCCTGCCGAGCCGGACACCGCCGGAGCCCTGCTCCGCGAGGCGCTGGGGCTGTGGCAGGGGCCGGCGTACGCGGAGAGCGCCGACGAGCCGTGGGCCCACGCGGAGATCATGCGGCTCGGCGAGCTGCGGCTGGCCGCCCGCGAACTCGGCGTCTCCGCCGGGCTGCGGGCCGGCGCCGACCTGGCGGCTGCGGTCGCCGAGGCCGCGCTGCTGACCCGTGAGGAGCCGCTCCGGGAGGAGGCCTGGCGACTGCACGCCCTCGCGCTGTGGGCGGCGGGCCGACAGGCCGACGCACTCGCGGCGCTGCGCCGGGCCAGGACGGTCCTGGCCGACGAGGTGGGACTGGATCCCGGCGCCGCCCTGGTCGAGCTGGAACAGGCGGTCCTCACCCAGGACGGCCGTGTACTGCGCGAGGCCACCCGGCCACCGCAGACGGTGCCGGCCGCGCCGCCGGAACGGGCGCCGCTGCCCACGGAGCCGGCCGCCGACGGGGTCGAACCGTTCGTCGGGGTCGAACCGTTCGTCGGGCGCGAGGAGGAACTGGCCCGGTTGACGGCGCAGGCGCATCGGGCCCGCTCGGCCGGCCCCCGCGTCGCGCTGGTCAGCGGCGAGGCCGGGCTGGGCAAATCGGCGCTGTTGCGCGCCCTCGACGACCGGCTCCGCGCCGAGGGCTGGCTCGTCGCCTTCGGCCGCACCACCGATGCCGAGGGCGCGCCACCCGCCTGGGCCTGGGTCGAAGCACTGCGCGCCCTCGCCGAGGCCGCCCCGCCCGAGCCCGCGGCGGCCGCCGGGCTGGCGCCCCTCCTGGCCGAGGACGCTCCCGCCACCACCCGCGCGGCCGGCGGCGAGGACGTCGCCGCCGGGCGGTTCCGACTGCACCGCGCCGTCGGTCGGTGGCTGGCGCGGGCCGCGCGCGAGCGGCCCGTCGCCGTCCTCCTGGACGA
The DNA here is from genome assembly GCF_041432505.1 of Streptomyces virginiae. Classification (GTDB taxonomy): domain Bacteria; phylum Actinomycetota; class Actinomycetes; order Streptomycetales; family Streptomycetaceae; genus Streptomyces; species Streptomyces virginiae_A. The sequence goes on from NZ_CP107871.1 coordinate 6,396,330, forward strand.
TCTGCACTGGGCCGACGCCGAGACGCTGGCGCTGCTTTCGGGTGCGGCCGACCTCCCCGCGGGTACCGCCCTGCTCCTCGTCGGCGCGTACCGGCCGGAGGACGCGGAGGGCCGACTCGGCGACACCCTGGCCGGCCTCGCCCGGCGCGCACCGGCCCGGATCGCGCTGCGCGGCCTCGCCGAGGAGGCCGTGGCCGAGCTGGTCCGTGCGGTGGGCGGCCCGCGGGTCGACGCGGAGGTGCTGGCCGCGCTGGCCGAACGCACGGGAGGGAACCCCTTCTACGTCCGGGAGAGCGCCAGGTTGTTGGGCAGCGAGGGCTCGCTCGTGGCACTGTCCGAGGTTCCCGAAGGCGTACGCGACGTGCTGCGGCGCCGGCTCGGACGCCTCCCCGAGCCGGTGGTGTCCGTGCTGCGCCTGGCCGCGGTCGCCGGACGGGAATCCGACGTCGAGGTCCTGGTGGGGGCGGCGGACACCGGCGAGGACGGCGTACTGGGCGCGCTGGAGGCCGGCCTGCTCGCCGGCCTGCTGGTCGAATCCGAGCCGGGGCGGGTCCGGTTCGCCCACGCGCTGGTACGCGACACCCTGCTGGCGGACCTCAGCCGGTTGAGGTCCTCGCGGATGCACGGCCGGATCGCGGTCTGCCTGGAGCGGCTCGCCCCGGACGACGTCTCCGCGTTGGCCCACCACCACGTACGCGCGGCCTCCTCGGCGACGGCGGCGAAGGCCGTCGCCTACTGCTTGCGGGCCGCCCGGCTGGCCGAGAGCCGCTTCGCCCATGACGTGGCCGCCGCGCTGCTCGCCGAGGCCGTGGAGTGCTTCGAGCGGGTCCCCGCGGAGTCCGGCGGCGACCGGGACGCCGAACGCGTCGAGTTGTTGGGCCGGCTGGTACGGGCCCAGGTGCGGGCGGGAGCGGTCATGGCCGCGCGGACGACCCGGCGTACGGCGATCGACCGTGCGGTCGGCGCGGGCCGGGACGACCTGCTGATCGCGGCGTTCACGGCATGGACCGAGCCGACGCCGTGGCAGACGCGACCCTACGGCGTGGTCGACGCACCGGTGGTGGAGCTGCTGGAGCGGCTGCTGGCGCGACCCGGTCACGAACCCGCCGTACGGTGCCTGCTGCTGGGCGCGTACGCCGCCGAGCTGTCCGACGCCAAGGTGGCGAGCGTACGGGAGGGCGCGCGCGAGGCGCTCGCCCTCGCGGAGGGCACCGGGGACCCCGTGCTGCGGGCGGGGGCGCTCGCGGCGCTGGTCAAGGAACTCGACGCCGACCTCGAATGGCCCGAACGCGCCGCCCTGGGAGGCGAACTCGAACGGATCGGCGCCGTCCACGAGCTGCCGGGCCACCAGTGGTACGGGATGTTCATCCGCTCCACGGCATCGGCCGCTGAGGGTGATGTGGCCGGTGCCCGCCGACTCGTCGGCCGGTGGACGCAGTTCGCGCGGACCTACCGGATGCCGGGGCCGGCCGCCGTCGGCGAGACCGTCGAGGCGACCTGGGCCCATGTCGAGGGGCGGTTCGAGGAGGCGGAGCGTCTCTACGGGCAGGCGGCCGCGCGGATGGCCCGGCAGGGGTCCCCGCACGCGGAGGGGATCCTGGCGGTCGCCATCGCGACCCTGCGGGCGAGCCAGGGCCGGCTCGCGGAGCACCTGCCGCGGCTACGGCAGGTGTACGCGGCCTTCGGACCGCCGGCCGGAGACCTGCTCGCGGTGGCGCTGGCCGCCGCGGGCGAGGAGCGGGAGGCGCGCGAGATCCTCGACCGGGCGGGTTCGCTGCGGACGGACTACTTCTTCAAGGTCTTCGCGACCTTCCGGGCGATGACCTTGGTCACCCTCGGGGAGCGGGCGGGCGCCGAGGAGTTGTACGCGGCCCTGCTGCCGTACCGCGACGCCCCGCCGGTCTCCTCCGGGTTCACCGTGGCGGTCCGGCCGGTCGCCCGCACCCTGGGCGAGCTGGCCGTGCTGCTGGGCCGCGAGGGCGAGGCGGCCGGCCACTTCGCGCGTGCGGAGTCCATCGCCGATCGGTGGCACAGCCCGTGGGGGGCCGCCTGACGCCTGACGCCTGACGCCGGGCGCAGGAGTCCGGCCGGCCCGGCGGTTCCGGCCGGACCCGTCACGGCATCGGCTGCGGCGGGCGGGGCCCGTGGTACTGCCCGCTCGGCCGCATCCGCAGCGGCCGCTCCTGGTACTCCTCCAGCGCGTGCGCCATCCAGCCCGCCGTACGGGCCACAGCGAAGACGGTCTCCCCGGCCTCCGCCGGCATCCCGCACGAGACCGTCAACACCGCCAGTGCCAGGTCCACATTGGCGTGCAGCCCGCCCTGCCGGGCCATCACCGCGGCCACCTCGCGCGCCGCGTCCAGCGCGGGACCGGCCTGCCCCAGCCCTTCCAGCCGGGCGAAGAGCGCCCGCGCCCGCGGGTCCTCGCCCTGGTACAGCCGGTGGCCGAGTCCGGGAACCCGGCGTCCCGCCCGCAGGTACTCCGCCACCACCGGCGCGGCTCCGCCCTGCTCCAGCACCTCCACCAGCATCCGGTGCGCCAGCCGTCCCGCCGCGCCGTGCAGCGGGCCCTCCAGAGCGCCGAGCCCGGCGGACACCGCCGCGTACGGATGGGCCCGCGCGGAGGCGGCCACCCGTACGGCCAAGGTCGAGGCGGCGAGGTCGTGGTCGACCAGGAGGGCCAGCGCGAGGTCCAGCACGGCCAGTGCGTCCGGGTCCGGCTCCCGCGCCGTCAGCCGCGACCACAACCGGCGGGCGATCCGGCCGTCCCCGGACCATCGGGTCGCACCCGCCGTGGGGAGCGCGCCGACCATGGTGGGGATCAGGGCGCGCGCGGAGCCGAGCACCGCCTCCTCCGACAGGTCGAAGCGCAGCGGGTCCGCCACCGCGGCGGCGGCGACCGCCACCCGCAACCGGTCGATGGGGCCGCCGTGTTCCGGCAGGGCGGCCACCGCCCGCCGGGCCGCCTCCAGGGCCTGCGGGGGAGCGGTGAACCGGGCCCCGGGCGTGAGGGTGCCCGTCCACAGCCACTCGGCGACCTCCTCGTAGCGGTACCGGGAGGCCAGCTCCACGGCGTCCACGCCGCGGAAGTAGTACCGGTCGGGCTCGATGAGGGTGAGCGCCGTACGGACGGAGGGCTCCCCGGTGGGTGCCGCCGCCTCGCGCCGGCTGCGCCGGGCCAGCGCCTCGACCTCGGCGGCGTCGAAGCTGCTGCCCCGCCCGGCGGGATCGCGGCGGCTCGTGAGCTGGCCCCGGCTGACGTACGCGTACACCGTCGCCGGTTTCACCCCGAGTGCGCGGGCCGCCTCCTGCGTGGTGAGCCTGCGCCCGCTGTCCGTCTGGTCGCTCATGACCCACACCCTACAGATGGACAGCTATATTGAGTCAATCAATATTGACAGCGATTGAATCCATCATGGATGGTCGATCCATGAACACCACCTTGGAAGTACCCCGCGGCCTCGCGGGGGTCGTGGTCACCGAAACCGCTCTGGGTGATGTCCGGGGCCGGGAGGGCTTCTACCACTACCGCCAGTACTCGGCCGTCGACCTCGCAGCCACCCGCACCTTCGAGGACGTGTGGCACCTGATGTTCCGCGGCGCGCTCCCGGTCGACGCCGCCGGGCGCGCCGCCTTCGCCGCCGAGATCGCCCCCTTGCGCCGACTTCCCTCGGAGGTACGGGACGCCCTGCCCGCCCTGGCCCGGGCCACCCGGCTCTCCGGCCCCCTCGCCGGGCTGCGCACCGCGCTCTCGCTGCTCGGGGCCTGCGCCGGCTTCCGGCCGGTCTACGACCTCGACCCCGATCGCCGGGCCGCCGACGCGCTGGCCGCCTGCGCCGCCGTACCGACCCTGCTGACCGCCCTGCACCGACTGGGGCAGGGCCTGGAGCCGGTGGAACCGCGGGACGACCTCCCGTACGCCGCCAACTACCTCTACATGCTGACCGGCCGGGAACCCGACCCGGTCCGGGCCCGCGCGGTCGAGCGGTACCTGATATCCACCGTGGACCACGGCTTCAACGCCTCGACCTTCACCGCCCGGGTGATCGCCTCCACCGGCGCCGATGTCGCGGCCTGCCTGACCGGGGCGATCGGCGCGCTCTCCGGCCCCCTGCACGGCGGCGCCCCCAGCCGTGCCCTGGACACCCTCGACGCCATCGGGACCGTGGACCGGATCGGGCCGTGGATCCGGGAGCGGGTCCTGGCGGGCGACCGGATCATGGGCTTCGGCCACCCCGTCTACCGCACCGAGGACCCCCGGTCCCGCATGCTGCGCGAGATCGCCCTCCGGTTCGGCGGTCCCCTCGTGGACTTCGCCGTCGAGGTCGAGCGCCAGGTCGAGGAGATCCTCGCCGAACTGAAGCCGGGCCGCGAACTGCACACCAACGTGGAGTTCTACGCGGGCGTGGTCATGGAGCTCTGCGGACTCCCGCGCGAGATGTTCACGCCCACCTTCTGCGCGGCCCGCGTGGTCGGCTGGAGCGCGAACATCCTCGAACAAGCCACCGATTCGAAGATCATCCGTCCGGCCGCCCGGTACACCGGCCCCACCCCTCCCCACCCCGTGCCGCCCCTGCGCTGACGGAGGCCGGCTACGATCGACCGGGTGAACAGCAGGCAGCCCATCCCCGTCGTCGTCCTCGCCGGTTTCCTCGGATCAGGCAAGACCACCGTGCTGAACCACCTCCTCGCCGGTCGCGGCGGCACCCGCATCGGGGTGGTGGTCAACGACTTCGGATCGATCGAGGTCGACGCGATGTCGGTGGCCGGCCAGGTCGGTGACTCGATGGTCTCCCTCGGCGGCGGCTGCCTGTGCTGCGCCGTCGACGGCAGCGAACTCGACGCCTACCTGGAGAAGCTCTCCGCACCCGTCCACCGGATCGACGTGATCGTCATCGAGGCGAGCGGGCTGGCCGAGCCCCAGGAGATGATCCGGATGCTCATGGCCAGCGAGAACCCGGACATCCGGTACGGCGGCATGGTGGAGGTCGTGGACGCCGCCGAATTCGACGCGACCCGGGCCAGGCACCCGGAGACCGACCGCCACCTCGCCGTCGCCGACCTGGTGGTGCTCAACAAGACCGACCGGGTGGACGCGACGGAACGGGCCCGGATCGAGCGCGAGCTCGCCGTGCTCTGCGCCCCGGGCACCCCGGTCGTGGGCGCCGACCACGGGCGGATCGACCCGGAACTCCTCTTCGACCGCAGGCCCTGGACCGAGACCCGGGGGCAGCTCTCCTTCGAGGACCTGCTCGCGGAGGCCGACGGCAACGGCGACGGCCACGACGGCTGCGGCCACGCGCACGCCGCGTACGAGAGCACGGAGTTCACCACCGAGCAGGCCCTGTCCCCGCGCCGGTTCATCGACTTCCTCGACCGGCGCCCGGCCGGGCTCTACCGGATCAAGGGCTTCGTCCACTTCGGCGTACCCGGGCACGACGACTGCTACGAGGTCCACGCCGTCGGCCGCTTCCTCCGCTTCGCCCCGAGGCCTTGGGGGCGGGGCGAAGCACGCGTGAACCGGCTGGTCCTGATCGGCTCCGGCACCGACGGGCCCGGACTGCTGCGCGAGCTGGAGGCCTGCCGCGAACCGGCCCCGCACGAGGCACGCCCCGAGAGCATGTGGTGCGTACTGCGGTACGTGGCCAGGCCCGAGCCCGGGACGGAGCCGGAGGCCGAGCCGGATCCCTCGGACGAGGGCTGAGGGCTGAGGGCCCGGCAACCGGGCCCGAGGAGCCGCGCGCCCCGCCTGATCGGTGGGACCTCGCGGACAGCACCCTCCCTAGGCGACCTCGACGCCGAACTCGCCCAGCAGGTCCTCCAGGCCGCCGCGGTAGCCCTTGCCGCCGATCACGAAGTCCCAGTCGCCGTTGGCCCGGTGCCGGAACGAGCCGAGGACCAGCGCGGTCTCCCCGGCGCGGCCGTCGGAGACGTCCAGCCGGCCCAGTTCCTCACCGCCCGCGGACAGCAGCCGGATGTGGGCGTCGGTGAACCCGGCGAGGTCGGCGTGCGGATCGACCTCCGGATCGATCGCGGCCACGAGGACCAGCCGGTCCGCCTGCGACGGCAGGGCGTCGAAGGAGACCTCCAGCGCCGCCTTGTCGGGAGCCGCGTGCTCGCGGGCCCGTACCGAACCGTCCGGGGTGCGCGGGTTGTTGAAGAAGACGAAGTGCTCCTCGCTCAGCACCCGGTTGCCCGTGCAGACCAGCGCGCACACGTCGAGGGCGACCGAGCCCGACCAGGACATGCCGAGCACGTTGTGGTCGGCCGGGGGAGCCGGTTCGGGTGCGGGCGCTCGCCGGGCCGGGGCCGGGGAGCCGTCGCCGAGCCGGCCGCGCAGCCCGTACTGGTGGAGCAGCTCGACCAGGTCCGTCCCGGGAACCAACTCCAGCGGCTTGCCGTTGGCGAAGGTGTACGACCCGGGCCCGAAGGACGCGGTGGTGACCAGCACCCCCTTGTTCGCCCCCTTGTCCTGGACCGTGCCGTACAGATCACGCACGGCCGTCGGCGGCACCGTGTTCCGGTAGCGCTTGACCTGCACCACGATCCGCCCGCCCCGGATCGGCGCCGGGTCCACCGCCTCCACGTCGACCCCGCCGTCTCCGGACCGTTGCGTGGTCACCGCCTCCATGCCCATCGCCCGGAACAGCTCGGCGACCAGGTTCTCGAAGGCGATCGGGTCCATCGCGAAGAGATCCGGCTCGTCCTCGTCCGCGTCGCCCGCGTGCCCACCATGGCTGACGACATCCCCGCCGACCTCGTCGGGCCGGCGCCCGGGGCGCACCGCCGTCAGCTGGTCGGGCCGCGTCGACAGCAGCCCGCCCAGCCCCGAGACCAGACAGTCCACCGCGCTGACCTGCTCCAGCCGCAGCCCGGCGAAGGCGCTGCGCGCCGCCGGTACCGTGGCGAGCACGAACCGCGCCTCCTGACCGGTCACCGGATCGTGGCAGTCCACGAAGCCGTTGACCACGACGGAGTCCAGTACGTCGAACTCGTCCGCCGCGTACAGCTCGCGCACCACCAGCAGCACGCACTGGGCCAACAGGTCCCGGTACAGCGCCCGGCGTTCGGTGACCGGGCGGGGTTTCACCTTGTCCTGGTCCGTGCTCGGGAGGTACTGCACCGCCCGGGCCTCCGGCACCACCGCGTACCCGGGCAGCTCCCAGTCCAGCACCAGCTGGCGCGCGGCCGGGTCGTACGCCGCCGTCACCTGCCGCGGCAGCCGCTCGGGCCAGGCCGTCGAGGCGTACAGGGCCGCCGAGAAGTACTCCACCGCCGCCTCGGCGTCACCCGCGCGCAGGGCCTCGGCCAGTTCCGTGAGCCCGCCGTTGTGCGCCAGCGCCCCCGCCATCTGCTCCGCCGCCCACCGGTCGTACTGCTGGCGGTACGCGGCCAGTTGCTGCCGGCGTTGCGCCTCCGCGGCGTTCGCCGCCTGCCAGGCCTGGGTGTAGCGGGCGTGCGCCTCCCGCTCCGCCTGCGCCCGGTGGTTCGAGCCGAGCGTCCAGCCGCTGCTCTGCCGCTGGAAGTCCTCGATGCGGGGCATCGGTACCGGGTGGGCCAGGGTGCCGGGGTCGAAGGGCTGCAGCCCGTCGGGCCGGGCCAGGGCGGATATCCGGAACGCCGGTGCCCGGCAGCCCGCGGCCAACAGGCCCTTGAGGGCCTCGACCTCGGCGTCGAACTGCGCGGTGCGCCGCAGGGCCTCGGCCTCGCGGTACTGCCGGTGGCTCCGGTTCGCGTCCCGTTCGTGGGCCCGCTGCCGGCGTTCGGCCTCCCGCTGCTGGACCAGCTGCGTCTGTTGCTGCCGGCGCTGTGCCTCGGCCCAGTTCCCGATCAGTCCGCTGCCCGCTCGACGGCTCATCAGCTGCGTTCTCCCCCCACCGCGTCCACGGGGAAAACACTAGTCGGCATTCGGGTGGTACGTCCCCCCGGTCGTACCACCCGAATGCCCTCCCGCGCCCTACAGCGCGGCCCCCGCCAGTGCCGCGACCGCCGTCGGCAGCGCGGCCCCGGAGCCGTCCCGGCGCGGGTCCACGGCCGGCAGTTCGGCCGGCGTGCCGTTCGCCGCCGCCGCGCGGACGGGGGCACCGCCCGCCCAGGCCAGGACCAGCACGTCCTCGCCCTTCAGGAACCGCTGGCAGCGCACGCCACCCGTGGCGCGGCCCTTGCGCGGGTACTGGTCGAAGGGGGTCACCTTCCCGGAGGTCACCGAGTCGTCCAGGGTGCCGTGCGAGCCCGCCACCGTGAAGACCACCGCCTCCCGCGCCGGGTCCACGGCCGAGAAGTGGATCACCTTGGCGTTCTCGGCGAGCTTGATGCCCGCCATACCGCCCGCCGGGCGGCCCTGCGGGCGGACCTGGCCCGCCGGGTAGCGCAGCAGCTGGGCGTCGTCGGTGATGAAGACCAGGTCCTCCTCACCCGTGCGCAGCTCGACCGCGCCGACGATCCGGTCGCCCTCCTTGAGGGTGATGACCTCCAGCTCGTCCTTGTTCGCCGGGTAGTCCGGCACGACGCGCTTGACCACGCCCTGCTCGGTGCCCAGCGCGAGGCCCTGCGAGGACTCGTCCAGCGAGGTCAGGCAGATCACCTTCTCGTCCGCCTCCAGCCCGGAGAGGAACTCCGAGACCGGGGCGCCGCCCGCCAGGTTCGGCGCGGCGTGCGTGTCCGGCAGCTGCGGCAGGTCGATCACCGACAGCCGCAGCAGGCGCCCGTACGAGGTGACCGCGCCGACATCGGCCCGGGCCGTCGCCGCGACCTGCGAGACGATCAGGTCGTGCTTGGCCCGGGCGCCGCCCTCCTCCTCCGGCAGCGCCTCGCCGTTCGCCGTACGCGCCAGCAGGCCCGTCGAGGACAGCAGCACCCGGCACGGGTCGTCCGCGACCTCCAGCGGAACGGCCGCCACCGCGGTGCCCGCGGACTCCAGCAGCACCGTACGGCGCTCGGTGCCGAACTTCTTCGCGACGGACGCCAGTTCCGCGGAGACCAGCTTGCGCAACTCGCTGTCCGACTCCAGGATCCCGGTCAGCTCGTCGATCTCGCCGGTCAGCCGGTCGCGCTCGGACTCCAGCTCGATCCGGTCGAAGCGGGTGAGCCGGCGCAGCGGGGTGTCCAGGATGTACTGGGTCTGGACCTCGCTCAGCGAGAACCGCTCCATCAGCCGGGTCTTGGCCTGCGCCGAGTTGTCGCTGTCCCGGATGAGCCGGATGACCTCGTCGATGTCGAGGAGCGCCACCAGCAGGCCCTCGACCAGGTGCAGCCGGTCGCGGCGCTTGGTGCGGCGGAACTCGCTGCGCCTGCGGACGACCTCGAAGCGGTGGTCGAGATAGACCTCCAGCAGCTCCTTGAGGCCCAGCGTCAGGGGCTGCCCGTCCACCAGCGCCACGTTGTTGATGCCGAAGGACTCCTCCATCGGCGTCAGCTTGTAGAGCTGCTCCAGCACGGCCTCCGGGTGGAAGCCGTTCTTGATCTCGATGACCAGGCGCAGGCCGTGCGAGCGGTCGGTGAGGTCCTTGACGTCGGCGATGCCCTGGAGCCTCTTCGAGCCGACCAGGTCCTTGATCTTCGCGATGACCTTCTCGGGGCCGACCGTGAAGGGCAGTTCGGTGACGACCAGGCCCTTGCGGCGCGCCGTCACGTCCTCCACGGCCACCGTCGCGCGGATCTTGAAGGTGCCCCGCCCGTTCTCGTAGGCGTCCTTGATGCCCGAGAGCCCGACGATCCGGCCGCCCGTCGGCAGGTCGGGGCCCGGCACGAAGCGCATCAGCGCCTCCAGGTCCGCCTGCGGGTACCGGATCAGGTGACGGGCTGCCGCGATGACCTCGCCGAGGTTGTGCGGGGGCATGTTGGTGGCCATGCCGACGGCGATTCCGGACGCGCCGTTGACCAGCAGGTTCGGGTACGCGGCGGGCAGCGCGACCGGCTCCCGCTCCTGGCCGTCGTAGTTGGCGGTGAAGTCGACGGTGTCCTCGTCGATCGACTCCGTCATCAGCGACGTGGCATCGGCCATCTTGCACTCGGTGTAACGCATCGCGGCCGGCGGGTCGTCGTTGCCGAGCGAGCCGAAGTTGCCGTGGCCGTCGACCAGCGGCAGCCGCATGGAGAAGGGCTGGGCCATGCGCACGAGGGCGTCGTAGATGGACGCGTCACCGTGCGGGTGGAGCTTGCCCATGACCTCGCCGACGACACGGGCGCACTTCACGTACCCGCGGTCGGGACGCAGGCCCATCTCGTTCATCTGGTAGACGATGCGCCGGTGCACCGGCTTCATGCCGTCCCGGGCGTCGGGCAGGGCACGGGAGTAGATCACCGAGTACGCGTACTCGAGGAAGGAGCCCTGCATTTCGTCGACGACGTCGATGTCGAGGATCTTCTCCTCGAAATCCTCCGGCGGCGGGGTCTTCGTGCTGCGGCGGGCCATCGCTGCGCGGCTCCTTAACCAAAATGGGGTGTGCTGGCTGTCGGGTGGGGTGTCTGATCGGGTCTGGCGGGGTCGGGCGGTCTTGTGGTGTCCGGCGAGGGTACGACGCGGACCATTGTGGCCCGACGCACCGACAACGCCGACTCCGACCCCGGGGGTCCCCCGGACGGAGTGCGGGGGAGTGACCCGGGAACTTATCCGGCGGTCGGCGCGCTTGCATACAGTGGCAGGTCGATAAGAAATCTCTGCATCGCGATCGAAGGGACCACATGCCCATGGGTCACACGGCCACAGCCCAGGCCGGCTCCGGCGGCCTGACAGCGACCGAGCACCGGCTGGCCAACGGCCTACGCGTGGTGCTCTCCGAGGACCACCTGACCCCGGTCGCCGCGGTCTGCCTCTGGTACGACGTCGGCTCGCGCCACGAAGTCAAGGGACGCACCGGACTGGCTCACCTCTTCGAGCACCTGATGTTCCAGGGGTCGGCGAGCGTACCCGGCAACGGGCACTTCGAACTGGTCCAGGGCGCCGGCGGTTCCCTCAACGGCACCACCAGCTTCGAGCGCACCAACTATTTCGAGACGATGCCGACGCACCAGCTGGAGCTCGCGCTCTGGCTGGAGGCGGACCGGATGGGGTCCCTGCTGGCCGCCCTGGACGACGAGTCCATGGAGAACCAGCGCGACGTCGTCAAGAACGAGCGCCGCCAGCGGTACGACAACGTCCCCTACGGCACGGCCTTCGAGCGGCTCACCGCCCTGGCCTACCCCGAGGGTCACCCGTACCACCACACCCCGATCGGCTCCATGGCCGACCTGGACGCCGCCTCCCTGGAGGACGCGCGCGCCTTCTTCCGCACGTACTACGCGCCCAACAACGCGGTGCTGTCGGTCGTCGGCGACATCGACCCCGAGAAGACGCTCGCCTGGGTCGAGAAGTACTTCGGCACCATCCCCGCGCACGACGGCAAGCAGCCGCCCCGCGACGGCTCGCTGCCCGACATCATCGGGGAGCAGCTGCGCGAGGAGATCGTCGAGGAGGTCCCGGCGCGTGCGCTGATGGCCGCCTACCGACTGCCGCACGACGGCACCCGCGAGTGCGACGCCGCCGACGTGGCGCTGACCATCCTGGGCGGCGGCGAGTCCTCGCTGCTGCACAACCGGCTGGTGCGCCGCGACCAGACGGCCGTCGCGGCCGGCTTCGGCATGCTGCGCCTGGCCGGGGCGCCCTCCCTGGGCTGGCTGGACGTCAAGACCTCCAGCGGGGTCGAGATCCCCGCCATCGAGGCGGCCGTGGACGAGGAGCTCGCGCGGTTCGCCGCCGAGGGCCCGACGGCCGAGGAGATGGAGCGCGCCCAGGCGCAGCTGGAGCGCGAGTGGCTGGACCGGCTGAGCACGGTGGCCGGCCGCGCCGACGAACTGTGCCGCTTCGCGGTGCTGTTCGGCGACCCGCAGCTGGCGCTGACCGCCGTCCGGCGCGTCCTCGACGTCACCGCCGAGGAGGTGCAGGCCGTGGCCGCGGCCCGACTGCGCCCGGACAACCGCGCCGTGCTCGTCTACGAGCCGCTCGCGGCCGACGAGTCCGACCAGCACGACGACTCCGACGAGAACGAGGGGGCGGAGCAGTGAGCGACACGGCAGCCGTCACGATGACCTTCCACCCGCGACCGCAGGCCGGCGAGCCGCAGCCGTGGGCCTTCCCGGCCCCCGACCGCGGGCAGCTGTCCAACGGGCTGACCCTGCTGCGCTGCCACCGGCCGGGCCAGCAGGTCGTCGCGGTCGAGGTCAACCTCGCCGCCCCGCTGGACGCCGAGCCCGAGGGCCTGGACGGCGTGGCGACCATCATGGCGCGGGCGTTCTCCGAGGGCACCGACAAGCACTCCGCCGAGGAGTTCGCGGCCGAGCTGGAGCGCTGCGGCGCCACCCTCGACGCGCACGCCGACCACCCGGGCCTGCGGGTCTCGCTGGAGGTCCCGGCCTCCCGGCTGCCCAAGGCGCTCGGTCTGCTCGCCGAGGCGCTGCGCGCCCCGGCGTTCGCCGACGCCGAGGTCGACCGGCTGGTGCGCAACCGGCTCGACGAGATCCCGCACGAGCTGGCCAACCCGCAGCGCCGCGCCGCCAAGGAGCTCTCCAAGGAGCTCTTCCCGGCGTCCCTGCGCATGTCGCGGCCGCGCCAGGGCACCGAGGAGACGGTCGCCCGGATCGACTCCGCCGCCGTGCGCGCCTTCTACGAGGCCCACGTACGCCCCGCCACCGCCACCGCGGTGGTCGTCGGCGACCTGACCGGCATCGACCTGGACGCCGTACTCGCGGACACCCTGGGCGCCTGGACGGGCAACACCGCCGCCGCCCTCCCGGTGCCGCCGGTGACCGCCGACGACACCGGCCGCGTGGTCATCGTGGACCGGCCGGGCGCGGTCCAGACGCAGCTGCTCATCGGCCGGATCGGGGCGGACCGCCACGACCGGCTGTGGGCGGCCCAGGTGCTCGGCACGTACTGCCTGGGCGGCACCCTCACCTCGCGCCTGGACAAGGTGCTGCGCGAGGAGAAGGGGTACACCTACGGCGTGCGCGCCTTCGGCCAGGTGCTGCGCTCCACCGCGGACGGCAAGGGCGCCTCGATGCTCGCCATCAGCGGCTCGGTGGACACCCCGAACACCGGACCGGCGCTCGAGGACCTCTGGAAGGTCCTGCGCACCCTCGCCGAGGGCGGTCTGACCGACGCCGAACGCGATGTCGCCGTGCAGAACTTGGTGGGCGTGGCCCCGCTGAAGTTCGAGACGGCCGCCTCGGTCGCGGGCACCCTCGCCGACCAGGTCGAGCAGGAACTGCCGGACGACTACCAGTCGCATCTGTACGCCCAGCTCGCCGAGACGGGCACGGTGGAGGCCACCACGGCGGTCGTCAAGGCCTTCCCCGCGGACCGGCTGGTCACCGTCCTCGTGGGCGACGCGGCGCTGATCGAGGAGCCCGTGCGGGCCCTCGGGATCGGCGAGGTCACGGTCGTCTCCAACTGACGGTCGGATGAAGGCCCCTTGAGGGCCGGCCGAGGGTTTCGGCAAGGGGTTCTGGCGACTTGGTCACCAGAACCCCTTTTGTCCGTTTAATGGTGAGGTTGCTTGTATGCGGTGTGGCGTACGCAACAAAAAGCCGCGTCTGTTTGGCGATTGACTGATGATCCGCCTAGCGTCAGGCGTGCTGTTCGTCAGTTGTGCCCGCCGCACCCGCGGCACCGGACAGCGATCGCCGAGTCCCCGTCAGGCGCGAGCCTGGGGAGCCGGGGACCCACATGAGTCCCTGGGGTGAATCGGACCCCCTCGCAAGAGGAGGCCCGTAGGAGACCTTCCTGCTCCGAACCCGTCAGCTAACCCGGTAGGCGAGAAGGAAGGAAAGGATCAAACCCTTCATGGCGTTTGGCAGTCGTCCCGCTGGTACCGGTAAGCACCGTGGCTCCAGCCGTCTGAGCAAGAAGACCGCCGGTTACGCCGGTATCGCCGCGATCGCCACCACGGGTGTCGTCGGCTCCCTCGCCGCCCCGGCCTTCGCCGCGGACAACCACAGCAGCACCATCGGCCAGGACAACGGCCTCGGTGCCGTCGTCGTCGCCGAGGACCTTGCGGGTGACATCGCCGAACAGGCCGAGTCCCAGCACCGCGTCGCCGAGCAGGACGCCGCCAAGGCGCAGGCCGAGGCCGACGCGAAGCAGCGGGCCGCCGAGGCCAAGCGCATGGCCGAGGCCAAGGCGAAGGCCGAGCGCGAGGCCGCCGAGCGCGCCGCCCGCGAGGAGGAGCGCAAGCGCCTCAACACCTTCGTCGCCCCGGTGGACGGCTCGTACGTCAGCACGCAGTACCACGCGGGCGGCGGCATGTGGTCCTCCGGCAGCCACACGGGCATCGACTTCCACGCCGCCTCCGGCACCTCGGTCCACGCGGTGGGCCTGGGTACCGTCGTCGAGGCCGGCTGGGGTGGCGCGTACGGCAACAACGTCGTCATCAAGCACAACGACGGCACCTACACCCAGTACGGCCACATGACCTCGCTGAACGTCTCCGTCGGCGAGCAGGTCACCCCGGGTCAGCAGATCGGCCTGTCGGGCTCCACCGGCAACTCCAGCGGCCCGCACCTGCACTTCGAGGCCCGCACCGGCTCGCAGTACGGCTCGGACATCGACCCGATCGCGTACCTGCGCTCGCACGGCGTCAGCCTCTGACGTCGGCGCCTCACGCATCGCACCGCTTCACCGAAGACCCCGGCTCTCCGAGCCGGGGTCTTCGTGTGTTGCGCCTTTGTGCAAATGTTTCGTATTTCAGGCCGCTCTCGGAAATTATCGTGTGTTGCAATAGAGTCGCAGCACGCGCATGTGCGTGCAATGACGCTGGCAGTCGGAAATAGGCGGAGGTTCGGTCTTGCGTATTCCTGCGCACGCGGTATGCACAGCAATCCGCGACGACATCGTCTCCGGGGTGTTCGAGCCGGGCGGCCGGTTGACCGAGGAGGTGCTGGCCCGCCGGTACGGGGTCTCGCGCGTCCCGGTGCGTGAGGCCCTGCGGACCCTGGAGTCCGAGGGGTTCGTGACCACGCGGCGCCACGCGGGGGCGTGCGTGGCCGAGCCGACCGAGCAGGAGGCCGCGGACCTGCTGGAGCTGCGGATGCTCCTGGAGCCGCTGGCCGCCGCGCGGGCGGCCCGACGGCGCACCGACGCGCACCTCAAGGTGCTGCGCGGACTGGTCAGGCTGGGGCAGGAGCGCGCCAGGCGGGGCCAAGGGGAGGATCTGCGGTCCCTGGGCGGCTGGTTCCACGAGACGCTCGCCCAGGCCTCCGGCAGCCCCGGGCTGATCTCGCTGCTTACGCAGATGCGGCACAAGATCGCGTGGATGTACGTGGTGGAGGCTCCGGCCCGGCCCGTGGAGTCCTGGGCGGAGCACGGGGCGGTCGTGGACGCGGTGGCGCGCGGCGACGCCGAGCGGGCGCGGGCGCTGACCGCGATCCACGCGGACCGGGCGGCGGGGGCGCACCGGCTGCGGCTCCGTCCGACGGTGAGTACTTCGCAACCTGCCGTAAACATGTCGAGCGGTCGGCATTAACAGGAGCCGTATACAAAGGGTGGGATCGCGTGAATTCGCCGCGCGCCGGCCGATCCTTTTCGAATCGGTCCGAGGTGTCGTGCGCAATTCCCGTGAGGAATGATTCGAGGTGCGCCGTATTTCGGCGAGGCCTTTTCTTCGCCGCGCGGGATTTTCTCGGCATCCGCTGCTCTCGGGTCCGCCGCGAAGCGGGGTGACCGCGTCGGGCGGCGCCGCCCCGGGTTCTCGTCACACGGCCGGCCCCGGGCGGAACGACGAAGCCGCGGCCCCCGGATCGGGGGCCGCGGCTTCGCGCGTGGGGTCGAACCCGAAGGGTCAGACGGTCTCGGGGAGCTCCTCGAGACCCTCGGCGACCAGCTTCGCGAGGCGGTCGAGCGCGGCGTCCGCACCCTCGGCCTCGGAGGCGAGGACGATCTCCTCGCCGCCCTGGGCGCCCAGGCCCAGGACCGCCAGCATGGAGGCGGCGTTGACGGGGTCGCCGCCGGACTTCGCGATGGTCACCGGGACGCCGGAAGCGGTCGTCGCACGGACGAAGATCGAGGCGGGACGAGCGTGCAGGCCCTCGGCCCAGCCGACGTTGACGCGGCGCTCTGCCATGGTGATGCCCTTCAGGTTCTTACGGTTGTCTAGACCAGTCTCTCACGACGCCCGGAATGCTCGGGCCTACCATCGGCCTGAATTTTCCGCCGTTCGACCTTCCCCAGCTTGCCCTGATATGTCGCGTCCTGCCTCATCCGCCGCGCGAGGGCTCCACGGCCTGATCCGGCCGTAAGGTAGGCCCATGACCATCGAGTCGGACCCCTCCTACCCGGCCCACTGGGAAGCCGATGTCGTCCTCCGCGACGGCGGCACCGCCCGGATCAGGCCCATCACCACCGAGGACGCGGGCCGGCTGGTCAGCTTCTACGAGCAGGTCTCGGACGAGTCGAAGTACTACCGCTTCTTCGCCCCCTACCCCCGGCTCTCCGACCGCGACGTGCACCGCTTCACGCACCACGACTACGTGGACCGGGTCGGCCTCGCCGCGACCATCGGCGGGGAGTTCATCGGCACCGTCCGCTACGACCGCATCGACGCCGCCGGCCGGCCCGCCTCCGCACCCGCCGACGAGGCCGAGGTCGCCTTCCTCGTCCAGGACGCCCACCAGGGTCGCGGGGTCGCCTCCACGCTCCTCGAACACATCGGCGCGGTGGCCCGGGAGCGCGGCATCCGGCGGTTCGCCGCCGAGGTGCTGCCCGCCAACACCAAGATGATCAAAGTCTTCACGGACGCCGGCTACCAGCAGAAGCGCAGCTTCGAGGACGGCTCCGTCCGCCTCACCCTCGACCTCGAACCCACCGCCGAGTCCCTCGCCGTGCAGCGCGCCCGCGAACAACGCGCCGAGGCCCACTCGGTGCAGCGGCTGCTGGCCCCCGGTTCGGTGGCCGTCGTCGGCGTCAGCCGCTCCGGCGGGGGCGTGGGCGCGGCCGCCCTGCGCAACCTGCGCGACAGCGGCTTCCACGGCCACCTCTACGCGGTCAACGAGGCCGTCACCCGCGACCTCCTCGACGGCGTACGGGCCTACCGCACCATCGAGGCCATCGGCGCCCCGGTCGACCTCGCGGTCATCGCGGTCCCGGCCGACCGGGTCCCGGACGCGGTGGCGGCCTGCGGCGAGCACGGGGTCCAGGGGCTCGTCGTCCTGTCCGCCGGATACGGGGAGAGCGGCCCGGCCGGACTCGCCCGCCAGCGCGAACTGGTGCGGCAGGTGCGCTCGTACGGGATGCGGCTGATCGGGCCGAACGCCTACGGGGTGATCAACACCGCTCCCGAGGTGGAACTCAACGCCTCCCTCACCCCCGCGCCGATGCCGACGCGCGGCCGGATCGGCCTGTTCACGCAGTCCGGGGCGATCGGCATCGCCCTGCTCTCCGCGCTGCTGCGACGCGGCGAGGGCCTGTCCTCCTTCGTCTCCGCGGGCAACCGCGCCGACGTGTCCGGCAACGACATCCTCCAGTACTGGTACGACGACGAGACGACCGACGTCGCCCTGCTCTACCTCGAAACCCTCGGCAACCCGCGGAAGTTCACCCGCCTCGCCCGCCGCACGGCGGCCGTCAAGCCGGTGGTCGTCGCCAAGGGCGGCCGGCACAGCCCGGCCGGACACGTGGTCCCCGACACCCGGCTGCCGGACGCCACCGTCTCCGCCCTGCTGCGCCAGGCCGGCGTCATCCGCGTCGACACCGTCACCGAGCTGGTGGACGTCGGCCTCCTGCTGGCGGCGCAGCCGCTGCCCGCCGGGCCCCGCATCGCGATCCTCGGCAACTCGGAATCCCTCGGGATCCTCACCTACGACGCCTGCCTCACCCAGGGCCTGCGCCCCCTGCCGCCGCTGGACCTGACGACGGCGGCCGCGCCGGCGGACTTCCGCACCGCCCTGACCGACGCGCTCCGCTCCGAGGACTGCGACGCGGTGGTGGTCACGGCCATCCCGTGGGTGAGCGAGGACGCGCCGGAGGACGACCTGGCCGGCGCCCTGCGCGCGGCGGTGGCCGCCCACCCGGGCAAGCCGGTCGCGGTGGTGCACGTCGAGCTCGGCGAGCTCGCCCTGGCCCTGTCCGCCGTGCGCGGCGTCCCGCACACCACGTCGCCGCGGAGCTGGGGCCCCGTGGCGGACCAGGCGCCCCAGGCCTCGTCCGGGGCGCCGGCCGCGGCCGGGGACAGCATCCCCAGCTACCCCGCCGCCGAACGCGCGGTCAAAGCCGTCGCCGAGGCCGTCCGGTACGGGCAGTGGCGCCGTGCCACCGCCGAGGACGACGGGCGGGTCCCCGAGTACGAGGACATCGACGAGGCCGGAACCGCGCAGCGGCTGGCCGGGCTGCTGACCGACGTCGACCCCGGCGCCGTGCTGACGCTGACCGACTGGGACGCCCGCGAGCTGCTCGCGGGCTACGGCATCCGCGTCCTGCCCACCCTGCCCGCACCGAGCGCCGACGCGGCGGCCCGCGCCGCCGGGGTGCTGGGCTACCCGGTGGCCCTCAAGACCACCGCCCCGCACCTGCGTCACCGCGCGGACCTGGGCGGCGTACGCCTCGACCTCACGAACGAGACCGAGCTGCGGCGCTCGTACGAGGAGCTCACCGACGCGCTGGGCAAGCCGGCCGAGCTCCAGCCCGTGGTGCAGGCCATGGTGCCCCGCGGGGTCGACACCGTCGTCCGCTCCGTCATCGACCCCGCCGCGGGCGCCGTCCTCTCCTTCGGGCTCGCCGGCGTCGCCTCCGAGCTGCTCGGCGACACCGCGCACCGGCTCGTCCCGGCCACCGACCGGGACGCCGCCGGACTGATCCGGTCCATCCGGACCGCGCCCCTCCTGTTCGGCTGGCGCGGCAGCGACCCCGTGGACACCCCCGCCCTGGAGGAACTGCTGCTGCGGGTGTCCCGCCTCGTGGACGACCACCCCGAGGTGATCGGCGTCTCGCTGGAGCCGGTCGTGGTCGCCGCCGAGGGCCTGTCCGTGCTCAGCGCCACCGTCCGTGTCGCCCACCCGCCGGCCCGCGGCGATCTCGGCCCGCGGACCCTCCCCAGTTACTGACCGGGTACGGCGCGGCCTGAGGGCCCCGTACGGGCCTTAGGATGGACCTCATGGCAAAATCCGGTACGACGACCCAGGGGCTGCGCACGGCGATCGAGCGCAGCGGCTACTACCCGGCCCTCGTGGCCGAGGCCGTGGAGGCCGCGGTGGGCGGCGAGCCGATTTCGTCGTACCTGGTCCACCAGGAGACGACCTTCGACTCCAACGAGGTGCGCCGGCACGTCACCGTGCTGGTCCTGACGGGCAACCGCTTCATCGTCAGCCACACCGACGAGCAGGCCGCCGACGCCGGGTCCCCCTCCCCGTACGCGACCACCTCCACCGAGTCGGTCAAGCTGTCCAGCATCTCCTCCGTGGTGCTCAGCCGCGTCGTCGCCAACCCGGAGTCCTACACCCCCGGCACCCTGCCCCGCGAGGTCGTCCTGACCATCGGCTGGGGCGCGGTCTCCCGGATCGACCTGGAGCCGGCCGCCTGCGGCGACCCGAACTGCGACTCCGACCACGGCTACACCGGCAACTCCACCGCCGACGACCTCAGCCTGCGGGTCAGCGAGGCCGGCGACGGCCCGGAGGCGGTGCGCCAGACCCTGGTCTTCGCGCAGGCGCTCTCCGAAGCCACAGCGGCGACCTCCGCCACCCCCGCCCGCTGATGGCGTACTCCGCGGCACAGGAGTGGCCCGAGCCGGAGCTGCTGGACCTGGCGGGCGCCCCCGTCCCGGAGTACGGCGCCGGATCGCTCGCCGACCTGCTCCCCACGCTCGTGGCCGGCCAGGGCGTCCCCGGTTTCACCGCCGCGATCCCCGAGCTGACCCCGGCCGACCGGAACTGCGTGTTCCTGGTCGACGGCATGGGCTGGGAGCAGATCAAGGCCCACCCGGACGAGGCCCCGTACCTCACCTCCCTGCTCGGCAGCTCGCGCGGCGGCACCGGCCGCCCGATCACCGCGGGCTTCCCGGCGACCACCGCCACCTCGCTCGCCTCCGTGGGCACCGGCCTGCCGCCGGCCCGCCACGGCCTGCCCGGCTACGCCGTCCGCAACCCCGCCACCGGGGAACTGATGAACCAGCTCCGCTGGCACCCGTGGACCTCGCCGAAGCCCTGGCAGCCGTATCCGACCGTCTTCCAGCAGGCCGACAAGGCCGGGGTGGCGACCGCCCAGGTGTCCTCGCCCGCCTTCCAGACCACCCCGCTCACCAAGGTCGCGCTGAGCGGCGGCACCTTCCTCGGCCGGATGACCGGGGAGGAGCGGATGGACCTGGCGGCCGAGCGCCTCGCGGCAGGCGACCGCTCACTGGTCTACACGTACTACAGCGAGCTCGACGGGGCCGGCCACCGGCACGGCGTGGACTCCGACGCCTGGCGCGGCCAGCTGATGTACGTGGACCGGCTCGTCCAGCGGCTCGCCGAGCAGCTGCCGCCGCGCACCGCCCTGTACGTGACCGCGGACCACGGCATGGTCGACGTCCCCTTCGACGAGGACTCCCGGATCGACTTCGACGAGGACTGGGAGCTCGGCGCCGGCGTCGCCCTGCTCGGCGGCGAGGGGCGGGCCCGACACGTGTACGCGGTGCCGGGTGCGCAGGCCGACGTACTGACCGTGTGGCGCGAGGTGCTCGGCGACCGGTTCTGGGTCGCGAGCCGCGAAGAGGCCCTGGAACTGGGCTGGTTCGGCGCGCCGGGGGAGTGCGACGAGCGGGTGCTCGGGCGCATCGGCGACGTGGTGGCGGCGGCTCAGGCCGATGTCGCGATCACCGCCTCGCGCAACGAGCCGAACGAATCCGCCCTCACCGGAATGCACGGCTCCATGACCGCGGCGGAGCAGCTCGTCCCGCTGCTCGAGATCCGCACCTGACCCTCGCCCGACACCCCGTACGCACCCGCCCCACCACCTGCCCACGACCCGAAAGGTCCGTACTTCCCATGCCCGAGCTGGTGTTCTTCTCCGGAACGATGGACTGCGGAAAGAGCACGTTGGCGCTCCAGATCGCGCACAACCGCGATGCACGGGGGCTGCAGGGTGTGATCTTCACGCGGGACGACCGGGCGGGTGAGGGCAAGCTGTCCTCCCGGCTCGGTCTGGTGACGGAGGCGATCGAGGCGCCGGAGGGCATGGACCTGTACGCGTACCTGGTGGCTCAGCTCTCGCAGGGCGGCAAGGCCGACTACGTGATCGTGGACGAGGCGCAGTTCCTGGCGCCCGAGCAGATCGACCAGCTCGCGCGCATCGTCGACGACCTCGACATGGACGTCTTCGCCTTCGGCATCACGACCGACTTCCGCACGAAGCTGTTCCCCGGTTCGCAGCGGTTGATCGAGCTGGCGGACCGTCTGGAGCAGCTCCAGGTCGAGGCCCTGTGCTGGTGCGGAGCGCGCGCGACGCACAACGCCCGTACGGTGGGCGGGGAGATGGTGGTGGAAGGCGCCCAGGTGGTCGTCGGGGACGTGAACCGCCCGGCGGAGGAGATCGGCTACGAGGTCCTGTGCCGCCGCCACCACCGCCGCCGCATGACCTCGGCGGCGGCCCAGGCCGGCGCCCTCTCCCCGGACGTCCTCCCGGTCAACCACGCCTGACCACCCATCCCGTGGTCTCTTCCGGGATGGTTCTGCCGCCTTTCGCTGCAGGTCAGCCGCCCCAGCAGGGCGTCCGGGCGCCGACGGCCTCTGCGCCGGCCTCGATGCGGAAGGCCAGGCCCGTGGTGAACTCCGGGCCGAGGGACTGACCGTACTGCTCGCTGAGTTCGCGGGGCGACACGAAGACGACGGTGGCCTGACGGAGGTGCCCCTCCTCGCCTGGGTGAAGCACATCTCCAGGTCGGGATCGGCGTGCGGGGACGAGGGTGTGTGGAGCTGCCGGCCGTCGGCGGCAGCCGCTTTGCGGTGGTGGGCGACGACCTCCTGCGGGTGTCCGACCCGGTCGACATCGCGACGGGGGAGATGACCCTGCCGCAGGTCGACCTCTCCCTGCCGGGGGTGCTCCCGCTCGTCGTGGACGGTACCCATCTGTCGGAGTACCGCTACGGCCACTGGTTGCTACACGCCGGACACGAACTAGGACGAGCACATGAATTTCCCCCAAGTCCCCGTACGGCTGCTCGCCCACGAGTCCTTGCCCGGTATCGCCGACGCGCTCGGGACCATGGACGGCTGGCTCCTGCGCGACGGCGCGCACTGGCTCATGACCCGGCACGAAGGCGTGATCACCGGCGGCCGGGTCGCCGCCGATCCGTCCCGGGTGCTCGCAGACCGCGCTGTGTGGACCGACCCGGCTCCGGACGGCTCCGACACGTACTGCTCGCCGCTGCCCGGCGGCGCCCTGGCCGTCAGTAGCCGGGAGGCCGTCACCGTCCATGAGGCCGACGGCACCGTCCGCTGGGAGCACCGCCACCGCGACTGGCAGCATTCACCCGAGGCCGCCGGTGCGTGCACGCCCGACCCGGCCGGGCGGGTCCTTCTGGCGACCATGGCCGGTCACCTCGGACCCGACGGCCTCTCCAGGGGCGACATCTGTCGCGCCCTCGACCTGGCCTCCGGCGAGGTGCTCGCCGAGCACGTCCTGCCGTCCTTCTCCGCGACGTACGCCTTCCAGCAGTTCCCGGACGCACGCCCCGAGGTTCTGCTCACCGCCTCCATGGGCCAGGACGGCACCCATTGCCTCCTGGTCACCTGCACGGCCGGCGGGCTCGACATCCGTGCGGCGGGCACCGCCCAGGAACCCTACGTCGGACTCGGTGCGGACGGGGTGCTGATCAGCCAGGACGTCGGCGGCGGATACCTCTGCCGCACGCAGGACGGCGCAGGCGACGTCATCATCGAAGCCCGCAACGTGCTGCCCGACGAGTGGGTCTTCGTCGGCTACACCCCGGGCTTCGTCGACAGCGACCGGATCCTGGTCGTGACGGGCGAGGAACAGTGGGCAGAGGAAGGCACCCACCTTCTCCTCGATGCACGCACACTCGAGCCTGTCGCCGAACTCGACTACCCCCAGGTTCCGGGAGTTGCGGCCGTGCCGCTCGGTGACGGCACATGGCTCACCCACGACCAAGAGACAGTGCAGCGTTGGACGACGGCCTGACCGCCCCGCCCCCGGGCCGAGGGTCGGCAGTCGCCCGTTCGGTGGATCCGGTGGAGCGGCCGTGAACCAGGAAGCGTATCGCCGAGAGCTCGATTATCTGATCCGGTACGCGCACGACGACTGGCTCGGGTTCTCCGTCGTCAGCGGGGCGGCGGGCGGTCTGCTCGGACGCGGCGCCTCGTTCGAGGTGCAGCTGGGGCTGCTCCTGCGGATCGTCGGCGATCTGTATGACGCCGGAGCGCGAGCGGGCGATCTGACGGAGTCGACAAACGAGCCGTTCCTGCCGTGGAAGGCGGACAAAGCCGACGCCCTGACCCGGATCGCCGCGGAGGTCGAGCCGCATTCCCGATTGCCCGACTCCGGTGATGTCTGCTGGTTCGCGGTGCACTGAGCCGGACACGGGCCTCCCGCGGGAGCGGAGATCGGGTGCGGCCGAGCGGAGGGGCGGCGGCTGTACGCCCTGACCGGATCGGCGCGCACCACGAAGACGGCCGGCCCGTGCGACCCGGACTTCGGGCCCTCGGGTGGGCCGTACACTCGGCCCATGGGTCGCACACGTTCCTCGAGGCAGTGCCTGCAGCAGGCCGCCTTCGGGATGCGCCCGACCGCCGGGACCGCGACCGTCGTCGACCCGGCCGACGAGGTCCTCGCCGTAGCGCCCAAGACGCGCCGTACGGCCCTGCACGGCCACGGCTAGCGCTTCGCGCCTCCGGCCCCTCCGCTCCACATCACCACAGCAGCTTCCCGGCATGCCGCCGGCGCTGCCGCCTGGCTACGGCCGCACGCCCGGGCCCGAGCCCCCTCGAAGGGATCATTGTGAAGCTGAGCGAATTGCTGGCCGGGCAGGAGCACCACGTCCTCCAGGGTGATCCGGACACGACGCTGATCACCGCGGGAACCACCTTCGACGCCGACCGGGTGATGCCGGGCTCGCTCTTCATCGCCGTACCCGGACACCGGGAGGGTGGTCCCGCCTCCGTCCCGCCCGCCCTGGCCCGGGGCGCCGCCGCCGTCCTGGTCGACGGCAGTGAGCCCGCCCTGCCGGCCGCGGTATGGCCCCCGGGCACCTGCGCGGTCCGGGTCCCCGACACGCGGACGGCCGCGGCGGTGGTGACCTCCCGCTACTTCGGCGAGCCCGGGAAGCAGATGGACATGGTGGCGATCACCGGCACCAACGGGAAGACCTCCGTGTCGTACATGGTCGAGTCCGTCCTGCGGATCGCCGAGGGCTCCAGGGTGGGGGTGATCGGAACCGCCGGCAGCAGGATCGGCGACGAGCCGATCCCCATGCCGCCCTCGGTGCTGACCACGCCGGAATCCCCCGACCTGCAGTACCTGCTGGGGTACATGCGCGACCGCGGGGCCGCCGGCGTCGTGCTGGAGGCCACCTCGATGGCGCTGCTGACGCACCGGGTGGACCGTACGTTCATCGACGTCGGGGTCTTCACCAACCTCACGCAGGACCATCTGGACGACCACGGGACGATGGCGGACTACCGGGACGCCAAGCTGCGGCTCTTCCAGGGCCTGTGCCGGCGTGCGGTGGTCAACGCCGACGATCCGGTGGGCGCGTCCATCGTGTCGATGATGCCGGGTGCGGTGACCACGTACGCCCTGGACCGCCCGGCCGACTACCGTGCCACCGACCTCGTGGTGAATGCCTCGGGTACGCGGTTCACCCTCCACCACGCCGGACGCGCCTACCCGGCCTCGATCCCCGTCCCCGGCCGGTTCTCGGTGGCCAACGCGCTGGCCACGGTGGCGGCCTGCCACGTGCTGGGGCACGAACTGGGCCCCCTGGTCGAGGCGCTCGACCTGATGCCTCCGGTCCCGGGCCGGCTGGAACGCTTCCGGACCCCGCTCGGCACCTCCGTGATCGTGGACTACGCCCACTCGCCGGACTCCCTGGAGAAGGTCCTGATCACCATCCGGGGCTTCGCCCGCGGCCGGGTGATCACGGTCTTCGGCTGCGGCGGGGACCGCGACACCACCAAACGCGCAGAGATGGGCCGGATCGCCGGGACCCATTCCGACCTCTGCGTCCTGACCTCGGACAACCCCCGCAACGAGGACCCCGAGGCCATCCTGGACCAGGTCTCCCACGGACTCACGGAGACCGACACCCCCTTCCGGCGCCACGCCGACCGCCGCCGGGCGATCGCCTTCGCGCTGTCCGAGGCCGGCCCCGACGACACGGTCCTGATCGCCGGTAAGGGCAGCGAGCCGCACCAGATCGTAGGCGAGGAGCTGCTCCCCTTCAGTGACATGGCCACCGTGCGCGAACTGGCCCAGCCCTAGGTCGCGCACGCGGCACGGGTCTGCCGCGATTCCAGGGCCCGCCGGGCACGCCCCGTATCGTGAGGGCATGAAGGGCATGAAGGTGTACCGGAGCACTGCTGTGCGTGTCGACGCGATGCTCGAAGACTTGCGCACGCTCGTCGAGGTCGAGTCCCCGTCGCGTGACCTCGACGCGCTGAACGCGTCGGCCCGCGCCGTGGCCGAGGTCATCGAGGGCCGGCTGGGTGGGCAGGCCGTCCTGGTGGAGAGCCAGGCCGGGCCGCACGTGCACTGGTCGGGCGGAGGCGAGCCCCGGGTGCTGATCCTCGGTCACCACGACACCGTCTTCCCGCTGGGGACGCTGGCGCGCCGCCCCTTCCGCGTCGAGGGCGGGCGCGCGACCGGCCCCGGTGTTTTCGACATGCTCGGCGGTCTGGTCCAGGCGATTCACGGCCTGGCGGCGCTGGACGACCTGTCGGGCGTGGAGGTTCTGGTGACCGCCGACGAGGAGGTCGGTTCCGGTTCCTCCCGGGCCCTGATCGAGGAGCGGGCCCGTGCCTGCGGCGCGGTGCTGGTGTTCGAGGGCGCGGCCGAGGGCGGCGGCCTGAAGACGGGCCGTAAGGGCTGCGGCACGTTCGAGGTGGTCATCAAGGGTCGGGCGGCGCACGCGGGGCTGGAGCCGGAGGCCGGCGTGAACGCGTTGGTCGAGGCGGCCCACCAGGTGCTGGACATCGTGGCGCTGGGCCGGCCGGAGATCGGGACGACGGTGACGCCGACGGTGGCGTCGGCGGGAACCTCGGACAACGTCGTTCCGGCGGAGGCGAGGGTGCTGGTCGACGTCCGGGTCGAGTCGGCCCGGGAGAAGGAGCGCGTCGAGTCGGCGATGGCGGCACTGGCCCCGCATCTGGACGAGGCGGAGATCGTGGTCCGCGGTGCCGTGGGCCGGCCCCCGATGCCCGAGTCGGCGTCGGCCGAGTTGTTCGAGATCGCGCGGCGACTGCTGCCGGGCATCGAGGGCAAGGCCGTCGGCGGCGGCAGCGACGGCAATTTCACCGGCGCGCTGGGGGTGCCGACGCTCGACGGCCTGGGAGCGGTCGGCGGCGGCGCCCACGCCGACCACGAGTACCTGGTGGTCGACGCGATGGCGGAGCGGGCGCACCTCGTCACCGGACTGGTGAACGCGATCCGCGACGGCGGAACCGGCCGCTGAGCCGTTCCGTCATGTGCGGCTGACCGTCGGGCGGGGCGCCGTCAGGCGGCGCCGGGCGAGGAGGCCGCCGACGCCGGGGACGGCCGACAGCGCGACGGTCGTGCGGTCCGCTTGCGGTTCACGGACGGTGGCGATCAGGACGATCAGGTAGGCGCAGCCGTGCAGGGGGCCGACGGCCGAGGCGACGGCGCGCAGGTGAAACGTTCCGAGGTTGCCCAACAGGACGACCATGGTGCCGAGTTCCAGGAGAGCGGCGGTCCGCAGGAGGCGGCCGGGGCGGTGCATGTCAGGCTCCTGTGGTGGATCCGGGGCGGACGATCATCAGGACGGTCACCGTCGCCCACAGCAGGTTGAACAGTCCGGTGTGCATGCTCAGTTGCCCCACGGTCCGCCGGGTGGTCGCGGCCTCCCGCGGATCGAGGGTGCCGTCGAGGACGGTCAACGTCGTTGCCTGACGGGGGATTACCAGGATGCCGAGCACGGCCGCGGCCGCCGCGGTCAGCGCGATCGAGGTGAGCAGCCAGGGGCTGCTCAGCACGTCGAGGCTGTTGGCGGTCGCCAGCCCGAACACCGGTACCACGACCGCGATCACGGCGTAGACCCGGCAGATGCGGTGCAGCGTACGGGCCTCGGCGAGGGTCGCCGCGTCGCCGGGTGCGGCCAGGGCGCGGCGGGCCGTCGGGGGGAACATGCTCGCGGCGACGGTGACCGGGCCGATGGTGATGACCGCCGCCAGGACGTGGACGGCGAGCAGGAATTTCGTCACGGGGTGATCCAGGTGGTCAGGAGCGGGCGGGCGCCGGAAGGCCGAGCGGAGGGGCGCCGTGGACACCGACGCTAGGCGCGGTGCGCCATCGATGGAAGTGGCTGGAATGCCAGTAGGCAACGGATTGTGGCCAACTGCGATCTGTGTCGATCAGATGGCTGTGACCTGCGGGAACCGGCTCCGGTGCCGATGGTCCGGTGTGAGGACCGAGCCGCGCCCGGCTAAGGTCGGGCCATGCATACCGTGGTCGTGCTCGCCCTGGACGGCGTGATTCCGTTCGACCTGTCCACCCCGATCGAGGTGTTCGCACGGACCCGCCTTCCCGACGGCCGTCCGGCCTACCGGGTCCGTGTGTGCGCGCCCGCCGAGGAGATCGACGCCGGGGCGTTCGTGCTGCGCGCGCCGTGGCCGCTGGCGGAGCTGGCCGAGGCGGACACGATCGTCCTGCCCGGTGTGGCCGACCCTGCGGCACCGGTACCCGAGGAGGTCCTCGACGCGCTGCGGCAGGCCGCCGCCCGGGGGACCCGGATCGCCTCCATCTGCGTGGGCGCCTTCGTCCTGGCCGCCACCGGACTCCTGGACGGCCTGCGCGTCACCACCCACTGGTCGGCCGCCGGGCTGCTCGCCGCGCTCCACCCCGCCGTCGAGGTGGACCCGGAGGTGCTCTACGTCGACAACGGACAGCTGCTCACCTCGGCCGGCGCCGCCGCCGGGCTGGACCTGTGCCTGCACATGATCCGGCGCGACCTCGGCTCGGCGGTGGCCGCGGATGCCGCCCGGTTGTCCGTCATGCCGCTGGAACGCGACGGCGGGCAGGCACAGTTCATCGTCCACGACCAGCCGCCGGCCCCGCGGGGATCGGTGCTGGAGCCGCTCATGCGGTGGATGGAGGACAACGCCCGCCGCGACCTCACGCTCGACGAGGTCGCCGCCCAGGGCGGCATGAGCGTGCGGACCCTCAACCGGCGCTTTCGTGAACAGACCGGCACTTCGCCGCTGCAGTGGCTGCACCGAGCCCGGGTCCGACAGGCGCAGTATCTGCTGGAGACCACCGCGCACCCCGTCGAACGGATCGCCGCGCAGGTCGGCTTCGGTTCCCCCACGGCATTCCGGGAGCGGTTCAAGCGACTCACCGGAACCAGCCCGCACGCCTACCGGCGCACGTTTCAGGTGAAGGATCGGACTTCATGGAATTCCACGCGAACGGTGCCACCGCGGCCCTGATCCGGCGGGCCGTCCACGACACCGAGTGGCCCCGGCGGCGTACGGGCGGCACAGAGCCGGAAGGTCGGCGGAACAGGGTGCTCCGCCGACCTTCCGGGGTGTCACCGCAGCGGCCCTGGGCTCGGGGCCCGGTTCCAGCGCATCCGGGACCAGGGGAGCGCGAGTTCGGCCCGGTCCGTGATCCGGTGCGGGGTCAGGGAGTCGACGGCGACCGCCTCACGGTGGCGGGCGTACACGCTGTCCACGTATCGGTGGCCGGTGTCGGCGGCGATGAACACCACCGTGCGTTCCGGGGCCCGGGAGCGTTCCCACCGGGCGGCGAGGTAGCCGGCCCCGGTGGACAGGCCGGCGAACACCGCGTGCCTGCGGAGCAGGTCGACGCTGCCGGCCAGGGCGGCGTCGAAGGAGATCCAGTGCAGCGTGTCGTACGACGCGTGGTCGACGTTCCCGAACGGGATGGAACTGCCGATCCCGGCGATGATGATCTCGGGATCGGCGACGTGCTCGGCGCCGAAGGTGACACTGCCGAAGGGCTGCACGCCGACGAGTTCGACGTCGGGGGAGTCCTCCCGCAGATAGCGGGCGAGGGCTCCGGTGGAGGCGCCCGATCCGACGCCGCCGACCAGGGTCAGGCCGCCACCGTCCCCGCCCCCGTCCCCGCCCGTCGCCCGCCGGATCCGCTCCGCCACCGCCCGGTAGCCCAGGTAGTGGATGTCGTCGTGGTACTGCCGCATCCAGTGGTACTCCGGGTGCTCCGCGAGGATCTCGTGGATGCGCGCGACCCGCCGCTTCTGGTCCAGCTTCAGGTCGTCGCAGGGCTCCATCCGCTCCAGCGTCGCCCCGAGCACGGCCAGTTGGGCGCACAGCGTGCCGTCGACGGTCGTCGACCCGACGATGTGGCAGCGCATGCCGTGCCGGTGGCAGGCCAGCGCGAGGGCGTACGCGTAGATCCCGCTGGAGCTGTCCAGCAAGGTGTCCCCGCGCCGCACCGCCCCCGTGTCGAGCAGATGGCGGACCGCGGCGAGGGCCGAGACGACCTTCATGGTCTCAAAGCGCAGGCAGACGAGCCGGTCGTCGAGGCGTATCAGGTCGGGCCGGCCGATGGCCTCCGCGATGTGCTGGTCCACTCGGGAACTCCTTGGTCGGGAGGGAAGGGAAGGTCGTGAAGACGCGGGTCGCGGCGATGCCGTTGCTGTCCAGGGCCCGTACGCAGCCACGGATCCGGTCGCGCAGGCCCGGGGCGGCCGGGTCGAGGAGCAGGCCGGCCACCGCGCCGCTGTGCGCGATCTGGACCCCCAGGGTCCCGAGCCGCCGTCCGATGTCGATGAGGGTGTCGAACTCCGGGTGACGCAGCAGCTGCTGACCCTGCCGGGCGCTGGCGCTCGCTACCTGGCCGAGCAGGGCCGCGTCACCCGTGGCCACGGCCCGCCGCAGCAGGGCGCGCAGCCGCTCGAAGGCGCGTACCTCGCTCCCGCCGTACGTGGGGACCGGCAGGGCGAGGGTGTCCACGGGCGCGCCCCCGCCCAGGGCGCAGCCCACGACGACCAGCGGCGGCAGGCAGGGGCCGAGGACCTCCAGCACCCGCCCCTCGCGCTGGGCGAAGAGCACCGGGCGGGCGTCGAGCATCAGCGGGTCGCAGGCCCGTTCGGCGCGCACCGCCAGCCGGGCGACGGTGTCGGGCGCCAACCGCACCCCGTAGGCGTCCGCGACCGCGCGGACGACGGCGATGACATCGCTGGTGGAGCTGCCCATGCCGAGGCCCACCGGGATGTCGCCGGTGATCCGCAACTCCCCTCCGCAGGGCGGCTCCCGGCGCAGCCGCGCGCATTCCTCGACGGCGAGGGCCGCGGCCCGGGCGGCCTTCGTACGGTCGCCCGGCCGGACGGTGAGCCGCTCCGGCGGGGTGCCGGGACGCCGGGTGAACTCGGCCCGGCTGCCCATTCCGGTCATCGGCAGGGTGACCAGGCCGGCGCACCGGTGCCCGGTGGCGTCGAGGAAGACGCCCTGGAGGATCTCGCCGTGATGGCACGCGGCGTGCCCGGTGCCGCGGCGGGCGGGGGGCACGCTCACGGCCGCCCCGCCGTGCGGTAGCGGTACAGGGTCGTCGGGTCGGCGCTGAACTGGGAGAAGGGGAAGGGCTCGGCGGACAGCGCGGTCACCCCGGAGCCGAGGAAGGCCCGGGCCACCGCGCTGCCGCTCTGCGCGTAGACGACCAGCGGGACGCCCCGGGCGCGGCAGCGGGCGAGGACGGTGTCGAAGGAGCCGTTGCCGAGGGTCATGCCGGTGGCGACCACGGCGTCGGCCTGCTCCAGCACCGCGTGCATGTCGGTGGTGACGGGATCGCCCCACTGGGTGGCTTCGAGGTTGAAGTCGCACGGCAGCGGTACGCCGCCCCGCTCGCGGATCGCCGCGACCAGCGGGTTCACCACCCCGATGAGGCCGACCCGGGCGCCCGCGGCGACGTCCAGCAGCCCGGCGACGGCCGCGTCCCGGGCCCGGGCGCGTACCTCGGGGGTGCCGGCGGGGAGGACGACCGGCTCGGCTCCGGCGTCGCGGTGCGGGAGTTGCCCGGCCAGGTACGCGTCGAGGGCGGCGATCCGTAGCGGGCGCGGGGCCTCGCGCAGCAGGACGTCGAGCCGGGTACCCGAGGCGTCGCGGCAGATCGCCGGGTCGATCTCGCCGGCCTCGAAGGCGCAGCCGCCGAAGGCGCCGCCGAGGCGGACCAGGACGTACTGGTTGAGGTAGGTCGTGTCGCCGCCGGCCAGCCGGGTGCCGTGGTGGATCCAGAACACGCTGGTCGCCACGAGTTCGCTGGGCGACGGGCCGTGCGCACCGGCCAGTACGGATGTGATCAGGGCGTCGACGGTCGGTGCGGGTGCGGTGGTCGGGAGGCTCGTCATGACGTTCCTTGTCGAAGTGCGGGTGCGGGTGCGGGTGCGGGTACGGGTGCGGGTGCGGGGCTGTGCGTGGTGGCGTGGAGCGGGCCCCGGTAGGAGACGGCGGTCCGGCCCAGGCCGTCGGTGGTCAGTTCGGCGTCGACCTCGAAGAACCGCGCGAGGCGCTCGGCCGTGAGGACGGCGGCGGGCGTGCCGGAGGCGACCAGCCGGCCCTGGTGCATGAGCAGCAGCCGGTCGCAGTGGCGGGCGGCCAGGGTGAGGTCGTGCAGGGCGACCAGGACCGTCTGCCCGGTGCCGGCGAGCAGTTCCATGAGTTCCCACTGGTGTTTGACGTCCAGGTGGTTGGTGGGTTCGTCGAGGAGCAGCCCGTAGGGCTGCTGGGCGAACGCGCGGGCGATGTGGGCGCGCTGTCGTTCGCCGCCCGACAGGCCCTTCCAGGAGCGCCCGGCGAGCGCGGTCAGGCCGACCCGGTCCAGCGCGGCGGCGACGACCGCCCGGTCGGCGGCGTCCGGGCCGTGCCACCGGTCGCGGAAGGGGGTCCGCCCCAGCCCCACGACGTCGGCGACGCGCAGGTCGGTGTCGAATCCGGAGTCCTGCTCGACGAAGGCGACCCGGCGGGCGATCCGGCGGGCGCTCCAGTCCCGGATCGACAGGCCGTCGTAGCGCACCGTGCCCGCGTCGGGCACGCGCAGGCCGGCCAGGCAGCGCAGCAGCGAGGACTTGCCCGAGCCGTTGGGGCCGAGCAGCCCGACCGTCTCGCCCGGCGCGATGTCCAGGTCGACCCCACGGACGACGGGAGCGCCCGAGACCGACCAGCTCAGTCCTTCGGCGGTGATCCTCACAACTCACCCCTCCTGCGCAGGACGAGGAGGAACAGCGGCACGCCGAGCAGCGCGGTGATCACGCCGACCGGGATCTCACGCGGTGCGAAGGCGACCCGCGCCAGGGCGTCGGTCCACACGAGGAAGACCGCGCCCGCGAGCGCCGCGTGGGGGAGCAGCACCCGGTGCAGCGGACCGGCCAGCAGGCGCACCCCGTGCGGGACGATCAGCCCGACGAACCCGATGGCACCGACGGTGGCCACCGCCACCGAGGTCAGCACGGCCGTCACCACCAGCAGCAGCATCCGGGTGCGCCGTACGCCGATCCCCAGCGAGGCGGCGGTGTCCGCGCCGAACGCGAGGCCGTCGAGGGCGTTCGCGCACAGCCGGGCGACCACCAGCCCGAGCGGGGTGACGATCGCGCAGACCACGACGGCGTCCCAGCGGGCCGGGGCCATCGAGCCCAGCAGCCAGTGGGTGAGGGCCCGCGTGGTGTCGGCGTCGGCCGAGGCCATCAGGACGAGCGAGGTCAAGGCCGTGAAGAGCTGCCCGACGACCACACCGGTCAGGACGATGCGCCCCGAGTCCAGGCCCGTCCGGTACAGCAGCGCCAGCAGCAGGCCGAAGGAGAGCAGGGCGCCGACGAGGGCGCCGCCGGTGATCCCGAGGGTTCCGGCGGCCGCCCCGGACAGCGGCAGGACGGCCACGACGACGGCCCCGGCCGAGGCGCCGGAGGACACGCCGAGCAGGTACGGGTCGGCCAGCGCGTTGCGGGTGACGGCCTGCAGCACGGTGCCGCACACCGCGAGCGAGGCGCCGACCAGGGCCGCCATCAGCACCCGCGGCAGCCGCAGGTCCCAGACGAGCGAGTCGAGCAGCGGCGGCAGCGGTTCGACGGCCAGGCCCAGCCGGGCCCCGAGCACCCGGCCGAGGTCGCTCCATCCCACCTCGGCGCTGCCGATACGGGTGCCCGCCGCCACCGAGGCGACCAGGACGAGCACCCCGGCGAGGAGCAGCCCCGCCCGGGCCGGCCCTCCGGACCGCCCGGACCCGGCGGGTGCCGTGTGCACCGGGAACGCGCGGGCGGCGGGAAGCAGCACGTCCACCGCCCCCGGGTCAGCGGACATACCCGAGGTCCTTCATCCCCGCCGCCAGCAGCCCCAAGGCGTGCACGGAGCGTACGGAGGGGTCCAGTTCGATCCCCGGAACCTCGACGATCCTGTTCTCGCGGACCGCCGCCAGCTGGGAGACCACCGGGTCCCCGGCCATCGCGGCGCGCTTCTCGGCGGCGCTGTCGCCGGGCCGGCCGCGCTCGCTCAGGTCGCCGATCACGATGAAGTCCGGCTCGCGCCGGGCGACTTCCTCCCAGGAGACCTCCGGCCAGTCCTCGGCCACGTCGTCGAAGACGTTCTTCGCTCCGACGATCCGGCTCATCTCACCGGGCAGACCGGTCCCGCCCGCCACGTAGGGCATCCCGTTGAAGACCGAGTAGAGGTAGACGACGGTGGGCTGCCGCCCGTCCCGGGTGCCGGCCCCACGGGCCTTCTCGCCCGCCTCGGCGACGGCGGCCCGCTGTTCCTGGGCGAGCCGGCCGGCCCGTTCCTCGGCGCCGAAGGCCTTGCCGAGCCGCTCGTAGTCGGAGAAGAGCAGTTCGAAGGGGGACTTTCCGGGCTCGCCGTGCTGCGGGCAGTCCACCGCGCTGACGAAGGTGGGGACCCCCAGGGCGGCCAGTTCCTCACGGGTGCCGGCGCGGTCCTTCGTGTAGAGGTCGGCGGAGCCCGCCACCACGAAGTCGGGCGTGGCCGAGCGCAGTTGCTCACCGGTGGCGATCTTGGGGGCGATGACCGGGACCTTGGCGTAGGCCTCCTGGTACCGCGCGGGGATCCGCGTCTTGAGGTTGGCCGTTCCGGCCATCCGGTCCTGGAGCCCCAGTTCCAGCAGGGTCTCGGTCGAGGTCTGGTCCAGGGCGACGGTGCGTCGCGGTGGCCGGTCGAAGGTGAGCTGTCGCCCGCAACTGTCGAAGGCCGCCGTCCGGGCGGCGGGTTCACCCCTCGGCGCGCGGTCGTCGGTGGGGGTCGAGCAGCCCGTGGTGGCGAGGGCCAGGGTGAGGGTGAGGGCGAGGGGGATGCCGATCCGGGCGCGGTGGCGCATGGGTTCTCCGGTCTGGGACGTGCGTGGGTGTGGTCGTGCACCGGGCAGGGGTGCCGCGTTCGAAGGGTACTGTAATGGTTATCGTTTTCATTAACACCCCCGGGTCGAGGTTCGCCGAGCCGCGCCCCGGCACCTGCCGACGAATGAGGAGCACCCCACCGTGGCGACCACACCCGTGCCCGCGACGACCGAGACCGGTCCACCGCCCGCCCGTTCCGTCCTGCGCGACACCGCGTTCCTGCGCCTGTGGGCGGGAACCACCGCATCCGGGCTCGCGACCTGGGCGCTGCCCTTCGTCCTCGGCCTCGCCGTCCTGCACCGCGAACTCGGCGCGGCCGGCCTGGGACTGGTCCTCGCGGCCCGCACCGCAGGCTTCCTCGCCGCCGTCGCCGTCGGCGGGGTGCTGGCCGACCGCCACTCGCGCCGGGCCGTCGTGCTCTGGTCCGCCCTCGCTGCCGCGGCCTCGGCGCCGCTGCTCGCCCTCGGACTCGGCCGCTCCCTGCTGGTGATGACCCTGGCCGCGGCCCTCGCGGGCGCGGGCCAGGGAGCCTGCCGCCCCGCCTTCCAGGCACTCACCGCCGAGGTCGTCGCCGCCGACCACCGGCAACAGGCCAATGCCGCCATGACCATGGCGGTTCGGACCTCCACCTTGGCGGGCCCCACCCTGACGGCCCTGCTCGCGGCGTTCGTGGACGTGGGAACGCTGCTGCTGGGCATCGGACTGCTCTGGCTGGTCGCCGCACTCCTGCCGGGCCGCGGCGCCCCGGCCGCCGGATCGGTCGCCGGATCGACGGCCCCGGCCCCGCGCGCCTCCCTGCGTGCCGAGTTCGTCGACGGCATACGCGAGGCCCGCCGCCACCCCTGGTTCCTCGCCGGACTCGGCGCCCTGACCGCCGTGATCGCGCTCGGCTACTCCGCCACCGGCGTCGCCCTGCCCCTCATCAGCCGCGACCGCTACGGCACCGGCTGGGTCATGGCCGCGGCCATGACCGCGTACACCGTGGGCGCGCTCGCCGGGGCGCTGGTCACCGCCCGTCGGCGGCCCCGCTCCCAGGGCTGGAGCGCCTTCGCCGGCCTCGCCCTCTACGGTTTCGCGCCGCTGAGCCTGATGCTGCCGGTCCACCCCGCCGTGGTCATCGCCGCCTACGTCGTGGCGGGCGTCGGGATCGAGCTGTTCAACGTGCCCTGGTTCACGGCCACCCAGCGCGAGGTCGCCCCGGACAAGCTCGCCCGCGTCTCCTCGCTGGACTTCCTCCTGTCCTACGGCCTCGCCCCGGTGGGGCTCGCCCTCATCGCCCCGGCCATCGGAGCCTTCGGCGTCACCCCGGTCCTCGCCGTGTGTGCCGCGGCCTGCTTCCTGGTACCCGCCGCGGCCGCCCTCGCGCCCACCGCCCGGCACTTCGGGCGGCCCCCGGGGCCGAGGGCGCACTGAGTTCAGCGTCGCGGGCGCACCAGGGCGAAGACCGCGCCCTCCGGGTCCGCGACCGTGGCCTGCCGTCCGCGCGGGCCCTCCCGGGGCGGGTCGACGACGCGTCCGCCGAGCTCGACGACCCGGGCGGCCGCCACGTCGGTGTCCTCCACCTCGAAGTACGCCATCCAGTGCGGCCCCCGGTCGTGCGGAAGCGAGCGGCCGACACCGTGCACGGCGGCCACCGGGCTCCCCTCCAGCTGCAGGGTCAGGTAGTCGAAGTCGTCGGAGGCCGTGGCGTGCGTCTGCGCCTCGTGGCCGAAGACGTGCTCGTAGAACTTCCCGACCGTCGAGGTGTCCTGGGTGACCAGCTCGTTCCACACGGGGGTGCCCGGCCCGCGGTACGGCCGGGTGCCCATGAGGCTCTGCGCCTGCCACAGCCCGAAGATCGCACCCAGCGGGTCGGAGCAGATCGCCACCCGCCCCGCGATACCGGCGTCCAGCGGACCCACCGCGACCGTGCCCCCGCAGGCGCGGACCGACTCGGCGGTCGCGTCGGCGTCGTCGGTGGCGAGGTACGTCGTCCAGGCCACCGGAAGATGCCGGTCCGGCGGCATCTCGCCGATCCCGGCCACCTCGTGGCCGTCCAGCACGGCGCGGACGTACGGGCCGAGCTGCTCGGGTCCGGGTTCGTACTCCCAGCCGAACAGGTCGGCGTAGAAGTCCTCGGTGGTCCCGAGGCCGTGCACCATGAGGCTCACCCAGCACGGGGTACCGGGCGTGCGCCGGGTTGGTTCCGCTGCCTCGGTCATGTCAGCCGTCTCCTCCGTCGTGGCGCTTACCGGTGCTGATGCTTCCACTCCCGGCGGCTCGGCGCGCCCCGACCGGGCCGCATAAATGCGGCCCGG
This sequence comes from Streptomyces virginiae, assembly GCF_041432505.1. Classification (GTDB taxonomy): domain Bacteria; phylum Actinomycetota; class Actinomycetes; order Streptomycetales; family Streptomycetaceae; genus Streptomyces; species Streptomyces virginiae_A. The sequence goes on from NZ_CP107871.1 coordinate 6,433,132, forward strand.
CACGGAGTTGACCGGATCGGTTCGGCCCGTCGATGACGGCGCTGTTACGCCCGTGACGGGCGGGGAGGAAGATGGCCGGCATGACTGCGAAATCTGTGATCGTCGCCGCCGCCGAACTGAGGAACGAGCTGGCGGGCCCCCGCCCGCCGGTGCTGCTGGACGTCCGCTGGCAGCTCGGCGGCCCTGACCAGCGGCCCGCCTACGAGGCAGGACACCTGCCCGGGGCGGTGTACGTCGACCTCGACCGCGAACTGGCAGGTCCGCCCGGGGCGGGCGGCCGCCACCCGCTGCCGGACCCGGAGGCCTTCGGCGAAGCCATGCGGAGGGCGGGCGTCAGGGCGGACGGGCCCGTCGTCGTGTACGACGGCGGACTGGGCTGGGCGGCGGCCCGGGCGTGGTGGTTGCTGCGCTGGACGGGTCACCCGAACGTGCGGGTCCTCGACGGCGGCTTGGCCGCCTGGACGGCTGCCGGCGGCGCGGTGACGGCCGATCGGGTGACTTCCGTCGAGGGCGATTTCAAGCCAACTCCGGGGGCGGTCGGACTGCTGGACGCCGACGCGGCGGCTCTGCGCGCGCGTGCGGGGGTGCTCCTGGACGCCCGCGCGGGGGAGCGCTACCGGGGCGAGGTCGAACCGATCGACCCGGTCGGCGGCCACATCCCGGGCGCGCTGTCGGCCCCGACCACGGAGAACGTCGGTCCGGACGGGCGCTTCCTGCCGGCGGACGTCCTGCGCACCCGGTTCGAGGCGCTCGGCGCGTCCGAGGGGACCGCGGTGGGCGTGTACTGCGGCTCGGGGGTCTCCGGGGCGCACGAGGTACTGGCCCTGGAAGTGGCCGGCATCGAGTCCGACCTCTACGCGGGCAGTTGGTCCGAATGGTCCGGCGACCCGGCCCGCCCGGTGGCCACGGGCCCGGACCCCCAGTAGGTCGAACCGCCGCCGGGCTGGACCCGGCGGCGGTTCTCACGCGGCTCCCGCCGCTACTCCTGCTTCTTGCGGCGGGTGCCGAAGACGATCTCGTCCCAGCTCGGTACCGCCGCCCGGCGCCCGGGGCGGACCCCGTCGGCCTCGGCCTGGCGGTCGGTGGTACCCGTCAGGCGGTCCCGGTGGCCCGCCACCGTGCGCGGCATCAGGACGTCGGCGTACGCGGCGCCCGCGCCCGCCGAGGCGGCGGGTGCCGGCGGCTCCTCCGCCTCCGGTTCGGTGTCGTCGGGGGTCTCGGTGCGGTCCGGGACCACCATGTCGCCGCGGAAGCTCGGGACCGCCTCCAGCAGGCTGGTGAGGGTGTCCCGTTCCTCCTCCGGCTCCGGTACGGGCGCCGGTCGGGGCTCGACCCGCTCCAGCTGCCGGTCCAGGGCACGGTCCAGCGGCCGGTCGCGCGGCAGCCGGGCGATCCTCGGTACGAACGGGAAGCTCGGCTCCGGCGCCGCCGGCAGGTCCTCCGACTCACCGATCAGGGAGCGGGCCTCGTCGTCCACGGCCACGACCAGGCGGCGCGGCGGGTCATAGGTCCAGCTCGCCGAGTGCGGTTCGCCCGCGACCCGGTAGACGAGCAGGACCTCCCAGGTGCCGTCGTCGCGACGCCAGGAGTCCCACTGGACGGACTCCTTCTCGGCCCCGCGCAGGCCGAGGCGCTCCTGCACGGCCTCGCCGAGCTGCGGACCGGTGTTCTCACCGGGACGGCGTACGGGCGTCTTGCGGGCGCGCTCGGCCATGAACGCGCGCTCGGCGAGCACCGGGCCCTCGAAGCGGCGTACGCGGTCGACGGGGATGCCGGCGAGTTGAGCGACCTCCTCCGCGGAGGCACCGGCCCGTATGCGGGCCTGGATGTCGCGGGGGCGGAGGTGGCTCTCCACCTCGATCTCGATCTGGTTCAGACGCGCGCGATCGTTGCGGACGGCGGCTCGGAGCCGCTCGTCGATCGGAAGCGTGTACTCCGTGCTGTCCGCAGCCTTGAGCACCAGTCGTGTGCCGTCATTGGAGACGGCCACGACACGCAGTTCGGGCATGGGGACCTCCCGGGTGGTGCCTGCCGACGTCACGTGCGTCGCTGCTTCCGCTAGTCGAGTGTGGCCTGCCCGGGTGCAGCCTGCCACAACCTTGCCGAGTTAAACCGGCGTGTCGGGCATGCGCCCTTGATCGCCGTTATGGCACGGTTACCTGTTGGGCACGCACAGTGACCGAACGGTTACTGTGCGCAGCAGGCGCCCGTGCAATACCGCGGCATCACCGGTCTTTGAGTGCCGTGTTCCATCCGTCGGCCCCCTCTCCCGAGTCCGGACATCCGAAAGGAAGGACGGCCCCAGGGCTCGCCACAGTACTCCATTCGGGCCACCTGGGTGGACCGCCGCGCCGCCGAACTTTCCCCGGACGGCGGGAGTTGGCCTGCCCTCGATCGGGTCCGACCTGCGCCCGTGGTCCGTTTTCGGGTGTCTTGCTTCACATAATCACCAGAAACGGAACTATCTGCTTCGCTCAGCGGTCGGTAACTCCTGGAAGAGGAGAAGCGCGAGAGGCAGGACACACCGGGTATGGCGAGGGGTCAGGAAGCGACGCGGGACGCCGAGGACGAGCCGGAGACGAAGAAGCTCGACCTGAGCGCGGCCCAGGTCGCCGGTTCCTCCCTCGCCACCGTCGCGGCGGCCCTGCTCGCCTCGAAGATGGGCGTCTACGGGACCATCCTCGGGGCCGGTGTGGTCAGCGTCGTCGCCACCGCGGGCGGGCCGGTCATCCAGCACCTCTTCCGGCGCACCGGCGACCAGTTGCGCGCCGGAGCCCGGCCCAGGGGTCGTCAGGTGCCCCCGCCCGGCCCGGAGTCGAAGGCGACGGACAGTGCGGCCACGGGGGTGGCCACCGGCGAGTTCGGCGAGGCCACGGTGCACGGCACCCGGGTGCGCGGGTGGAAACGGACCGCGGTCGCCTCCGGCGTGGCCTTCGCCGTCGCCATCGGCGGACTCGGTACCTACGAGGCCATGGCCGGCACCTCCGTCAGCGACGGCGGCGGCACGCTCTTCTCCGGCGGCACCCGCAAGGTCGGCCCGGACCGACCGACCCCACCCCACCAGGAGCCGGGCGCCGAGGAGAAGAACGGCGAGGAAAGGGGCGGGCGGACGCCCGGGCCGGGAACGTCCCCGAGCCCCTCGTCCTCGTCCTCGTCGGGAGGTCGGAGCCCGAGCCCCGGGCCGAGCCCCTCCGGCTCCGGGAGGCCCGACGCCTCCACGGACCCGACGCCCGGTGCCTCCCCGTCCAAGGAGACCCCGAGTGCGTCACCGCCCCCCACGCCGCCGGCCCCGACGACCGGCCCGGACGCCTCGCAACCGGCGGCGCGGCAGAGCGTGCCCTGACACCGGACCGACTCAGTCCCCCAGGACGCGCCGCAGGTAGTCGTTGCCGAAGACCCGGTCGGGGTCCAGGCGGTCGCGCAGCGCGAGGAACTCGCCGAAACGCGGGTAGGCCTCCGCGAAGTACCCGGCGTCCCGCGTGTGCACCTTGCCCCAGTGCGGACGGCCGCCGTGCGCGGTGAAGATGGCCTCGGCCGCGGTGAAGTAGGCGTGGTACGGGGTGTTCTTGTACATGTGCACCGCGATGTACGCCGTGTCGCGCCCGGAGGCCGTCGACAGCGTGATGTCGTCCGCCGGGGCCGTCCGCACCTCCACGGGGAAGCTGATCCGCAGCCCCGAGCGGTCGACCATCGCCCGCAGCTCCCGCAGCGCCTCGACGACCTGCCCGCGCGGGAGGGCGTACTCCATCTCCACGAAGCGCACCCGGCGGGGGCTGGTGAACACCTTGTACGGGATGTCCGTGTAGGTGCGCGCCGACAGGGCGCGGCTGGCCACCCGGGCGATGGAGGGGATGGTGGCCGGGACCGCGCGCCCCAGCGAGTTGACGGCCTGGAAGAGGCCGTTGGAGAGCAACTCGTCCTCGATCCAGGCGCTCACCGGTCCGGGCGGGGCGGCGGGGCCCTGGCTGCGGTTGTTCCGCTTGGTGTTGCAGTTGCCGGTGTGCGGGAACCAGTAGAACTCGAAGTGCTCGTTCTCCGCGAAGTGTTCCTCGAACTCCGCCGTCACCCGGTCGAACCCCATCGGTTCCTCCCGGGCGGTCAGGAAGAAGATCGGCTCCACGGCGAAGGTGATCGCGGTGACGATGCCGAGCGCGCCGATGCCGAGCCGGGCCGCCGCGAAGACCTCGGGATTCTCCTTCTCGGAGCAGGTCAGCAGCCGACCGTCGGCGGTGACCAGTTCCAGGCCGCGGATCTGGGCGGCGATGGAGGCCGAGTCGCGGCCGGTGCCGTGGGTGCCGGTGCTGGTGGCGCCGGACACCGTCTGCTCCATGATGTCGCCCATGTTGGTGAGCGACAGGCCCGCCGCGGCGAGGGCCTGGTTCAGGTCCTTCAGGACCGTGCCGGCCGCCACCGTGACGGTGCCCGCGGCCCGGTCGATCGACCGGATCCCGGCCAGGGCCTGCGGGCGTACGAGCACCCCGTCGGTCGCGGCGGCCGCGGTGAAGGAGTGGCCGGTGCCGACCGCCTTCACCCGCAGCCCGTCCTCGGCCGCCCGGCGGACCGTCTCCTGGAGTTCCCCGACCGAGGCAGGAGTCACCGTGCGGGCCGGTGTGGCGGTGATGTTGCCCGCCCAGTTATGCCACGCGGTCCGTTCCTTGCTGCTCTGCCCTGCTGTCGCCGTCCCCATCGATTGCTGGCACCTCCCCTTGCGCCGGCCTCGTCAGCCGGCGGTATCCCGCGAACGCAACCGCCGCCGCGGCCACTCCCGCCGAGACGGAGACGACGTACCCGGTCTGCGCCCCGGCTGTGTCGACGACCCAGCCGGTCACGGAGGACCCGACCGCGATTCCGACCGCGAGGCCGGTGCTGATCCAGGTCATGCCCTCGGTCAGCTTCGCGTGTGGCACGTGCGCCTCGATCAGGGCCATCGTGGTGATCATCGTGGGAGCGATGGCGAGGCCTGAGACGAAGAGCGCCACGGCCAGAAACGGAAGGTTCCCGGCCAGTAGGAGGGGGATCATACTCACGGCCATCGCACTGATGCCCAGGATCCAGCGAGGTTCGGCCTTGCCTTTGAAGTGCAACAGGCCGAAGACGATGCCCGCCAGGCAGGATCCGAACGCCCAGATCGCCAGGAACACCCCACCGAGGGACTTGTCGCCGTGCTCCGCGGCGAAGGCCAGCGTGGCCACGTCCACGGAGCCGAAGATCGCGCCGGTCGCGACGAAGGTCGCCACCAGGACCTGGAGCCCGGGGGAGCGCAGCGCCGAGGAGCGGTCGGTGTGCTCCTCGTGGGGATGCGGCTTCGGCTCGGTGGCGGTCAGGGCCGTCAGCCACCACACGCCCGTCAGCAGGAAGACGAGGGCGACCACCGGGCCGGCCTCGGGGAACCAGCCGGCCGAGAGGGTCGCGGCCAGCGGCGGGCCGATGATGAAGCAGAGCTCGTCGACGATCGACTCGAACGAGTAGGCCGTGTGCAACTGGGGGGTGTCGCGGAACAGCGCCGTCCAGCGGGCCCGGACCATCGATCCGACGCTGGGCACGCACCCGGCGACGACGGCGAAGGGGAAGAGGGTCCAGCTCGGCCAGCCGTTCGCCGCGGCGATCAGCAGACCGGTCACCGCGGCGGCCGCGACCAGGGTGGCCGGGCGCAGCACCCGACGCTGTCCGTACTGGTCCACCAGCCGCGAGACCTGCGGGCCCACGGCCGCGGCGGAGAGCGCGATGGTGCCGGTGAGCGCGCCGGCGAGGCCGTAGCTGCCGCCCAGTTCGGTGATCATCGTGAGGACACCGATGCCCACCATGGACAGCGGCATCCGGCCCAGCAGGCCGGCGGCTGTGAACCCCTTGGTGCCGGGGGTCGCGAATATCGCGCGGTAGGGACTGGGCAAGGTGGTGCCCTCCGTAAGGGACGTGGTCGGCTCACACAGATTACGTCTGCCGACAAGGCGCCCGCATGGGGAAAATACCGACAGGAAGTAAGGGTGACCTTACCTGCTGTCCGAGGTGTGGGACGGGCCGGGTCCGTTGTCCGGGTGCGGGCGCCGGGTGGCAGGATTCGAGGCATGTCAGACCAGCTCCGTGCCCCCGACGGCGGCTCCGCCGCCCCTTACGACGCCCTCCTGCTGCTGTCCTTCGGCGGCCCCGAGGGACCGGACGACGTCGTGCCCTTCCTGGAGAACGTCACGCGCGGGCGCGGTATCCCGCGCGAGCGGCTCAAGGAGGTCGGACAGCACTACTTCGGGTTCGGCGGGGTCAGCCCGATCAACGGGCAGAACCGCGAGCTGCTGGACGCGCTGCGGGGGGACTTCGCCGGGCACGGGCTGGACCTGCCGGTCTACTGGGGCAACCGGAACTGGGCCCCGTACCTGACCGACGTCATGCGGGAGATGGCCGCCGACGGACGCCGCCGCATCGCCGTGCTCGCGACCAGCGCGTACGCCTCGTACTCGGGCTGCCGCCAGTACCGCGAGAACCTCGCCGACGCGCTGGCCACGCTCGCCGAGGAGGGGGTGGAACTGCCGCGGGTCGACAAGCTGCGGCACTACTTCAACCACCCCGGCTTCGTGGAACCCATGATCGACGGGGTGCTGGCCTCGCTCGCCGAGCTGCCCGAGAAGGTGCGCTCCGGCGCGCACCTCGCCTTCACCACCCACTCCATCCCGACCGCCGCGGCGGACACCTCCGGTCCGATCGAGGACCACACCGAGGACGGTGAGGGCGGGGCGTACGTCAAGCAGCACCTCGACGTCGCCAAGGTGATCGCGGACGAGGTGGCCGCACGCACCGGGACCGCGCACACCTGGGAGCTCGTCTACCAGTCCCGCAGCGGCGCCCCGCACATCCCGTGGCTGGAGCCGGACATCTGCGACCACCTGGAGACCCTGCACGCCGCCGGCGCGCCCGCCGTCGTCATGGTGCCCATCGGCTTCGTCTCCGACCACATGGAAGTCCTCTACGACCTGGACACCGAGGCCACCGCGAAGGCGGCCGAGCTGGGCCTGCCCGTGCGGCGCTCGGCGACCGTCGGCGCCGATCCGCGCTTCGCGGGGGCGGTACGGGAGCTGGTGCTGGAGCGGGCCGCCAAGGAACGCGGGGAGCCGGCGGCGGAGTGCTGGGTCGGCACCCTGGGGCAGAGTCATGACCTGTGCGCGGTGGGCTGCTGCCCGGCGCGGGGCCCCCGGCCTGCGGCCGCGGGCGTGGACAGTCCGTACGCGTAGGAAGTGGGACCGTGATCTCTGACGAGCTGAAGGCCGAACTGCTGGACGTGGGCCTGGAGGCCGCCCGACAGGCCGGAGCCCTGCTGCGCGACGGCCGCCCGGCCGACCTGGCCGTGGCGGCGACGAAGACCAGCCCCATCGACGTGGTGACCGAGATGGACATCGCGGCGGAGAAGCTGATCACCGGCATCCTCGCCGAGCGGCGGCCCGAGGACGGGCTGCTGGGCGAGGAGGGCGCGGACACCCCGGGGACGAGCGGGGTGCGCTGGGTCGTCGACCCGCTGGACGGCACCGTGAACTACCTCTACGGGCTCCCGAGCTGGGGCGTGTCCATCGCGGCCGAGTACGGAGGCGAGACCGTGGTGGGCGTCGTGGCGGCCCCGATGCGCGGGGAGACCTACCACGCGGTCCTCGGCGGCGGCGCGTGGCTGGGTACGACCCCCCTCGCCTGCCGGCCGGCGGCGCCGCTGGACCAGGCGCTGCTGGGGACCGGATTCGCGTACGTGCAGACCCGACGGGCCCACCAGGCCGAGGTCGTGGCGCGGATCATCCCGCTGGTGCGGGACATCCGGCGGGGCGGCTCGGCGGCGCTGGACCTGTGCGACGTGGCCGCCGGACGGCTGGACGGGTACTACGAGCGGGGACTGAACCCGTGGGACCTGGCCGCCGGTGACCTGATCGCCCGGGAGGCCGGAGCCCTGACCGGGGGCCGTCCCGGTGAGCCGGCCTCGGGCGAGCTGACCCTGGCCGCCACGCCGGCCGTGTTCGCCTCGCTGCAGCCGCTGCTGGAGGAGTCCGGCGCCTGGCACGACTGAAAGCACGTGGACCCCGGCCGCCCACTGGGGCGCCCGGGGTCCACGTCGTGCGGAGGTCGTGCGGAAGCCGAGTTCGTTCGGAACCGCGTACGAGTCGTGCGGGAGCCGTGCGGGAGTCGTGCGAGTACGGCGGGCCGGCCGATCGGGGGATCAGCAGGCGGGTACGGCGGCCGAGACGGGGACACCGTGCTCGGCGGCCAGGCGCTGGAGATCCTCCAGCTCCGCCAGTTCCACTTCCGCGAGGAAGTCGTCGCCCGTCTCGCGGGCGTGCCTGAGGTCCGACTGCGTGTTCCTGATGCGCTGCAGGAGACCCGCGGTGAATGCGTCCATGGTGGGTTCGCCCCCTCTTCGTGGGTCGGCGGCGGCGTGGCTGTCCGCCGTCAGGGAGTGGATGGGGTGTGATCTCGTCCTCCCCTGCGCCCTGGTCCCAGAAACCTCGGCAGGCCAGGGAATCCTCACTTCCGCCCCGTCAGCCCCTCCACGAGCCGCCTTACAGCCGGTTTACGGCCGAAACGTGCAGGATGGGCGACGCAATACACGTGTGCCCTTCTGGGCTCGGAGGAAGGAAACGACGTGCGCGTACTCGTCGTCGAGGACGAGCAGCTGCTCGCCGATGCGGTGGCCACCGGACTACGCCGGGAGGCCATGGCCGTGGACGTCGTGTACGACGGCGCCGCCGCCCTGGAGCGGGTCGGCGTGAACGACTACGACGTGGTCGTGCTCGACCGGGACCTCCCGCTCGTGCACGGTGACGACGTGTGCCGGAAGATCGTCGAGCTCGGCATGCCCACCCGCGTGCTGATGCTGACCGCCTCCGGCGACGTCAGCGACCGGGTGGAGGGCCTGGAGCTCGGCGCGGACGACTACCTGCCCAAGCCCTTCGCCTTCACCGAGCTGACCGCCCGCGTGCGGGCCCTCGGGCGGCGCACCACGGTCGCGCTGCCGCCCGTACTGGAGCGGGCCGGCATCAAGCTGGACCCGAACCGGCGGGAGGTGTTCCGCGAGGGCAAGGAGGTCCAGCTGGCGCCCAAGGAGTTCGCGGTGCTGGAGGTGCTCATGCGCAGCGAGGGGACCGTCGTCTCCGCCGAGCAGCTGCTGGAGAAGGCCTGGGACGAGAACACCGACCCCTTCACCAACGTCGTGCGGGTGACCGTGATGACCCTGCGTCGCAAGCTGGGTGAGCCGCCCGTCATCGTGACCGTGCCCGGTTCCGGATACCGGATCTGATGCGCGTGGCAACCACCCCGGCGCCACCGGCTGCGCCACCGAAACCGACATGGGACCCCGGCCAGCCCGAGGGTCCCTTCCCGTGGCTGCGGCCGACCATCCGGATACGACTCACGCTGCTGTACGGCGGGATGTTCCTGATCGCGGGGATCCTGCTGCTGTCGATCATCTACCTGCTGGCGGCGCAGGCCCTGCGTGAGGGCAACGCGCTCATGTACGAGATCGTCGGCGGCCAGAACGTCAAGGTCACCAGCCCCACCTGCCCCGTGGTGAGCATCAACCAGTCCTACGACGAGTTCAACTCGGCCATGAAGGCGTGCGCGCTGGAGCAGCGCCGCCACGCGCTGGACGACCTGCTGAGCCGCTCCCTGATGGCCCTGCTCGGCCTGAGCATCATCGCCTTCGCCTTCGGCTACGCGATGGCCGGCCGGGTGCTCTCGCCGCTGGGCAAGATCACCCGGACCGCCCGCCGCGTGGTCGGCTCCGACCTGACCCGGCGGATCGAGCTGGACGGGCCGGACGACGAGCTCAAGGAGCTCGCCGACACGTTCGACGAGATGCTGGACCGGCTGGAGCGGGCCTTCACGGCCCAGCAGAGGTTCGTCGCGAACGCCTCGCACGAGCTGCGGACCCCGCTCGCGATCAACCGGACCCTGCTGGAGGTCCACCTCTCCGACCCGGGGGCTCCCGTCGAGCTCCAGCAGCTCGGGAAGACCCTGCTCGCCACCAACGAGCGCAGCGAGCAGCTGGTCGAGGGCCTGCTGCTGCTGGCCCGCAGCGAGAACCAGATCGTCGAGCGCAAACCCGTGGACCTGGCGGAGGTCGCGTCGCGCGCCGTCGATCAGGTGCGCGGCGAGGCCGAGGCGAAGGGAGTGGAGATCCGCGGCGAGCGCGCGCCGGCCGTCGTCCAGGGCAACGGGGTACTGCTGGAGCGGATCGCCCTGAACCTGGTGCAGAACGCCGTCCGGTACAACGTGCCGGAGGACGGCTGGGTGGAGGTCGTCACCGAGGCACAGCACGATCAGGCGGTCCTCCTGGTATCGAACACGGGTCCCGTTGTTCCCGCGTACGAGGTGGACAACCTCTTCGAGCCCTTCAGGCGGCTGCGTACGGAGCGCACGGGCAGCGACAAGGGTGTCGGACTGGGTCTGTCGATCGCGCGCTCCGTGGCGCGCGCACACGGCGGCAGGATCCAGGCGATGCCCCGGGAAGGCGGTGGCCTCGTGATGCGTGTCACTCTTCCCTTGTGAGACCCCGGCCTCGTGTTCGCTTTTGGCTGAATGCTTGCCCTGTGAAAACAACCGGTCCTGTGTGATCGATCACAGTGGCCGGTGTCGGGCCATGTGCGTTCGGTGACCCCGGCACGGCCGGAAAGCCCGGGAAGTCCGGGTTTCCGGCCCCTCGTATGGCGGGAAATACACGGGGTGGCGTTTGTGCATGACGGCCCTCGGACCGTGTACGGTCCCGCTCGTCATCCCAGCCAATCGTCCTTCGGGCGGGCGGCTGGGTGTCGATTGAGTAACAGACCTTGATGTGAGGCAAAATCTCCGCCTCAGGTCGGGCACAAGTCCGGCCTCTCGTGCGTTACGTGCGCTGAGACACCGCTAACACCCAGAGGGGGAGAGCGAACAATGGCAACGGACTACGACACCCCGCGCAAGACCGACGATGACGTCGACAACGACAGCATCGAAGAGCTGAAGGCTCGGCGCAACGAGAAGTCGACCTCGTCCGCGGACATGGACGAATTCGACTCTGTCGAGAGCATGGAGCTTCCCGGTGCGGACCTCTCCAACGAGGAGCTGGCCGTCCGGGTCCTGCCCAAGCAGGCCGATGAGTTCACCTGCATGAGCTGCTTCCTGGTGCACCACCGCAGCCAGCTGGCACGTGAGAAGAACGGCCAGCCGATCTGTCGCGACTGCGACTGATAGGCGTCTGCCGTGGCTGGCTCCACACCCTTTCGGAAGCGACGCTTCCGGAAATCTGGTGATCCGGCGGAGACGCAGGTGGCATCCATGGATCCGGAAACGGCTCCTGGGGCTTCCGGCGGCTCCGCCAGTGCGGCGATCGCCATACCTTCCGACACCGCCCCGGCGGTGCCGTCGGAAACCGATCCCGACGAAGGGTCCCGGCACCGCTTCGGGGCTCGTCGGATGCAAGCCGTCAAGAACGGTGTGCGCAAGGGCGGTGAAAGCGTCAAGGACGCCGCCCTCTACGTCACCGACAGGATCATCGAGAACGCACCGCGCGTTCCGGTTCGGGACCTCGCGACGTTGCGCGCGCAGTTCCCGGGCCTCGGCCCCGAGCAGCTCGCCGAAAAGCTGGTCTCGGGCGCCTGCGCCGCCACCTCGACCGTGGGCGCGGGAATCGGCGCCGCGGCCATGCTGCCCGTGCCGCCCGCCATGCCGGCGGAACTGGCGGCCGAGATCACCGCGGTCGCGGCCATCGAACTCAAGCTCATCGCCGAACTCCACGAGGTGTACGGCCGACGCCCCCAGGGCGGCGTCAAGGAACGCAGCCTCGCCTACCTGACCGCCTGGACGGAGGAGCGCGGGGTCGACCTGACCAAGCCGACCACGCTGAACGCGGCGCTCGGCGGGCAGATGAAGCGCGAACTGCGCCAGCAGATCATGAAGCGGATGTTCCGCAGCCTGCCGAACCTCATGCCGTTCATGGTGGGCGCCGCCGTCGGCGCGGTCATGAACCGGCGGGACACCCGCAAGCTCGCCGAGAAGGTCCGTGGTGACCTGCGCACGCGGGCCGTGGCCTGGGAGTCCCTGAACTCCCTGCCGCCCCTGGAGCGGCCCGTACAGCCCCTTCCCGAGGCCACCAGGATCGCACTCGAGGCCGCGGATCCCTCCGCGCAGGGCTGAGGTCCCCCGCCGGGGCGATCCGTCCCGGCCGGGCCACCGGTGCCACCGGCCGGTCAGGCCGCCTGCTCGCGGGCGGCGAGCAGGGCCGCCACCAGGGCCTTCGGCTCGCGGGTGGACACGTACACGTACGGGGTCGGGTCGGCCGGATCGGTGACCTCGACGCGGACCGCGGTCGGCACGTAGCTGCGCATCAGCATGAAGGCCCGCGTGTCCGCCTTGTACGTGCGCCAGGCGCGCGACTCCTCGGCGTCCAGGATCTCGGGCTCACCCAGGGCCGTCACCGGGATCCGCGCGTCCCCGGCCGCCAGCGCACCGCCCACCACGCGCACGCGCGCGGAACCGTACGAACTCACGACCAGACCGGCCAGCGCGGTGCCCCCGACCAGCCCGACCAGCAGCGGCATCGTGCCCAGCGGCAGCAGCATCAAGGCGCAGGCGAGGCCGACCAGTACGGCGATGCCCCACCAGGAGCGGGGGGCGGTCAGACGTTCGTCGTGGTGCGCGGTGGAGAGCTGCATACGGTCAAGCCTGCCACGAGGCGACCGGTGGGTAGCCGCGCGGGTAAGGTCTGCGGCTGTGAGTGGACGAAACACAGCGTTGACGCCCCCGGCCGACGCCGCCGCGCCGGTCAGGCACCCTGACGCGCCCGCCCCCGGCGAGCTCCTCGGCGCGCACTACGAGCACTGTTTCGGGTGCGGCGGGGGCCAGCCCCACGGACTGCACCTGGAGGCCCGGGCGGGCGAGGGCGTGAGCGTCACCGCCGAGTTCACCGTCAAGCCCGCGCACCAGGGTGCACCCGGTCTCGCCCACGGCGGGGTGCTCGCCACCGCGCTCGACGAGACGCTCGGTTCCCTGAACTGGCTGCTGCGCGTCATCGCGGTGACGGGACGGCTGGAGACCGACTTCGTGCGGCCCGTGCCGGTGGACACCGTGCTGTACCTGGAGGCCGAGGTCACCGCCGTCGCCGGGCGGAAGATCTACTGCACGGCCGTCGGCCGGACAGGCGGACCGCAGAGCCCGGTCGCCGTACGTGCCGACGCCCTCTTCATCGAGGTGAAGGTCGACCACTTCATCGACAACGGACGGCCCGAGGAGATCCAGGCGGCGATGGCCGACCCGGACCAGGTCAGGCGCGCACGCGCCTTTGAGGTGAACCCCTGATGTCCCAGAGCAACCACGACTCCCACCGGCCGGTCGACGTACTGATCCGCCGCGTCGACCCGGAGGTGCCGATTCCGGCATACGGGCACCCCGGCGACGCCGGCTGCGACCTCGTCACCACCGAGGCCGCCGAGCTGGAGCCCGGCGAGCGCGCCGTCCTGCCCACCGGAGTCTCGATCGCCCTGCCCGACGGGTACGCGGCGTTCGTGCACCCGCGGTCAGGCCTGGCCGCACGCTGCGGGCTCGCGCTCGTGAATGCCCCGGGGACGGTGGATGCCGGGTACCGTGGGGAGATCAAGGTGATCGTGGTCAATCTCGACCCTCGCGAGAGCGTCCGGTTCGAGCGTTTCGACCGCATCGCCCAGCTGGTTGTCCAGCGGGTCGAGAAGGTGCGCTTCCACGAGGTGGCGGAACTTCCCGGCTCGGCCCGGGCCGAGGGGGGCTTCGGCTCCACCGGCGGGCATGCGGCCGTGGCCGGATCCGGGGCTGGTCAGCAGGGTGGGAATGGCTACGCTTCGGTCGTAACCGACCGGGAAGGACAGTGACGTGTTCGGACGTCGCAAGAAGAACGACTCCGCCCATGACGGCGGCGCGACCGAGCAGGTCGTGGACGGCGTCGCCGAGCAGGACGACGCGGGCGAGCAGGACAGTGTCGCCCCGCGTCGGGTGAACCTGCCGCCGGCCCCGCGGCCCGACGGCCCCTGGGACGTCTCCGAGGTACTCGGGAACCCGGCCGACGGTCGGGTCGACCTGGGCGGCATCCTCGTACCCGGTGTCGAGGGCATGGAGCTGCGCGTCGAGGTCGCCGGTGACGCGATCGTGGCCGCGACCGTGGTCCTGGGTGACAGCGCCGTGCAGCTGCAGGCCTTCGCCGCGCCCAAGAAGGAAGGCATCTGGGGCGAGGTCCGCGAGGAGATCGCCTCGGGTATCACCCAGCAGGGCGGCATCATCGACGAGGCCCAGGGCTCGCTGGGCTGGGAGCTGCGCGCACAGGTGCCCGTACCGCTCCCGGACGGGCAGACCGGCGCCCAGCTGGTCCGCTTCGTCGGCGTCGACGGCCCGCGCTGGTTCCTGCGCGGCGTCATCTCCGGCCAGGGCGCCGTGCGCCCCGAGTCGGCGGGTGTGCTGGAGCAGATCTTCCGGGACACCGTCGTCGTCCGCGGTGACGGCCCGATGGCTCCCCGCGACCCGATCGTCCTGAAGCTGCCGAACGACGCCCAGATGGTGCCGGACGGCGTGCAGACGGACGACCAGGAAGGCTCCCGCTTCGGCGGCGGCATGGGACAGCTCGACCGCGGCCCGGAGATCACCGAGGTCCGCTGACCTCGGACGGCCCCCGCGCACAGGGGGGCTGTCATGTGTTTCGGCCGATGGGCCCCACCCCTTGGGGGTGGGGCCCATCGTCTTGTCGACGCCGTGCCGTACCGGTGTCGTGCCCCTGCCGTAGCCGTGTCGTGCCCGTGCCGCGTCAGGGATCCGTCAGGGATCGCCGCCGGGCCCCGGATCGGTGCGTGCGCGGCGTGGACGTCCCGGAGAATGGGGCGCATGGGACGCGGCAAGCTCAGGATCTACCTCGGCGCGGCACCCGGTGTGGGCAAGACCTACGCGATGCTCTCCGAGGGCCATCGCCGGGTGGAGCGCGGCGCGGACTGTGTCGTCGGCTTCGTCGAGCATCACGGCCGGCCGCGCACGGAGGTCATGCTCCACGGCCTCGAACAGGTCGAGCGCAAGGTCCTGACGTACCGGGGGGCCGCCTTCACCGAGATGGACGTGGACGCGCTCCTCGCCCGCCGGCCCGCCATAGCGCTGGTGGACGAACTCGCGCACACGAACGTGCCGGGCTCGCGCAACGCCAAGCGCTGGCAGGACGTCGAGGAGCTGCTGCGGGCCGGCATCGACGTCGTGTCCACCGTGAACATCCAGCACCTGGAGTCGCTCGGCGACGTGGTCGAGTCGATCACTGGGGTACGGCAACGCGAGACCGTGCCGGACGAGGTGGTCCGCCGGGCCGACCAGGTCGAGCTGGTCGACATGTCCCCGCAGGCACTGCGCCGGCGGATGGCCCACGGGAACATATACAAGCCCGAGAAGGTCGACGCGGCCCTGTCCAACTACTTCCGACCGGGCAACCTCACCGCCCTGCGCGAGCTGGCGCTGCTGTGGGTGGCCGACCGGGCGGACGAGTATCTCCAGCAGTACCGGGGCGAGCACGACATCCGCACCACTTGGCAGGCGCGGGAGCGGATCGTCGTCGGGCTCACCGGCGGGCCGGAAGGACGCACGCTCATCCGGCGGGCCTCGCGGATGGCCGCCAAGGGCTCCGGCAGCGAGATCCTGGCCGTCTACATCGCCCGTAGCGACGGGCTGACCGCCGCCTCGCCGAAGGAGCTCGCCGTCCAGCGGACCCTGGTCGAGGACCTGGGCGGAACCTTTCACCATGTCATCGGCGACGACATCCCCGACGCCCTGCTCGCCTTCGCACGCGGGGTCAACGCCACCCAGATCGTGCTCGGCTCCAGCCGCCGCCGCTCCTGGCAGTACGTCTTCGGACCCGGCGTCGGCGCGAGCGTCGCCCGCGACTCGGGGCCCGACCTCGACGTCCACATCGTCACGCACGAGCACGTCGCCAAGGGCCGCGGCCTGCCCGTGGTGCGCTCGGCGGCCCGGCTCGGGCGGACCCGGATCATCGCCGGCTGGGTGGTGGGGACGATCCTCCCCGTCCTGCTGTGCCTGCTGCTCACGCACGTCGACGCGGACCTCGGCCTCGCCAACGACATGCTGCTCTTCCTGTCGCTGACGGTGGCGGCCGCACTGCTCGGCGGGCTCTGGCCGGCCCTGGCCTCGGCCGCCCTCGGCTCGCTGCTGCTGAACTACTTCTTCGCGCCGCCGCTGCACCGGTTCACGGTGTCCGACCCCAAGAACATCGTCGCCATCGCCGTCTTCTTCGGGGTCGCCGTCTCGGTGGCCTCCGTGGTGGACCTGGCCGCCCGGCGCACCCACCAGGCGGCCCGGCTGCGCGCCGAGTCCGAGATCCTCTCCTTCCTGGCCGGCAGCGTGCTGCGCGGCGAGACCACGCTGGACGCCCTGCTGGAGCGGGTCCGCGAGACCTTCGCCATGGAGTCCGTGGCCCTGCTGGAGCGGGCCGGCGACGTGGAGCCGTGGAAACCGGCCGGCAGCGTGGGCCCGAGTCCCGTCGCCCGGCCCGAGGACGCCGACGTGGACATGCCCATCGGGGACCACATGGCCCTGGCCCTGTCCGGCCGGGTGCTGCCCGCCGAGGACCGCCGGGTGCTCGGCGCCTTCGCGGCGCAGGCGGCCGTGGTCCTGGACCGCCAGCGGCTGGTCGACGAGGCCGAGGAGGCCCGCCGCATGGCCGAGGGCAACCGGATCCGCACCGCGCTGCTGGCCGCCGTCAGCCATGACCTCCGTACGCCATTGGCCTCCATCAAGGCGTCCGTGAGCTCCCTGCGCTCCGCCGACGTGGAGTGGAGCGAGGAGGACCGGGCCGAGCTCCTCGAAGGCATCGAGGACGGCGCCGACCGCCTCGACCACCTGGTGGGCAACCTGCTCGACATGTCCCGGCTGCAGACCGGCACCGTCACCCCGCTGATCCGCGAGATCGACCTCGACGAGGTGGTCCCGATGGCGCTGGGCGGCGTACCGGAGGACAGCGTGCTGCTGGACGTGCCCGAGACGCTGCCGATGGTGGCGGTGGACCCGGGGCTGCTGGAGCGGACCGTGGCCAACGTGGTGGAGAACGCCGTCAAGTACAGCCCGGCGGGGGAGCCCGTCCTGGTGGCGGCCAGCTGCCTCGGCGACCGGGTCGAGGTCCGGGTCGTCGACCGCGGGCGGGGCGTGCCGGACCAGGCCAAGGACCGGATCTTCGCCCCCTTCCAGCGGTACGGGGACGCCCCGCGCGGGGCCGGCGTGGGCCTCGGGCTCGCCGTCGCCCGCGGGTTCGCCGAGGCCATGGACGGCACCCTGACGGCCGAGGACACCCCCGGGGGGCGGGCTGACCATGGTGCTCACCCTGCGCGCGGCGATCGGCGTCCGGGCGGAGGAACCGACGGGACCCACGGGACCGACGGAACCGACGGATCCGATGGAACCCGTGGAACCGATAGAACTTGATCACGACCGTGATCGGATGACGCGACAGAAGGCAGGACCTCAATGACCCGGGTGCTCGTGGTGGAAGACGAGCCGCAGATCGTCCGAGCCCTTGTGATCAACCTGAAGGCGCGCAGGTACGAGGTCGACGCGGCGGCCGACGGCGCGACCGCACTGGAGCTCGCGGCCGCCCGCCACCCCGACGTCGTCGTCCTGGACCTCGGACTGCCCGACATGGACGGCGTCGAGGTGATCAAGGGTCTGCGCGGCTGGACCCGGGTACCGATCCTGGTCCTCTCCGCCCGCCACAGCTCCGACGAGAAGGTCGAGGCGTTGGACGCGGGCGCCGACGACTACGTCACCAAGCCCTTCGGCATGGACGAGCTGCTGGCACGGCTGCGCGCCGCCGTCCGCCGGGCGGAACCGGCCGCGGGCTCCGGCGAGGACGAGGTCATCGTCGAGACGGACGACTTCACGGTGGACCTGGCCGCCAAGAAGGCCGTGCGCGAGGGCCGCGACGTACGCCTGACGCCCACCGAGTGGCACCTGCTGGAGGTCCTGGTCCGCAACCGCGGCAAGCTGGTCAGCCAGAAGCAACTGCTCCAGGAGGTCTGGGGGCCCTCGTACGGCACCGAGACGAACTACCTGCGGGTCTACATGGCCCAACTGCGGCGCAAACTGGAGGCGGACCCCTCGCACCCGCGGCACTTCATCACCGAGCCGGGCATGGGATACCGCTTCGAGCGGTAGTGCGCACGCCGGTACGCTTCCTGTATGAGTGCTGAACCGCGTCCCGAGAAGCCCGCGAAGCCGGCCAGGCCTGCGGGCCGGTTCCGCCGGATGATTGAGCGGCTGTCCACCTCCCAGGAGGAGCTGCATTCGGCGGAGCTGCAGGAGGACGCAGAAGCCGCGGGGTGTACGCGGATCTGCGACTGCCACGACCGTCAGATAGTCAAGGTGACCGGGACCCTGCGTACGGTCACCCTGCGGCCGCGTGCGGGCGTCCCCGCCCTGGAGGCCGAGCTCTTCGACGGCTCGGCCGCGCTGGACGTGGTCTGGCTCGGGCGTCGCTCGATCGTGGGAATCGAGCCCGGCCGCCGCATGATCGCCTCGGGGCGCATCTCCATGACCCACGGCCGTCGGGTGCTCTTCAACCCGAAGTACGAACTCCGCCCGCTCGGACAGGAGCACTGACCGGTGACGTCACTCGACAAACCGACCACCCCGGAACCGTCGGGGCCGCGGCACGCCGCCGCCCCGTCCGAGGACCAGAAGGCCGTGACCCAGGCGGCGCTCTTCGATGCCTTCGGCGGCATCCGGGGCACCGTGGAGACGATGCTCCCGGGCCTGCTGTTCGTGATGATCTTCACGATCAACAAGAACGTGCAGATGTCCGCGATCGCCGCGGGCGCCGTCGCCGTCCTGCTGGTGATCGTGCGGCTCGTCCGCAAGGACACCGTCAAGCACGCCTTCAGCGGTGTCTTCGGCGTGGGCGTGGGCGTGGCCTTCGCCCTCTTCACGGACAACGCGAAGGGCTTCTACCTGCCCGGCATGATCTACGGCGCGGGTCTGGGCGTGGCCTTCACGCTCTCGGCGCTCGTGGGCTACCCCCTGCTCGGTGTGATCCTGGGGCCGGTGTTCAAGGAGAACCTGTCCTGGCGCACCCGCAACCCCGGGCGCAAGCAGGCGTACGTCAAGGCCAGCCTGGCCTGGGGCCTGATCTTCCTCGCCAAGTACGCGATCCTCTTCCCGCTGTACTTCTGGGGCGACGCCACGCAGCTGGGCTGGGTGCTGGTCGCGCTGAAGCTTCCGCCGATGGTGCTCGCCGTGTACTTCACCTGGCTCTTCCTGGCGAAGGCGCCGCCGCCGATCAACGTGATCGCGGAGTGGGAGGCCAAGGAGGCCGCCGAGGCCGCCGCCAAGGGGCCGAAGGCCTGACGGGCCGAAGCAGACGCGATGGGGCGGGACCGACCTACGAGGCCGGTCCCGCCCCATCGCGTTGCCGCCACGGCTCCGGGCGGGTGAGGAACGCGGGTCCGCGCGCACGCCCGCGCGTTCGGAGCGGCGCGCGGGTGGGCCCGTAGGGGCCGACGGCGCCCCCCGAGTCGGACGCCAGGAGCGTGTGCCCGCGGCCGGAGGGCCTGCCCCGGCGCGCAGGGCCTGGCACCGGCCGGTCGCGGCGGAGGCGTCCGGGACGGCAGGGTGGCGGGGAAGCCCGAAGGGGCGCCCCCGCGCGGGGGCGCCCCTTCGTCGTCGAGCGTGCCCGCAGGGCTAGCGGCGGGCCTGGAGGAGGTCCTCCAGCTGTTCCTCGCGGGCCTGGGCGGCCACGAAGAGCAGCTCGTCGCCCGGCTCCAGGGTCTCCTCCCCGTGCGGGGTGAGGACCCGGTTGCCCCGGATGATCGTGACCAGCGAGGTGTCCTCGGGCCAGGCGATGTCGCCGATCTGGGTGCCCGCGACCGAGGAGTCGGCCGGCAGGGTCAGCTCGACGAGGTTGGCGTCGCCGTGGCTGAAGCGCAGCAGCCGTACCAGGTCGCCGACGCTCACGGCCTCCTCGACCAGGGCCGACATCAGGCGCGGTGTGGACACGGCGACGTCGACGCCCCAGGACTCGTTGAAGAGCCACTCGTTCTTCGGGTTGTTGACGCGGGCCACCACACGCGGGACCCCGTACTCGGTCTTGGCGAGCAGCGAGACGACGAGGTTGACCTTGTCGTCACCGGTGGCCGCGATGACCACGTTGCAGCGCTGCAGCGCGGCCTCGTCCAGCGAGGTGATCTCGCAGGCGTCGGCGAGCAGCCACTCGGCCTGCGGGACCCGCTCGACCGAGATGGCCGTCGGGGCCTTGTCGACCAGGAGCACCTCGTGGCCGTTCTCCAGCAGTTCACCCGCGATGGAGCGACCCACCGCGCCCGCACCGGCGATCGCGACCCTCATGCGTGTGCCTCCTCAGGCCCTTCGGCGAACGCCGCCTCGACCTTGTCGATCTCGTCCGTGCGCATCATCACGTGGACGAGGTCGCCCTCCTGCAGGACCGTCGCCGACGTGGGCAGCATCGCCTCGCCCAGGCGGGTGAGGAACGCCACGCGGACGCCCGTCTCCTCCTGGAGCCTGCTGACCTTGTGGCCGATCCACGCGGGGGAGGTGTGCACCTCGGCGAGCTGCACCCCGCCGCTCGGGTCGCGCCACAGCGGCTCGGCGCCCGAGGGGAGCAGCCGGCGCAGCATCTGGTCGGCGGTCCACCGCACGGTGGCGACGGTGGGGATGCCGAGGCGCTGGTAGACCTCGGCGCGCTTGGGGTCGTAGATGCGGGCCGCGACGTTCTCGACGCCGAACATCTCGCGAGCCACGCGGGCGGCGATGATGTTGGAATTGTCACCACTGCTGACGGCGGCGAAGGCGCCCGCGTCCTCGATTCCCGCCTCCCTCAGGGTGTCCTGGTCGAAGCCGACACCGGTGACGCGGCGGCCGCCGAAGCCGGCGCCGAGCCGGCGGAATGCGGTGGGGTCCTGGTCGACGACGGCGACCGTATGCCCCTGCTGTTCCAGGGTTTGCGCGAGGGCGGAGCCCACTCTTCCGCAACCCATGATGACGATGTGCACGGCCGTCCTTCCGGCTGTCAGCGACTCGCTGGTTCCCAGCCTCATTGCATGCTCTGGTTTAACAGGGTCTCAGACCATGGCCCAAGCTACACACGGGCGGTCACCCATGGGACCTCTTGCGCCGCAGTGGTGGTGCGGGTGGGGAGGAATTGCGGCGGGATTGCGGTATGAGGGGGTGGGGGTTCGTCAGTCTGATTTCGAACGCTTACGATCCTCTGCGTGTCCAAACTGACCGACGTGCCCAAACGGATCCTGATCGGCCGGGCGCTACGCAGCGACCGCCTCGGAGAAACACTCCTTCCCAAGCGGATCGCCCTTCCCGTCTTCGCCTCCGACCCGCTGTCGTCCGTGGCATATGCCCCTGGCGAGGTCCTGCTGGTCCTGTCGATCGCGGGCGTGTCGGCGTACCACTACAGCCCCTGGATCGCGCTCGCGGTCGTCGTGCTGATGTTCACCGTCGTGGCGTCCTACCGCCAGAACGTGCACGCCTACCCGAGCGGTGGCGGCGACTACGAGGTGGCCAACACGAACCTCGGCCCCAGAGCCGGCCTCACCGTGGCGAGCGCCCTGCTCGTCGACTACGTCCTGACCGTCGCCGTATCGATCTCCTCCGGGGTCGAGAATCTCGGCTCCGCGGTGCATTTCGTCATCGAGCACAAGGTGCTCTCGGCGACCGTCATGATCCTTCTCCTCACGCTGATGAACCTGCGCGGTGTGAAGGAATCCGGCAAGCTCTTCGCGATCCCGACCTATGTCTTCGTCGCCGCCGTATTCGTCATGATCGGCTGGGGTGCCTGGAAGGGCATCGTCCTCGGCGAGACCCTGACAGCGCCGACCGCCGACCTCGAGATCAAACCCGAGCAACAGGGGCTGGCCGGCTTCGCGATGGTCTTCCTGCTGCTGAGGGCCTTCTCCTCCGGCTGTGCGGCCCTCACCGGTGTCGAGGCCATCAGCAACGGCGTACCCGCCTTCCGCAAGCCGAAGAGCAAGAACGCCGCGTCCACCCTCGCCTACATGGGCGGCCTGGCGGTCACCATGTTCTGCGGAATCATCGGCCTGGCCATGGCCAGCGACGTGCGGATGGCCGAGAACCCCGCCGAGGACCTGCTCAAGGGCGGCGTCCCGGTCGGCCCCGAGTACATCCAGAACCCGGTGATCTCGCAGGTGGCCGAGGCCGTCTTCGGAGACGGCAGCTTCCTCTTCATCCTGCTGGCCGCGGCCACCGCGCTGGTGCTCTTCCTGGCCGCGAACACCGCCTACAACGGCTTCCCGCTGCTCGGTTCGATCCTCGCGCAGGACCGCTACCTGCCGCGCCAGCTGCACACCCGGGGCGACCGGCTCGCCTTCTCCAACGGCATCGTGCTCCTCGCCGGCGCGGCCATCCTGCTCGTCTGGATCTACGACGCGGACTCGACCAAGCTGATCCAGCTCTACATCGTCGGCGTGTTCGTCTCCTTCACCCTGAGCCAGATCGGCATGGTCCGGCACTGGAACCGGCACCTGAAGACGGAGCACGACGTCGCCGCCCGCCGCCGGATGCACCGCAGCCGGGCCATCAACGCCTTCGGCGCCTTCTTCACCGGCATGGTGCTGGTCATCGTCCTCGCCACCAAGTTCACCCACGGCGCGTGGGTGGCCCTGCTCGGCATGCTGATCTTCTACGGCACGATGAGCGCGATCCGCAAGCACTACGACCGCGTCTCCGCGGAGATCGCCGCCGCCGAGGGCCCCAGCGACGACAGCGTGCGCCCCTCCCGGGTCCACTCGATCGTCCTGGTCTCCAAGGTCCACAAGCCCACGCTGCGCGCCCTGGCGTTCGCCAAGCTGACCCGCTCGGACACCCTGGAAGCGCTCAGCATCAGCGTCGACCCGGCCGAGACCAAGGCCCTGCGCGAGGAATGGGACCGGCGCGGGATCAACGTCCCGCTCAAGATCCTCGACTCCCCGTACCGCGAGATCACCCGCCCGGTGGTCGAGTACGTCAAGGGCCTGCGCAGCGAGAACCCGCGCGACGCGGTCAGCGTCTACATCCCCGAGTACGTCGTCGGCCGCTGGTACGAACATCTCCTGCACAACCAGAGCGCGCTGCGCCTCAAGGGCCGGCTGCTCTTCACCCCCGGTGTGATGGTCACCTCGGTGCCCTACCAACTGGAGTCCTCCGAGCTCGCCAAGCGGCGGGCGAAGAAGCGCCAGGACTGGAACGCCCCGGGCGCGGTGCGTCGTGGGCCGGTGGACACGCCGCGGCCCCCGCGGCCGCCGAAGGAGCCCACCGCGAAGGGCTGAGCAGGTTGGTGAACGGCCGGACGAGATCCACGTAAACTGGTGGGTCGGTCGTCCGGCCGTTTTCCGTTGTTTCAGTTTTTGGAGTCTCCCCACCATGACGAGCGTCGAGCAGAACGAGAAGCAGTCACTGGTCGGGGAGGAGTACGAGGTCGAGGTCGGCCCCGTCGCGCACGGCGGACACTGCATCGCCCGGACCGAGGACGGCCGCGTCCTCTTCGTCCGCCACACCCTGCCCGGCGAGAAGGTCGTCGCCAAGGTCACCGAGGGCGACGTCGACTCCCGCTACCTGCGCGCCGACGCGATCACCGTGCTCGACGCCTCCAAGGACCGGACCCCGGCCCCCTGCCCGTACGCCGGCCCCGGCAAGTGCGGCGGCTGCGACTGGCAGCACGCCAAGCCCGGCGCCCAGCGCCGGCTCAAGGGCGAGGTCGTCGCCGAGCAGCTGAAGCGGCTCGCCGGCCTCACCCCGGAGGAAGCCGGCTGGGACGGCACCGTGATGCCCGCCGAGGGCGACAAGCTGCCGGCCGGACAGGTGCCGCAGTGGCGCACCCGCGTGCAGTTCGCCATCGACGAGGACGGCAACGCGGGCCTGCGCAAGCACCGCTCGCACGACATCGAGCTGATCGACCACTGCATGATCGCCGCCCCGGGCGTCTCGGAGCTCGGCATCGAGCAGCAGGACTGGCCGCAGATGGCCACGGTCGAGGCGATCGCGGCGACCGGCTCCCAGGACCGCCAGGTCGTCCTGACCCCGCGCCCCGGCGGCCGCCTCCCCCTGGTGGAGCTGGACAAGCCGGTCTCCGTCCTGCGCGTGGAGGAGAAGGACGGCGGGGTCCACCGGGTCCACGGCCGCCCCTTCGTACGGGAGCGCGCGGACGGCCGCACGTACCGCGTGGGCATGGGCGGCTTCTGGCAGGTCCACCCGCAGGCCGCCGACACCCTGATCAAGGCCGTCATGCAGGGCCTGATGCCGCGCAAGGGCGAGATGGCCCTCGACCTCTACTGCGGCGTCGGCATCTTCGCGGGCGCCCTCGCGGAACGCCTCGGCGAGACGGGCGCGGTGCTCGGCATCGAGTCGACGAAGCGCGCGGTGGAGGACGCCCGCCACAACCTGGCGGACTTCCCGCGGGTCCGCATCGAGCAGGGCAAGGTCGAGCAGATCCTCCCGAAGACCGGCATCACGGAATGCGACCTGGTCGTCCTGGACCCCCCGCGCGCCGGCGCGGGCAAGCAGACGGTCCGCCACGTCACGGGCCTCTCGGCGCGCCGCATCGCGTACGTGGCCTGCGACCCGGCGGCCCTGGCCCGCGACCTCGGCTACTTCAAGGAGAACGGCTACAAGGTCCGCACCCTCCGCGTCTTCGACCTCTTCCCGATGACGCACCACGTGGAGTGCGTGGCGATCCTGGAGCCGGTCACCAAGGGCGCCTGACCTGTAGTTTCTCGGTCTCGGTAGTTCACCCGACCTGTTTTCGGACCGATACCAGGTGGAAGCAGGCGGCTGCAGCCATGGCCGCCTGACCTGCGGTTTTGAGTGACGGCGGTGGAGGCTCGGCGGTACTGTCGTCGGATCGGTCAGTATCTTGACGCTCGAATGACGCCCGGTCGGCGGAGTGCCTGATGGGCTGTCAATGAGGAATGGCGGTACCAGGCGCTGCCCAGCCTCCCTCCACGCTCAAACTGGAGGGAGGCTTGTCGTCGAGCAGGGTGGACGATTCCAGGCCTGCGACGGCAGGGAACACCAAGACGCGCAGGGCCCTGCCGTGGAGAGTGCACGGCTTACGTCCGGTCGGCAAACCTCCAATGACCTCGTTCAGGACGGGTCCCGCGCCTCCCAGCGGTCCCGGAACCACGCCAGGGCCTCGAAGAGGCGCTCGCGGTTGGCTTCCTTCTCCAGCAGGGAGAGCCGGATGTTCGGACGCAGGTCCAGCCTGCCCTCCGGGATGTCGACGCCCTCCATTTCGTTGAGACGCCGGAGCAGTTCGGAGCGCAGCGCGCGGTCGGTGAACGGCTCCCGGCCGGCCAGATGCTGGAACACGACCTCCGCCGTGCCGCCGCGCCCGCTGCCCGGGTAGAGGGTGAGCGGCCAGATGCCGCGGCCCGGACTGCCCGCGTCGCCGAGCATCAGGAAGGCACTGGTGGTGACGCGCCCTGAGCCGTGCCCGATCCAGCCGCCGAGCTCCTCCCAGTGGGCGAAGACGTCACGTACCGCTTCACCTGTTTCGGGGGAGTCGTCGACGTTCAACTGATGGAAGAAACGCTCGGCGCGCGTCTGCTCGCCCGGGCCCCCCGTATCGGCGCGCTCCGTGGTCTCCGCACCGTCCACGTCGTCACCGGTACCCCCAAGCAGTAGGGCGAGGTCGTCAGCCGTGAGGCGCTGAGCGGGGTCAGCTGCTCCGCTCCCGGTGAAGTGGATGCCGTCGGCGGTCAGTCGGGATCGGACGTTTCCTCCCGCTTCCTCGGGCGCCCACCGGAAGCCGTCGGCTACCTTGCCGTCGGCCGTCAAGACCCGGTACGCGTTTACGACACCCGCAGTGTCCGCCAAGTGGTTGCCGACGGCCTGGGCGCCGGAGCCGATGAAGGCTGCGAGATCGCCGTAGGAGGTCCACGTCCCGTGGGGGAGCGCAGCCAGTACCTGGTGGGCCAGCTGCCAGTCCCGGCTGCGCTCGGCCCTGCCCACCCCACGAAGGGGAGCCGGCCACAGACCGATCGCGCGGGCGGCGAGCTCGTCGGCGCGAGCCAGAATCTCCTTCGCCCCCCAACTCTCGGTGGCCGCGATACGGCGGTTCATCTCCAGGTGGCTGCCGTGGAGGAGATCCTGCTTGCGCTCGAACGGATGGTTGGAAAGTTCTGAGTTGACCGCGGTGAGCGTCAGATTCCCGAGAGTGTGCTGCAGCCGGGCGTGCAGCTCCTCCGTGCTCTCCCCGTCCGCCACGTCCTCGCCCAGCATCTGCAGCCATTCGTCGCCAGGGGACTGCGGCATGACGTGCTCGATGGTGAGCTGCGCGGCCGCGAAGTCCACCGGTTCCGGATGCTCGTGGCTCTCTTCCAGGCGCTGTAGTACCGACTTGCGCTGGTGCCAGCGCCCGAACTGGTAGAACGGGGCGGTCCGGACCTTCTCGCGCAGTTCGTCGTCGTCGGGCCAGAACCGGTTTTCGGAGGAGAGGAGTTGGCGCAGGCCGTCGGCCACAGGGAGATCGCGGGGAAGCTGTCCGGGCAATGCCTGGAAGATCCTGTTGAGGTTGTTCGTCGGCACCCGGCAGATCATCCGGCGGACGAGGAAGCTCTCGATGTACGACAAGGATCGGGCCGTTTCGGCGGAGTCCAGATCCCCGCGCTCGCGGCGGTCGAGCAACAGCATGAGTGCCGGATACGTGACCTGGGACTGCCACTCGTTCAGGCGGTGCAGGTGGGCGCGGACCAGCTGGTCCGGTTCCTCCTCGGGGTGGATCAGCCGCCGGAAGAGAGAACTGAGCCGGTGCAGCTCCCGGATGTACGCCTCGATGGCTTCCTCGCCCGTCTCCCGTCGCTCGAAGCGCTGCTGCTGGGCCGTGTAGAGGTCTTGGCGGCGGACCCGGTCGTCCCCGTCGAGTACGAGTTGCAGCCACATGAGCTGTTCGAGCTCGTCGTTGCTCAGGCTCGCCTGCATCGGCAGCCAGCGGGTCTCGTAGACGTGCTCCCCTCGGGTGGGCAGCCGCATGAACAGGTAGTTGCGCAGCAAGTCCGCCTGGCTGAGCTTGAGACCGGTGTTGTTGAGCGACTCGAAGATGCGGTGCACGTTGTCGCCGCGTTCAGCGGTTACCGCGACGAGGGTGAGGCGTGACGTGATGGCCTGCTCTATGCGGAACACGTCCTGGGATGCCGCCGGATCGCCGACGGCCACGAGCTTGCGGCGGAAGAACTGGTAGGCGTTGGCCACGCTGCCTCCGACGGTCGTTGCCGCCTCGTGGCCACGGATGTGTGAGGCGAACTGGGACCGGTCGGCCTGGGTCGGCAGCAGACGAAAGTGGTCGTCGCCGCTTTTGCGCTTGTTGATGAGGTATTCCTCGTCAATGCGCTCCGCCTCGTCGGGCTGGGACCCGGCGACGTGATCACGGATCGCTGCCAGGGCGAGGGAGAGCGTCGTGAGTCGCTGCTGACCGTCGACAACGAGCCAGCGGGGGAAAGTCGCCTCGTTCTGCGGGGACGGTGCAAGCACGACGGAACCGAGGAAGTGGGTGCTCGCCGGCTCCCCGGATTCGATCAGTTCGGCCTGCTCCAGAATGTCGCTCCACAGCTGACCCAGCTGCTTCTCCGTCCAGGAATACGTCCGCTGGTACAGGGGCACCTGGAACTGCTGGGCCCTTCCCTGCACAAGATCGGCGAACAGGGTTTCCTTCGCCTGCATTACTCCCCCTTTGTGGCGATTCGGTTGGTTCTGGTGCTCACGAACATGAACGGACCAGCTGCCTGGTGAGCTGTTAAGCGGCTGCCGAGCCGGACGGTGGGCCGTCGCCTGCCAGCAGCTCGGCTGCCCTCCCGGCCTGGCGGTCCGCGTCCTCGGGCAGGAAGCGGCTGGCCTTGCCGTTCCACGTCACGACCAGTTCGTCGCGAGCCCGGGTGGCGGCCACGAACAAAAGCGAGCGGGCCCGCTGCTGCTCTTGGCGGTACCGGGCCGGATTGGCCAGACGGAACGCCTCGATGCGTTGATGCGGCACAAGGCCTTCACTGACACCGGCCAGGAATACGCGCTGGAACTCCAGGCCCTTGAACCGGTGCATGGTGCCGATCCGCACCGTGTCGGTGTCACGCGGGCCGTCCCGGCCGATCTCGGCGGCCGGAATGAAGAACGGCGCGGAGGCCAGGGTGTAGGCGAGCTGGGTCACGGCTGCCTTGTCGGGGACGCTGACGGCCATGGCTGCGTAGGGAGTGCCGTAGCGGTCGTGTCGCTCCTTGAGCAGGGTGGCGACCGCCCGCATCTCCGTCTGCCAGTCCGGTGCGCGCCAGTACTGCGGAGCGAGCCCGGTGAGTACGGAGCGATACCCGTCCAGCGTGTCGGCCCCGTCGTCGAGGTCGTCGAATGCCTCGCCGTGCACCAGGCCGTGTGCGCTGCCGAGGATCTCCCGCGTGGTGCGGTAGTTGAGCGTCAGTCGCCTCGATGCCCGGCCCGGGGTGCTGATGCCGAACCTGCCCAGCACCACTTGGTGCGAGTAGATGCGCTGGTGTGCGTCACCCACCAGGAAGATGTCGTTCGGTCCCGGTGCCACCATCGCGCGCAGCATGCGCCAGTGCGATGCGGACAGGTCCTGCGCCTCGTCCACGATGACGTGCTGGTAGCGGGGCTTCAGCCACATGCCGCTGCCCGCCTCGCGGTGGATGACGTCGAGGCCGCCGTGTTCCGCCTTGTAACGGGCCTGCTCCGCAGACTTGGCCATGCGGCGCTCCTCGATCCGGGCCGCTTCGTCCGCGATGAGCGCGTACGTGGTCCGGCGCGGCGGCTGAGCCAGATGCGCCCGATACATTTCGACCAGCTGCCACACCTGCCGGCGCTCTTCACGCTGCAGCTTGCCCCGGCCCTTGCGTTCGGCTCGGAAGTACAGCCGGTCGTTTCCGCAGCCCTGGGCGAGGATGACGTGCTTGAATTCCGAGTCCAGGAACTCCGCGTCGTAGTCGAAGATTCCGGCCTCCGTGCACACGGTGTGCCAGAGGTTCAAGGCCTCCTCGTCGCCCAGCGGAGTACCGAGGACGGCAGTGGGCTGCTGCTCGACCACTTCGCGAGCCAGCTGGTCAACGGACTTGATGTCGACCCGGCTCAACAGCTCGTCACCGCCGAGGCGGTGGAGCCGGTCCTTCAGATCGGAGGCGAGGTTGGTGTTGTACGTCGTCAGAAGCACCGGGCGGGTCCTTCCCGGCGGCAGCTGCGCGACGAGGTGCCGGACCCGGTGCAGTGCGACGACGGTCTTGCCCGTGCCGGGGCCTCCCGTGACCTTGGCGGACCCCTTGAAGGAAGCCGTGGCCAGCCGCTGCTGTTCGGGGTGGAGGAACAGCCGCCAGGCGTCGAAAGTGTCGCCGAGAGCATCGAGGACCGCCGCGTCCTCCGTGCTGACCTGGGATACCGGCCGGCGCGCGGCCCTGGCCCAGTCGTGCGGATCGACGGCTTCCTCGGCCTGCCACTTGCTGGTGATGTGTTCGCGGACCGCGTCCGGCTCCATGCCGTCGTGCAGAGCCAGCAACACGTCGCGGGTGAGCCCGGGAAGGTTGTGGGACAGCAGCGCTTCCAGCTGTCGGCCGTCCGTGACCCGACGCAGCGTGGGGAGGAGGGAGGCGATGACTCCCAGGCCGACGAGTTCGGAGTCCGGGTAGCGGGCGAAGAGCGGGACGGACAGGGACCGTGGTGAGGGAACGGACCCGTCGGCGCCGTCGGCAGATGCGGCCGGGGCCTCCTCGTGCCCGCCGGCGTCAGGTTCCGGCCGTACCGGCAGAGCGACGACGTTGGCGCTGACCTCGCTCTGGTCGACGAGCTCGACGCCGCCCGAGACGGCGTTGATCTCCACGGTCAGTCGGGCCAGCTCGTCCCGGGCGGTCGCCCCGACGCGGACGGCGAGCAGGTTGAAGCGGTTTTCCTCCGTCTCCAGGAACAGGCCCATCCGGCTGCCGTCGAGCGTGGCGAGGTACAGCCGCCCGTTCGCCCCCGCCTCGCGCAGCGGAACGAGGCGCAGGGCGCGGTTGGAGCGGTCCGCCCGCAGCCTGCGGACGAAGTCGCCCACCGCGTTCTTCGTTGCCGGATCCAGGCGCCGCATGTCCTCGTTCGCCTGCGGCGCGACGGCGACCTGAGTCCTGACCGCACTGCTCATGTCCACTCCCTCCCTCTCCGACCAGGCCCGTTCTGCTAGCGCAGCAGGCCGGCCAGCCCTTCCTCGTCCCAGCCGTCGGGTGCCCGGACCTCCCACCCTGCTGCCGCGCACTCGGCCATGTACGCCGCGTCGTTCGCGTCTTCGCCCAGGACGATGGCGATCCGCCGGTCGGGCCAGGCGAGTTCGAGCGGTCGGGAGATTCCGTCGGCATCCCAGCCGGCCTCGGCCGGCCGCACATCGCCGCGCGCCGCGAGCGCCTGGGCCAGCGCGTCGATCGCCGGGTCGCCCATGTACGACAGCTCGCGCAGAACGAGCTCCCAGGCAGCCCTCTCGACCGCAGTTGGAGTTGCGGCTGCATTGGGGGCCGCTGCGGCGGACGAGGGCGGCGCCGCTTCCGGCTCCGCGGCCGGCGTGCCCGCTTCCTGCACCGGTCCTGCCGTCAGCAGCCCGGTACCGGGCAACTCCTCGCGGAGCGCGGTCAGGAGCCCGTCGGCCCGGACTGCCGTCGCTGCGAGCAGGCCGGCGTCGAACGCGTCCAGTCCGCTGCGGGCGAGCTGGAGGCCGTCGGCCCGGCCCGTCCCCGTCGGGTCCAGGAACTGGAGGATGTTCCCCCAGCTCAGCCAGGCCTTCCAGCGCCGTCGGTGTGCGGCGCCGTCACCACGTACGGACTCGTCGCGGTCGTCGAGCACGGCCAGGGCGCTCAGCCCCGCAGGCTGCACCCGAGTGTCGCCTATCAGGACGAAGGGCAGACCCGAGGAGTCCCGCACGGGGTAGAGCCGCAGCCCCTGACCGCTGACGCCGGGTGTGGCCTCGTCACGCAGCGCCGACTCGATCCAGGGCACGGCGGTCTTGAGGTCGGCGTCGACGACGTCCTCTCGCTGGGCCAGTTTCATCAGGCCACCCACGACGAGGCGTGCCAAGGCACGCCATCGCCCGAGGTCCGGATCGGCGAGGAACCCGAGCAGGGCCGGGATGGCACCGGTGTAGAGCCGGTCGATCTCGGCCGGATTCCGGGTCTTCTTCTCCCAGACGGCCCGGGCCTTCCCTCCCGGCGTGTTCTCGCCCTGAACTGGGTACGGCGGCCAGGCCGCCTGCGCCGAGGGGCCGGCCAGAGCGGGCAGCAGTGCCTTTACGCCGTCGTCGTCCTCGGTCGTGCCTCGTCCGGCCTGCGCCCGCAGTTCCTTCTCCCAGGCGATCACGTCGTCCCAGGTGATCTGCCAGACCAGTGTGCCGTCGGCGCGGAGACGGGCACGCTTGGCCGCGTCGCCGGCGATGCGGTTAGTGGCTGCCGAGGCGTGCCAGCGATATCCGTCCAGGTAGATCGCGACGGACATGGGCGGAGCGCCGTCGCTCGTCGTCTCACCTGCCATCGGGCGCAGCAGCAGGTCGGGCACGGTGCCCTGGGCGTACAGCGGTTTCTGGGCCACCGACTCCCAGCGGATCGGCGAGCCGTCACGCCGCCGCAGCGTGAACTGCTTGCCGTGCCGTCCGGTCGGTGTCTCCTCGTGGCCGACATCGGCCTGGTGGGCGGGATCGGCGAGCCAGCGGTCCAGGCAGTCGATGAAGCGCCGCTCCAGATCGCTCTGTGCCTGCTCGGCGAAGCGGATCCGGTCCTCTTCCTCGGCCGCTTCCCTCCCCGCCTGATCCTTGCGTACAGGGTGTACCGCCCAGCGGCTGCGGCCGTCCTCGCCCAGCATGTCGTCGAGCATCCACAGGGCCTCCTGCCGGTCCAGGAGCGGGTACTCCCGCTCCGGGGCGTAGCCGAGGAGGCACAGGTGGCAGGCGCGCCGCCGCCCGTCCTTGCAGGGGCAGTCCCGCAGATACGCCTGGGCTGCCGCCAGGACGGCCCGGAACTCCTCGCCCTCGCCCTCGACGAGCCGCTGGAGGTATCCCGTACCGCCCGGCAGGGAGTCGTACAGCACCAGGTAGTTCCGGGTCAGGCCGCTCTCCCGGTCCGGCTCCGTGCTCGGAGTGGAACGGATGTGCGCCGGATCCCCGCCGTAGCGCAGGGCCAGGCCCAGGTGCAGAGCGGCGGAGAACGAGGCCAGCCGCTCCGGCACGTGGAGGGTCGCCGCTTGCAGCAGGATCCGCAGCGCCTCCGTCTTGTGCTCGGTGGCGGTGATCACCCGCCGGTCCTCGGCGTGCACGGGCCGGTCCCGGCGCCGGGTGGGACACCAGGGCCGGTGGTGCGCCAGCTCCGGGCGCCCGGCCAGCGACTCGCTCAGCTCTTCCTGCACGGGGGCGTGCCCCGGCTCACGGTCCGACGCACCGCCGCACAGCGGGCAGACCACGAACGGGGTGACGCTGACCTCGGCCCCGGCGAAGTGCGTGTCCGGCCGCCGGGTCAGCTTGGCGGGACCCAGGTTGAACCGCCGGATCACGGCTTCACGCACGTGATCGACACCGAAGGTCGTACCCGCGTGCCGCCAGCTCTCCTTGATCGCGGCGGGATCGATGTCCACGGCCGTGGCCGTCGAGTAGTACCGCTGGTTGCGCGAGTCGTGGTCGTCGATGATCCGGGCGTCGTCCCGCTTGTCGCGCGAGGTGACCTTGCGGGGCACGATGACGTGGTGCAGGGCGGTCCGCCCGCCGATGCCGGGACCGGCGCAGCGCGGGCAGGGCGCGGTGTCCGTCTCCGCGTTCTTGGTGCGGACGTACCCGCATTCCTGGCAGACCCGCCATGCGACCACGGCCGAACGCTGGTCCTCCTCGCCCTCCTTCGGGCGCGGCCCCAGGTCGAAGCCGTCGATCTTGTGGCGGTAGCCGCGGACGTAGTACGAGTTGCCGGGGGCGAGCTCGGTGAGCGCCGATTCCGACGGCCGGTCGTACACCCGGTTCTCGGTACGCCACTGCGACTTCGGTGCCTCGTCGGACGTGTTCGCCCGGTTCCGGCGCGGCGGCTCCTTGCGGGTGAGGGCGGCCTCCAGCCGCACCCCGTCCTCCACCAGGCTGTAGTTCGGCAGCAGACCCCGCTCGACCAGGAACGCCTGGGCGCCGACCTGGGCGAACTCCTGCACCCGCTTACCGACCGCGGCCGCCTCGCGGGCGAGGTTGCGCTTCTCCCTCGCCTCGTCCTCGACGTTCTCGTGCAGCGCCTCCGCCGCCTCGTTGATCATGGCGCGGCGGTCGACCAGCTCGGCCCGCTCCGACTCCCAGGCGTCCTCGGCCTCCTGCAGGGCCTCGGCCAGACCCCCGTCCGCGTACCGGCGCAGCGCCTTGCGGGCATCGCGCGACACACCCGAGTCCGGCACTCCCCCGATCTCGGGGAACAGGTCCAGGAACTCGCCCACGAGATCCATCCGGCCCGTCACGGCCTGCTCGAACCGCCGCAACCAGCCGACGCGGCCGAACAGCGCCGTCACCCGGTCGGGCAGCGGCTGTACGCCCTCCAGCCGGCCGCGTGCGGCCAGGTCGAGCAGATGCGCCGTGTACTGGCGGCGCAGCAGCTCGCCCGCCGACAGGAAGCAGCCGGGGGGCAGGATGCGGCCCGCGATGAGCTGCCGCGGTTCGGAGAGGTGGTACAGCGCGCGCGGACTGGTGTCGGCGAGCGACACCATGAGGGCGTTGCCCGTCGACCGGCCGGCGCGGCCCACCCGCTGTACGTAACCGGCGGTGCTCGGCGGCAGCGAGGCCAGGATCACCGCCTCCAACTGCCCGATGTCGATGCCCAGTTCCAGGGTAGGCGTGCAGGAAAGCACGTTCGGGTCGGTGTGCCGGACACCCTGCCGGAACCCCTTCTCGACCTCCTCCCGCTCCTTGCGGGTCAGCACACCCGTGTGTTCGGCGGCGACCACGCTGTACGGGCCGGCCTCGCGGTACAGGCGGCGGTAGTAGTCCGACCGGTAGTCCCGCGCGGCCCGCCCCGCGGCCTGCGCCGAGGGTACGGCGAGCTCGCCCGCGCAGCCCTTGAGCGGGCACGGCAGCCCCTGCCACACCTCGACCCGCTCCGGCGGAACGGTCTGCGTCCAGCCGCACTCCGGGCAGGCGAGGGCCGCGTGCGCCGTCTGCTCGTCACTGAGCGGCCGCACCCGGACGTGGCCGGGGGTGAGCCCGTACACGCCGTGGCCCTTGTTGTTGCCGCCGGCCTTGTTCTCGCCGGTACGCCGGTACGCGAGCGCCCCGATCTCGCGGTCCGCCAGCCGAGGCAGCAGCTCGGCCAGGTACCCCGCCGCCAGCGCGCGGTCCATGCCCAGACAGCGCTCGGCGAAGTCGGTGTACCAGCTCTCCTTGGTGTCGACCCGCTCGAAGTCGGTACGCCCCGAACGCGCTCCGGACAACACGAACGCGGGAGCGTCCGAGTTCCGGCCGAAGGCCTGCATGCCCTCGGGGCGCCCGGTCCAGATCGTGTAGCGGCTGCGCCCCTCGCCCTCGATGAACTTGTCCAGCCACGCGTGCTGAACGCCTCCGCTCACGCGCAGGTGTTCCAGCAGGCCGCGTACGAACCCCTCGAAGCGGCGCAGCCGTTCGGGCCCGGAGGCCGGGAGTGCCGGCTTCGGGGCCGGTGCGAGTTCGTCCTCGTCGCCATCCACCGCCGGGAGTTCGTCCTGCGGGTCCACGGGCAGCTGCCGCCGCAGGTGCTCCTCGTACAGTCCTTCGGCCGTCCTCGCCGCTCGTTCCGGATCCGGGAGGTACACCTCCGCGGCCACCGTACGCGTGAGCTCCAGGGTGCGGCCCTGCCGGGAGTTCAGCCCGAACTCCAGCAGGGTGTTGAAGGCCAGACGCTCGCCGACCAGGTCCCAAGTGCCCTTGGGTAGGCGCTTTTTGCCGGCCAGTAGCCGCTTCACCCGGTCGACGTCGTGCAGATCCGGCGGCACGACGGAGGCCAGGAGCTTCTCCTTGTCGACGGAGGCCCGGCGCACCAGAGCCGCGATCAGCTCATTGAGCGGTACGCCGTCCTTGTCGAAGCCGGGAACCTCCGCGGAGCGTTCCGCCAACTGCTCGTGCACGAGCGCGCGCAACGAGAACTTCCATGCCCGGCTCGCCACGAAGCCCGCCCGGTGCGCGGCGTCCTGCACCGAGTCGTTGAAGATCAGGGTCTTGCGCCGGTCACTGCCCTCGTCGTCCTTCTTCGGCAGCTCGCCACCGGTGAACAGCTGGGTGACCGCCACGGAGGCGAGGGGGGCCACACCGGCACCGAGGAAGCGGATGCCCTGGGCCTGGCCACAGGCGGGGCACCGGTCCTGCTTCGCGTAGTCGTCCTGGTCGGCGTTGTCGAACCAGGCCTTGACGAAGACCCCGTTCTTCGGGGCCTCGGCGATCTGCCCGTCGGCGAGGAATACCTCGTCCGGGTCGACGCGCCGCAGCGTCTCGCCGTTGTCCTCCAGCACCAGCACAGTGGCCTCGTGGGTTGCCGAGCGGCGCCCGCGCCGCAGGCTGCGTGCCAGGGCCCGCCGGGCCTGCTCGGCTGCCTCGGCCTGCGTGGCGGTGATCAGCGCACGCACCCGCGCCTTGCCAGCGCCGCCGCCCGCACTGAGCCGGTAGATGTCGTCGGGGGCCGTCACGAGGGAGGACGGGTTGCGTTCGGGGCATACGGCGGACCAGCCGGAGCGCCCGCAGTGCCGGCAGTACGCAGACGGCAGCCGCCCCGAGCGTGCTGCCTTCCGGCGCCGCTCCTCCTGGGCGGCCGACGCCACCGCGGTGGCTGCGGCCTGGTCGGCGTCCGACCAGGAGAACACCGGCGTCGGCGAGACGAACCGCAGCACGCGAGACAGGGACCGCACCCACAGGTGCGTCTCGATCAACAGGAGCGGCCGGTCCTGGCCCGTGGGTGCATCAGGAGCACGGGCCACCGAGATCAGGGCGATGAACCGGGCCAGTGCTCCGGCGGCGGTCTTCGGGTCCTGGGCCGCCGCGACGCACCACGCGGAGGTGGCCGGGAAGGAGCCCAGCAGCTCCTCGGCGGTCAGCGGCTGGTCCACGTCGGCGCCCAGCAGCTGGTGCGTGAGGGGGTGCGCGAGCAGCCGCCGTCCGAGCTCGCGGGGGTCGGAGGTGTCGCAGCCGAGAACGGCGCGTGCGATGTCGTCCAGGCCGTGGTCGGCGGGGGCAGGCTCGGGGAGAGCCGCGAGTTCGGCGGGGGAGGGGAGCGGCAGGGTCAGATCAACGGGGGCGAGGAAGGAGTTCAGGTCGCGCCGGTCTTCCCCGATGACGGAGTCGTCGGGGAAGCGCGTACCGAACACCTGTGAAGCCACGTCCAGCATGGCGCGCGGCCCGGAGCCTCCCTGTACCTGCTTGTCGGCTGCCACGGGTGCCTCGCCGAGGGTCGCGGAGGTCGCGACGGGGCAGATCGAGCCGAGCGGGCGCCCGTCTTCGGAGGCTCCGACCACCTTGCCGAGACGGCGCAGCAGCATGGCGACATCCGTGCCCTGGGCGCCGTCGTAGGTGTGGAACTCGTCGATCACGATGTACGCGAGGTCCGCGTCGGCCCACAAGGGGGCGTCCTGCTGCCGCTGGAGGAGGAGGTCCAGCATTTTGTAGTTGGTGATCAGGATGTCCGGCGGATTGCGCCGTATCTCGGCTCGCTCGACCATGACCCGCCCGTACGGCGAGCCGTTCGCGGTGGAGCTGGCCTCACCGATGTAGAGGCCGGCGGTGACGTCGGCCAGCCGCTCGTCCTCCAGGAGCTTGCCGAGCCGGTCGGCCTGGTCCCCCGCGAGGGCGTTCATCGGATAGAGGAGGACGGCCTTGATGCCGGGCTTGCCGGCGGCCTTGGCGCGACGGCAGTGGTCGACGACGGGGACGAGGAAGGACTCCGTCTTGCCGGATCCGGTACCGGTGGTGACCAGCGTCGGCTGCGGGACGTGCCCGCCCTTGGTGGTCAGGCGCGCGAAAGCCTCAGCCTGGTGCGCGTACGGCCAGAAATCGTCCTTGTACCAGTCGAGGTGCTGCTGCCAGCCGTCCTCGGCGGCCCGGAAGGGCCGCCGGATCCGGAGGTAGGGGCCGCGGAAGAGCCCGTCGGCGGGGTCGGTGAGGAAGTCGGTGAGTGCCTGTTGGGTGGCGGGTTCGGCCAGCGCGAAGGTCGTGGTCAGATACTCGACCGTGGTCTCGCGCAGTGCCTGCGCGGCGAGTGTGGGTCTCATGGCTCGCCGGCCCTCCCGTAGATCCTGCTCACGACTCGTGCTCACTGATCGCGACGACGATCTCGACCACTCTACGTGCGCGCTCCGACAGGCGGGCCGGAATCAGCCGATGAGGGCTGGTGGGAGGGGGTACGGGCGTTCAGAGCGCGGATGACACCGGTGTCTTCGTCGCCTCGTACTCCGCCCAGACGATCTTTCCGGGCCCTCCTTCGGGGCGGTAGCCCCAGTCCCAGCGGGAAGCGAGGGCGGCGACGATGTTCAGGCCACGGCCGTGCTCGGCGAGCGCGGTGTCGTGGATCTGGGTGGGGAGCCGTTCGGCGCGGGTGTCGGTGACCTCGACGCGGAGCGTGGTAGGGGTGACCGCCTTCAGGTCGAGCCGGAAGTCCCGGCCGGGTACGTGGCCGTGCTGGATGGCGTTGGCGCAGAGCTCGGCGACGAGCAGGGTCACGTCGGCGTGGGCGGTGCTGTCGTACGGGTACCCCCACGAGTCGAGACGTACGGAAGCCAGCCGCCGGGCGAGGCGGGCACCGCGCGGGGTGGAGCTGAACCGCATGCTGAAGTGCTGGGTGGGGTTGCTGAGTTGCGGGGCTGCCGTCGAGGCGGCGGGTTGTTCCATCATGCGGACAACGCTTCCGGTGGTGGCGTAGCGTGACCAGTGGTGACGCACTGACGCGGACTGCTTGTACGTGGTGGTGCGTGAGGTGTACGCGGGGCAGCGCGCGGCGTGGTGGACAGGCGGTGGCTGGTGGAAGACGCCCTGGGTGTAGACGAGACGGACGGCGGCGAGGGCCCGCGCCCGGAGGACGAACCCGGGACGGGGATCGTCGCCGCGTTCGGGAGGCAGCTGAAGCTGGTCCGGGTGGCGGCGGGGGTTGAGAGAGCCGAGCTGGGCGCGCGGCTCGGCTACTCGGCGTCGAGCATCTCCTCGTACGAACAGGGGCGCCGGATCCCGCCGCCGCGGTTCATCGACCGGGCGGATGAGGAGCTGGGTGCGGGCGGTGTCCTGAAGGTGCTGAAGGAGGAGGTGGCGCGGGCGCAGTACCCGGCGTTCTTCCGCGATGCAGCGCGGTTGGAGGCGAAGGCCCTGGCGCTCAGCGTGTACGCGGCCATCGCCGTGCCGGGGCTGCTCCAGACAGAGGACTACGCGCGGGCCGTGTTCCGGATGCAGCGGCCCCTGCTGGACGACGACCTCATTGAACAACGTGTGTCGGCCCGCTTGGCGCGGCAGGAGATCTACGATCGGCGTCCGGCTCCGCTCCTCAGCTTCGTGGTCGAGGAGTTCGTGCTGCGCAGGCCCATTGGCGGGCGAGAGGTTCTGCTCGGGCAACTGGAACAGATCCTACTCCTGGGGCAGAAGCGCAACGTGGAGATCCAGGTCATGCCAGTGGACAGGGAGGATCACGCTGGCCTCGGTGGCCCGTTCAACCTGATCGACACTGCGGACGGGCAGCGCATCGCCTACACGGAAGTGCAGGACGACAGCCGCATGTACACGGCTCGAGCCAAGATCCACGAGCTTGAATCCCGTTATGGCATCATCCGGTCTCAGGCGCTCACCCCGCGTGAGTCGGCGGAGTTCATCGAGAAGCTGCTGGGAGAGAGATGACTGTTCAACCCAACAGATCCGTGGTTCCGGAGTCGGCCTGGTTCAAGAGCAGTTACAGCGGTGGTGGCGGCGGCGAGTGCGTGGAAGTCGCGACCACCGACGGCTCCGTGCACGTCCGTGACTCGAAGACCTTGGCTGGCCCGATTGTAAGAGTGTCACCGAAGGCGTGGTCCGGCCTGGTCGCCCTGGCCGTTGCCCACGACGCCTGATCGGTACCCGAACACGGGAGCCCTGCTGTCTGCACCAGGCGGCAGGGCTCCCGCGCGTTTGCTACTTCTCTGCCCCCGCTGGCGGCTCGGTGTCCCCGGGCTCCCAGCCGGCCGCCCGCAGCCGCCGAGTGAACTCCGCGTGCGCGGCCCGCATCTCCTTCACCCGATCCGCCCGGTAGAGCGGCCCTTCATAGCTGTCGGGCACGTTCGCTTCGAGCGGGAAGTTCTCGTGCGAGCTGAGCTGCTTCCAGGCGTCCTTGGGCTGGCCGTAGCCGTGCACCTGGTGCGCCTTGGTGATCCGCCGCCCGGTCGCGTCGAACCACATGTTCTCTTCGTACTGCTGGAGCACGGGGAACCGGGACCGGTACATGGCGACGAGCTCATCGGCACTAATCCCTAGCCACACGGCCACCAGCGCGTCGATCTCAACGAGGGCTGCTCGTCGTTCGAACTCAGCGCGCAGCGGTGTTTCACGGGTCCAGGTAGAGTCGACAGTCCGGCCGATTCCATCAATTGTGAATGGAATGCCAGAGAATGTCCACCTGTCATTCAGCCATGAGGGTTTGAACAGGTCGGCCCAAAGTTGTGCGTAGCTTCTACTCTGGCAATTTAGGCGGAGCGTGCGCAATAGAAGTGCAGGGGTTAGTGGATGGCCATCGCTCGGGACCGGTAGGTAGGATGCTTCTCCGATTCGCAGATGGCGGATGTTGTTGGCTCGGACGTAGTAATCACTCGGCAACGCTGACCAGAACCCTGCAACAAGGGTCGTTTGCGTGTCGTTTTCGAGCGCCATCGTGTTCACAAGGTCTACGTGAGTGGGGCCGGGTGGAACGATGCAAACCATAAGGCTACGTTCCGTCTCGGGTGGAATCATAACGCGCCACGCGGCGCGATAGAACTCCGAATAGGGGCGTCTGTCGGTGTCATCCGGCAGCTTATTCGAGCCCGATGGATTCGTAATTGGTTCGGCAATCCTGTTGTTGTCAGGCCACTTATCTTGCGACGCGAGGAAAGCCGCGGCCGTGCCTCGGCGTCGATAGCTAGTGCGTGGTAGGGCATTTTCATCCAGGCTTACGTGATCCCATGCCTCAAGGTCGGTGGGCGTGCGTGCCCCTTCGATGGGTTGTTTGGCAAATGGGGTAGAGATGCCGAAGAAGGGTGCCTGGAGGATTACGTCTCCCCAGCCGTCAACCGGCCCGGAGTCCCAAGCGAAGTATCCTGCTGTTCGGTCGTTCTTTTCGTGAAAGCCTGAGCTGATGCGAGGGTTGAGCGCCTCTAGGCGGTGACGCCACTTGGCCAGTGTGGAGATGGCGGACTCCTCGGACCTCGTTACGGGGAAGAGGACCTTGGACTCCTCTACAGGAGTTGAGTCGTCGCGCCCAGCCAACTCGTGCCATGCGGTCAGTGTTTCTACATCCACAACCATCAGTCGACTATTGTGTGGACGCGTGTCCCATTCCCCGCTGTGCTTGATGCCTGGCTCCGTGCCCTCGCCGCTGTGCTGCAGGGAGTGAGTTAGCGTGAGTGGGTGAAAGAGCCAGTTGATGTGTTGGAACTTGATCTGACGTGAGCGCCCGTAGATGTTCATGCTGAAGTGGGTGGTGTGTCCTACAGGTGAGGCGAAGAGCATCTTTGCGTTGCTGAAGTCAGCGTGCAGCCTCAGGTGGCGGTATGTGGATCTCCGAAGTGGCCCTTCCTTGGCTCCCGTCAGGTGCGTGGCTGGATGGATCAAGCCCGCAAGCCCTCGCTCTCCGCCAGCCCGCCACGCAGTGATCATGAACGCCCTGTAGAGGTCGGGCTGCGTACCGACCAGTTCTGGGTAGTTGTCGACAGATGCCAGGAAGCTGGACATCGCCGCTGAGTCGGCCAGCTCACCCATGAATGCCAACCGAGAGTCCGTTCGCACCAGCACTGCCGTCTTGTGCTCGGCCCATGCCTGATTGCTCGGCTTTTCTGCCAGTTCGAACCACGGTTCGAACTCGGCGAGGACGCCGCCTTCCTTCCACTCCTGCTTGACCCACGGCGGGTTACCCACCATCAGGTCGAAGCCGCCCTCCGCGAAAATGTGGGCGAAGTTCAGCTCCCAGTGGAAGAAGCCGCGATCTTTGGCGATCCGTACAGCCGTGCCGTGCCAGGGGAAGAGGTCGCCCAGGCTGAGGGGGGCGACCCAGCCTGAGAGCTCGGTCATTTTGTCGTCGAGGGACCGTTCGAACTCGTCCAGTCCCTTGAGCCCGTTGACCTTCGGGATCTCGAACAGCGAGCCGGTGTCCTTGCCCGGGTCCACGTCCACGCGGCCGACGACGGATTCCGCGAACTCGATCCAGTCGTCCAGCGAGCTCAGGGCTACCTTCCGGTCGCGGCCGCCCTTCTTGATCTTCTTCAGGTCCTGGTCGCCGTTGAAGTAGTCAGGCGCCGAACCGTCCAGCAGAGCCGCTTCCTCCAGGGGCCAGAACCACAGCGCGCACCACGCGTCCATGACCTGCTTCAGCCGCCAGTACGGGCTGCCCTCAACCTGGAGGGCCTGCCTGACCGTCTCGCGGTCCATCACCGGCGTGGAACGGTCAGCATCGGCCGGCATGCCCCAGACCGGGATGTCGCGGGAGATCTCCTGCTCCGACAGCTCCAGCCGCAGCTTGACCAGGTCCCACAGGTATTCCACCCGCTCGGCGAGTGCCCGGAGGCGGCCCGTCTCGGTGCGGCCGTCGCCGGGATCCTGGACCTCGGGCTGCTTCGCTGACCGCTTGGCAGGTGCCACTGGCTCCGACGGGACTTCGAGGCCGGGCTGTTCCCAGATGTCCAGGCCCAGGTCGAAAGAGGCCTGGCCGGTCCGGGTCTCCTTGGCGAGGGCCGATGCCTGGGTGGTGGGGGCCTTTGTACTAGGAGCCTTCTTCCCGCCCTTCGGGGCTCGGCGGATGCCCGAGCGCCACTTCTTCATCGCCTCGATGAGCTCGGGCTCCAGCCAGTCCGCCACGGAGCCGGCCACCACGCTCTGGCCGGTGCCCTTCCGTACCGAGACCGAGTCACCGACCGAGCCCCATCCCAGCGCCGGCAGCAGGAACTGGTGCACCGGCCGGTGCACGCCCGTCCCCGTCAGCTTCTCCGACAGGGGGACCGCCTTCGGGGCCTGCTGGGCCGAGGCCTTGAGCCAGCCGCCCTCGCCCAGAGTCTTGCCCGGGTAGACCTTCCGCGCGGCCCCGATCAGGGAGTTGCCCCGGTGCAGGTGCAGCCCGTACCAAGGCGCCCGCATGCCCGGGTACATGGTGTTGAGCCAGAGCGAGATCTCCGCCAGCTCCACCGCCGTCTTGTTGAGGTCGACCCCGTACGCGTTGTGCAGCGCGATGTACGCCTTGACCTTCTGGAGTTCGCGCGGGTACTCCTCCGGGTCGATCTGCTCGTCGGCCTCGTGCTGCGCCAGCTTCAGGTACAGCTCCGCCAGCTGGTTGACGGCCTCGTTCAGGAACGCGCCCGAGCCGAGTGCCGGCTCGCACACGCGCCAGCGCAGGACCTCGGCCGCCGTGACGTCCGACTTCTCCGGTTCGTGCGGGTCGACCTTCCCGTCGTCGTCCAGCCGGAAACGGAGCGTCTGCTCGACCGTCGCCTGGGTCAGGGACTCCGGCGTGTAGTACGAGGCACTGGTCTGCCGGTCCCGCCCCGCCAGCCGGTAGACGTACGAGCCCACCGGGTGGATGACGGAATCCGGTACGCCCGTCTCCGGGTTGATGTCCTTGGTCTTGACGAAGACGCTGTCGCCCGGGGTGTCCGCGTACAGACCCGACCGCACCTGGTTCGCGGTGATCAGCCAGGAGCCGCCCTCCGGGTTGCCGCCCTTGGCGACCTCGTACAGCGGCTCGGTGGCGATGAAACCGGTGTACGACATCAGGCCCTCGTACACCGCGCCCAGGTGGTTGATGCTGAGGTTGGCGTAGCTGATGAAGCCACCACGGCTCTTGCCGCGGCCCTCGACCAGGGTGAGGTTGCGCAGCACCTGGTGCAGCACCTTGTTGCGCAGGCGCAGGTCCAGCGGCTGGGAAGGGGCCGGGGAGCCGTCCGGGCGGACCGGGTCGGGGTAGTCGATCTTCTGGCCGACCAGCCCTATCGAGGCCGGGTCGAACAGCCGGGACCGCAGGGCCTCGATGCGGATGCCCTCGTAGCCGTCGTCCTCGACCAGCTCCGGTGCTTCCTCCCGCAGGGCGTTGCGGCTGGTGACCGTGTTCGCCACCGGGTGCCCCGTGAACACCTTCTCGAAGAGCAGGGCCAGCGAATCGTGGAAGTGGAACCGGTCCCGGGAGGTGCTGCTCAGCTTCTCCTGGACGACGAGCTCGCGCAGCCGGGCCACGCTGTACCCGGTCGCGTACTCCTCGCTCTTCACCGGCAGGATGCTCAGCTCCGGCCGGGCCTCCGCGTACAGGAGGAACAGGATCCGGTACAGGTACCGGAGCGACTCCTCCGTCAGGAGGCGGGGGAGGTCGCCGGGCTCCTTCAGGGTCTCCGGCAGCCACTCCTGGAGGTCTTCCGGGTGGACGCCGTGTTCCTCGCGGGCCCGCCGCAGGACCTCGTTCGCGATCAGCTGGACCGACTTCTGCAGGCCTACCCGCAGCTCGGCCGTCACGCCCACCGAGTGGTCACGGGACTCCGCGACGAGCTTGGCGATCTCGTCGTCCGAGCCGTCTTCCTTCGGCCGGAGCGACGTGGCCGCGAAGATCGCCGCGATCAGGTCGATCTCGTTGGCCTTCGTACCCTTGCCGGCCTTGCGGGGCAGGGCCGTGTCCAGGTTCACCGCGAGGTAGCGGCCGCGGGAGAAGGCCTGGCTGTCGGCCAGGATCAGTACGCCGCCGAAGAGCAGCAGCGCGTACCGGGGCGCGTTCTCCGCGTTCAGCAGCCAGGAGGCCAGCTCGCGCACGGTGGTCAGCGTCTTCGTGGCGGACACCCGGACGGGCGCCGGCAGGCGGTTGGCGTGACCGTCGCCCCGGGTGGCGTCCAGGTCCTCGGCGAAGCCGCCGGTCAGGACCACGATGCCGGGCTCGGAGTGGGCCACGGGAGCGGCGACCGGGCCGGTCGGGGTGTGGGCGGTGAAGTGCCCCGGCTGCGGGGTGAAGCCCAGGGCCTTCAGCAGGCCCTGGTGCCAGCCGGTCAGGGCCGCCCGCCACTCGCCCTCGGGGGAGGTGTCCGCCTCACCCTCGACCGCGGCCGGGAGAGGCTGGAAGGCGGGCGGCACCGTCTCCGCTGGAAGTGCTTTGAGCAGCGCCGCGGCCTGCTCCTGCGCGTCGACGGCTCGCGCGTACAGCAGGGAGTTGTACTTTTCGGCGTCCGGCCCGAGGACCGCCCGTACGTCCATGTAGGGGCGGGTCAGGTCGCGCAGGTTCTGCCGGGGCGTGGCCTGGCCCTGACGCTCCAGGGCCATCCATTCCTTCAGCGGGCCGCTCGCGAGCTGCTTGGGCAGGATGTCGTCCAGGTAGAACGAGGGGAAGTACTCGCTCTCGTTGATCAGGGAGTCGAACGTCACGCCTGCTGCTCCTGCTCGCTGTTCTTCGGGGTGGGGCCCTGCCGGGGGCTGCGATGGTCGAGGCGTACGGTCACATGCCTGGTCACGTGCCCGGCTCCAGTACGGCCAGCACCCGGACCATCGGGTCGCCTGCGGTACGCATGCGGGCGGCGGCTGCGGCCAGGGCCTCGGCGGCCTTGTC
Organism: Streptomyces virginiae; assembly: GCF_041432505.1. Lineage (GTDB taxonomy): Bacteria > Actinomycetota > Actinomycetes > Streptomycetales > Streptomycetaceae > Streptomyces > Streptomyces virginiae_A. The sequence continues at coordinate 6,477,828 of NZ_CP107871.1, forward strand.
GCGGGCCGTCTTGCCGCCGGTGAAGCCGAAGAGGGCATCCTGCTGCCAGTCGCCGACACGCTTCTCGTACGCGCGCAGCGGAGCGTCGACTTCCTGGTCGGCGAGCTTCCGCAGGTGTCCCAGCGTGCGGCGGGTCTCCGCCACGGCCGTGGGGACCAGGGTCTGGAGGGCCGCGCGGTCGCCCGGCTGGTAGTGGTCCGGCATGTCGGGACCGATGCCCAGTTCGGCCAGGAGCTCCGGGGTGAGTTCGCGGGTCCGCGGCTCCGGGGTGTCGAGCTGGTCGACGGCGAGCCAGGCGACCAGGGTCGGGCGGCCTTCCGCGTTCGACCACACGCCCTGCGTGAGGACCACCGGGACAGGCGCGCCCTTCGGGTCGACCTGGATGATCGGGGCCTGCTGCCGGCCGAGCTGAACCAGCACCTTGTCGGTGATCCACTCCACGACGGGGTGGAGTTCGCCCACGTAGTGGGCGTCCGGCCAGAGCGAGGAGGAACCGGAGTCCTCGCGGGCCCGCTTGAGGGACTCCGCCGCGTCCTTGCGGCTGAAGGTCAGCTTCATGCGGCGGGTGATGTTCTGGTCGCGCAGATAGCCGGGCGGCAGGACGTCGAGCCGGTCGGCCAGGTCCTCGGGCGTGTCGAAGCTGAGGTCGGTACCCGAGATGGTGGTGTTCAGGCGGAAGGACTCCAGCTCGGCGAGCTCGGCCAGACCGGCGAGCACGTACTCGTGGCGGTTGCGTTCCGCGGACGGGTCGAACAGCCGCAGTTCCTCAACGGTGGGGATGTCGGAGGCCCGGTCGGGCTGTGCGGTTTCACCGTCCGGTTCAGGGGCGGGTGCCTCGGCGGCGGACCCGTAGTCGTCGAGGTCGATGTCGAAGTCATCGTCCAGGTCGAAGTCCTCGAAGTCCTCGGATGCTGCGAAGTCTTCGGCGACCGGGGAAGGCCCCGTACCGAACTCGCTCATCGTCTGCCGCTCCACCGGGAGTTCGGCAGCGAGGCCGAGGCCGAGGCCGTCCGCCCCGTCGAGGGCGTCCACCGCGACGGCCTCAAGCTCCGCCACCGCCTCCTCGGGGGTGGCGTGGCGCAGCAGCGCCTCCATGACCCGGCGCTCCTCCTTGGCTCCGTCGTTCTCCTTGGTCGCCGCCTCGACCGCGCCGAGCACCTCGTGGACCTTCGCCTCACGGGCGAGGACCTTCTCGGCGACGGTCCGGTCGTCGAGGGCTCCCTCGACGGCACTGGTGAGGATCAGGGCGCGGAACTCGGGTGGCCGGGTCTGTCCGTACCGGTCGATGCGACCGTTGCGCTGCTCGACGCGGATCAGGCTCCACGGGAGGTCCCAGTGGACGAGGTGGTGGCACTGGCGGTGCAGGTTGACGCCCTCGGAGGCGCCGTCACCCGTCAACAGGACCCGGACGTCGCTGCCCGCACGCGCGAACTCGTCGACGTAGTCCATCTGCACGGTGTCGGAGATCTCGCTGTGCATGACCTTGACGGCGGCCGCCGCGTCCTCGTCGCGCTTCCAGCCCAGCAGCGGGGGAAGGACGCGGCCGAGCCAGTTGAGGGTCTCGCGGCGCTCGGAGAAGACGACCGCGCGGGTGGCGCTTCCGGGCTTGACGCCGATCTCGCGGAGCTCGGCCACGAGGCCAGCGAGCTTGGAGGTCGCGCCCAGGCCCGTGGCCGACGCCTGTTCGATCTCGCGGGCGAGTTCGGTGAGGCGGATCAGGGAAGTGACCTCAGCCGGGGCTGTTGCCTGGGCCGTGTCATGGCCAGGCAGCGGCGGGTCGGTGACCTCTTTGTGCCCCGCGGGCAGGGCGTGGCCCAGAGTGGCGAGCTTTGCGCGGGCGCTGGCGAAGAGCGCGCGGTGCGAGGAGAGGAAGGACTTGAGCAGGACGTACGGGAAGAGGTGGTCGGCATCCTGCGTCTGAGGATTGCTGAGCCATGTGTGTGCCAGCTCGGCGAAGACCCGCTCCTCCAGCTCTCCCGCCGTGCAGGGGATGGGGCGTGACTCACCGCGCGGGGCCCAGGAGCCTTCGAGGGCCTTGGCGACCTCCTCGCTCCGCTTCGTCCTGCGCAGCATGAGGTGGTGGAGCTCGGATGCCTCGGGCTTGTTCGGGTCCTTGACCGCCATGGGGTCGAGGAGCCGGATCAGACTGGTGAACGCGCGCATTTCACCGTTGTGCGGCGTCGCACTGGCGAGAACCAGGGCGTCCGTGTGCTCGGCGAGCAGATTGGCGAGGATGCGCCGGTCGCTGCCCTGGTTGATCAGGTTGTGCGACTCGTCGATCACGACGGCGTCCCACCCGATGTTCTTCAGCCACGGACCGTAGCGCTTGGCGTTCTTGAGCGTGTCCATCGAGATGATCACGCGCTTGTAGTACGTGAACGGGTTCCGGCCGACGGGGATCTTCCGCTCGATGCGCGAGACGCCCACGCTGTCGAGGCGCACCAGCGGAAGCGAGAAGCGCGTCCACATCTCGTGCTGGAACTGCTCCAGGACGGGAGCCGGCGTGACGACGAGGATGCGCTCGCCGCGGCCCCGGCGGATGAGCTCGCCGAGCAGAATGCCGATCTCCAGGGTCTTGCCGAGGCCGACGACGTCGCCGATCAGCAGCCGCGGGCGCAGGCGGTTCTCGAGGGCCTTCGCGGCGGGGCGCAGCTGGTAGTCCATGCGGTCCAGCAGGAACCCGTCGGTCAGGGCGAGCCCGCGCTCGATCTGGGGGAGGGGGGTCTTGCGCAGCGCGGCCTCCAGGAAGAGCCGGCTGCGGCGGAAACCGGGGGACGGATCGTGATCGATCCAGGTGTCCTCGGGACGCAGGACGCGGGGCGGGCCGTCGAGCGAGGTGAGGAAGCGTGCCTCGTGCCCGCGTACCAGCTCGGACGCACCGATGGCCTCGATGAGGATCTCACCGGGGCGGACCAGACGGCTGCTGCGGACCAGCCACTCCTCGTCGCGGACCTCGATCACCGTGCCTGCCGGGGGCGGGCCTGAGGTGAGACCGGGCGCTGCGTCGGGCATGGAGGGCGTTCCTTTCGGCGAACTGCTGTGCCCGCCGGATGTGGGCGGGCCGTTCTCTATTGTCGGTGCAGGAGAGGTGGAGGTTCGGCTGTTCAGAGGCTGCCGCTGTGGGCGTACGCCTTACGCAGACGCTCGGCGGCTTTGGCCGCAGCGGGCGGGACCGAGGGGCCGGCGTCACCGGGGGCATGCGGTGGCGTCGGTTGGGGCGGCGCCAGCGGGTAGCTTGTGACGGAGTCAGGGTCACCCGGGGCGGGCGCAGGGCCGGGGAGCGGGTGGGCCTGCGGGTCGAGCACGGTGGGCACGTAGTCCGCGGGGGCGGCAGGAAGAGGCTCCTCCGCGGGAAGCTCGATGTCCGCGATCTCCTCGTCGAGGAACTCATCGAAGAGGTCGGGCTCATGGGCGGCCCACGGGCTGTCCGGATCGGCACCTTCATCGACGGCTTGCTGGGCAGCCTGCTGGAGCTCCGGGTCCGCCTCGTTGCCGCGGGCACGCTCCGGCAGTTCGGGAATCAGCCCCGACCCGGCGACCAGGGTGCGGAGCTCCTCGGCTGCCGCCTCGACGGTCCGGCCATGCACGGCAAGCAGTTGGATCAGTTCGCTCTCGATCTCGGTGAGAGTGGGACGCTGGGTTGGCACCAGCGCAAGGAGCCGGGCAAGGAGTGGGCGGTAGTCCGGCGGCACTCCCTCCCAGCTCGGGGCCAGCCCGGTCGGGCCGTAGGGGTAGGGGGAGCGGTCGGCAGCGGCGAAGAAGAGGACCGCTCCCAGGGCGAAGATGTCCGACGGCGCCTCCACGTGCTTGGCATCCTGCGTCTGCTCCGGCGACATGTAGGAAACGGTGCCGAATCGGGCGCCGGTCTTGGTGAGCGCCGCACCGCCGTCGCGCTCGGTCAGCACCGCGAGACCGAAGTCGAGGACGACGGGACCGTCCGGGCCCAGGGCGATATTGCCCGGCTTGAGGTCGCGGTGGAGCAGCTTCACCTCGTGGATGGCGCGCAGGGCATCGACGAGCGCGAGACCGAGCGCTGCATACGGCCCCACCTCGAGAGGGCCGCAGCTGTGGACGACCTTGTGGAGGGTCGGCCCGTGCACGTAGTCCATCGCCAGCCAGGGTTGGGCGGCCTGCGGGTCGGCCGCGATCAGCGCGGGTACGCGCGCGCTCGCGACGGTGCGCATCGTCTGTACCTCCTGCGCGAAGCGCGCCCGGGCCTCCTGTTCCGAGTTCTCGGTGCTGTCCCGCAGCTTCGACGGCTTGATCACTTTTACGGCAGCGAGTACGGGTTCGGCCTCACCGTCCGTGACCGACAAGTGGTAGGCCGTCTCCTGCTCGGGGGCGAGGTTGACCAGCTTCAGCTTGCGGGCGAGATACGTGCGGCCCATGCCGCCCTGGCCGAGCACCGCAAGGAGCTCGAACGGCCCGAGCACGGCCGGATCCGTCTCATGGTTCAGCTCGTACATTGCGCTTCGTCCCCACCCGTATCGAACCTGGGATCCCATCGGCTGTGTGGACGGGTCCGGTGTGGTCGAGGTCCCCGAACGACGGCGATCACAGCTTGTGGGCCAGTTTACGCAGTGTGCCCACAAGATCAGCAGGATCTGGTCAGGTCCGTGCAAGGGCATGGGGCCCGTCTCACCCCAAGGGGTGGGGTGCTTTTGGCTCTGTCGATCACGGGCGTGGTGCAAGCTCGAGGCCAGGCCCATTCCGATGCCCCACGACCTGGGGCGCGTGGCGATTTCCGGAGCCGGTCGAGAAGGGCACCGGACGTGCAAGTCTCGCCGGCCCACCGGGTACCGGACGGTGTACGCGGTGCAGGTGCCGGAGCTCCCATAGCCCCGCCACCGCAATGCACCGCGCACTCCGGCGTAGACCGCCGTGGCGGTCGCGGCAGTCCGTGCCTCGTCAAAGTGAGCGTGTCGTCCTCGGCCGCGTGGGCATCGCCGGGTTCGGTACGCGACGGTTGAAGACCCACACTCCCTGCGAGTACGTGGCCCCCAGTACGCGTCCCGCGTCGCGGAGCCAGGGGTTCGCCCTTTGGAACGGTGCGAAGTTGTCGTTGGAGATGATCACCCCGCCGACTTCCTCGGCAATGCTGATCACCAAGGCGTCACCCCGGCCCTCGGTCCCTGCCGGAGGCTGGACGACCTTGCCGTCGGCGATCGCGGCTTCCACTCGGGGACGTTCCTCTGCGGACACGTCGTGGCGCAGCGTGGCATCGACCACCACGTGAATGTCACGGCCCTGATGCTTGAACTGTAGGGATCGGATCGCGGCCTCCAGGGCCGCAAAGCTCGGCCTGCCGCCGGCAGCGCGCGGAGGCCGACCGTTCCAGGCGAGATTGGAGCCGTCCACGACGAGCGCAGGCGCGCCAGGATCTGCGGTCCGGGGTGCGGACCGCGGGGGAGTGGGCTTGGGAGTGCCGCCCGTCCAGCCCTCCGGGCCGCCCTGCCGCGGAGGCGGCGGCACGGTGGCCGGACGGCCCGGTGTGGCGAGGTTGATCAGGCGGTTGAGCTCGTTCTGTACCTCGGGCAGGACGTTCCCGTCCCCGAACACCTTCACCTCTCCGTCGAGAACTACCTCGCCGGTCTTCTGGAGAGTCGCCCTGACGGTCAGCAGGCCTTCCTTGCTGTACGTGTACTCCAGGTCGAAGACCCCGTCTTCGGCCTTGCCGCGCTGTGGGTACCTGAGGACGAGATCCGTCAGCTTCACGTTGTCGGGGTGGTCGACCTCACGGTCCGGGTCACCCTCCCAGACTTCCACGGTCAGCTCGGAGACGTTGTCCCTGGTCGGCTCGTAGGATTTCACGCGCTGCTGCGGCAGACGCTGGTTCCGGTCGATGAGGGCACTGAAGTTCCGCCTGCCCTCGCGGTCCTTGGTGATGGTGCCGAGGGCATGCGTGTTGACCACGCGAATGATGCTCTTCAGCTCGCCGTCCATGGCCGCTGCCGTGATGGCCGCTCCTTCGGCCACCGCGGTCATGGGATCGCACAGCGCGGTATCGACGAGTTCGCAGTCCAGTGCCTCCGACACCGCCGCACGTACGGCCGGGATCTGGCTGCTTCCGCCGATCATCAGGACCGCGGTGAGGTCGCGCGGGTCGATCCGAGCCTGCTCCAGACATTCCTCGACCGGGTCGAGCGCTCGGCTGATGAGGTCCTGTATGGCTTCGGCGAACTCGTCCTGTCCGATCGCGACGATGACCCCGTCGGGGGTTTGAATGTCGACCGACTCCTGGTGGGAGAGAAGGATTTTGGCCCGCTCGATGTCGAGGGCGAACATCCGCTGTTCCGAGGCGCTCCACTGACCCCGTGCGGGGGCCTGCTGGAGGACCAGGCGACGCAGCCGGGCGTCGATCTCCAGACCACCGAGGCGGTTGACGCCCCGGCTCGCCTTTTCGTCGAAGAAGCCGTCGTCGTGCAGCAGCAGGGTGGCGTCCATGGTGCCGCCACCCCAGTCGAAGACCAGGAACTCGCCGTCGATTTCCATCTCGTGTGCGTAGGCGATGGCCGCGGCTGTTGGTTCGTTCAGCAGGGTGCGGACCGAAATCCCGGCGGCACGCGCGGCCTCACGCGTCCGGAAGCGGGCGGCTCCGGTCGCGTTGGCCGGAACGGTGATGACGGCTTCGCGGATCTCGGTGGCAGCTTCCTCCTCCGCGGCACCTGTGATGGCGTGGAAGACACCGGCAGCGGCCGTGGTGGCTGCGAACCGCTGTCCGCCGAGGCTGACGAAGGGTTCCTCGCGCAGCATCCGCTTGCACGCTTCGACGGCCTGCTCGGAGCGCAGCTTGGCCTCCCAGCCGAACAGTGTGCCCGGACGCAACGAGCTGGTTCCCACGACCGACGGGTAGAGCAGCTCGAACCCCTTCCGTCGCCAGTTGGCATCGAGCCCCTGTCCGCCGATCTCCAGTACCTCGACGTACTCGCCGTTCCACTGGGCGGCTACCGAGTTGGTGGTCCCGAAGTCGATTCCTGTCGCTGTCATGCCTCTTCCCCCCCATTGACACCCGCGGGGGCGGCGACGCGCCGCAGTTGTCCCGCGAGAACGACCTTCCCGGTCAGCTCGTCGACGTATGCCGGGCTCAGCAGTTCGAAGGTGTCTCCCTCACCCTCGGTCACCACGAAGCGGTCGCTCTCTTCGGGCTCCGTCACTCGGAGCAGTCGAAGTTCGCGCAGGTGAGTGGACATAGCGCTCTCGACGGCTTCGCTGCTGCCCCCGGCCCGGGAACGGAGCAGTGCATCGATCTCGGCGAGGCGGCCGGTGAACTGGGCACGCGTGCGGAACTCGTCCAGGACCGCCCTGCGCACGGCGGCGGCAAGGGCGCTGGACGAAGACATCTCGCCGATCCCGGCGGCCTCCAGGGCGTCGGGCAGTCGACTCGTCACTCCCTTGATCACTGTCATCGGGTCGATCGGTTCGGGAACAACTGGAGTGCCGGCGACGCCGGTCGACTGGGCCGGAAGCTCGGAGCTCCGTTCTCGATGACGCCTCAAGCCCCTGGGTTTGTGCGGTGCTTCCTTCTTGCTCGTGCCGGGTTGCGTCTGGCCGCAGGCGGGACACGGGCGGTGGGAACGCTCTCTCTTGGGGATCTTCTTCTTGGGAGGCATCAGGCTCTGCTTCGTTCGATTCGGGCGGTGGATCAGGTCGCGGATGTCGGTGCGGTCATCGCGTGGAGCTGTGGCGGTCGAGGTGGGGAGCCGTGGTGCGGAAGTCGTCGAGGAGTTCGACGGCGGCACGGGCACGAATCGTCTCCAGCTCCCCACCACTCGTCACCGGCGTCCGGCGCGGCAGGCCCTCCGCCGGCGGCACGAGATGCTGCGGCACCTGAGAGGGCATCACGTAGCGCGATGCGTCCAGCGGCAGCTGGTAGAAGACGTCCCAGCCCGCCTCGTTGCGCAGCGCTCCTCGGATGCGCTCCTCGGACATGTTCAGGGCGGATTGTGCTCTCGTGTCGCCTTCGTGCCCGCGGAATATCTCTCGGCAGCGTTCCTCCCACGCGTCGGCACCGTGATCCAGGCCGATTTCGAGGAAGGGATTGCTGAACCGGCCTCGGACATTCCGCCTCGTCTCCCGCCAGGCACGCAGAAGCCGGAGGTTGCGTTCGGCGACGGAGCTTCCGTGATCTGCGGCCATCTCCGCGTACTTCTCCGCAGAGTCGAGCAATCTGTCCCTGGCCGCGGGTGACTCGGCGTTCTCGCTCTGCACTGCTGCCGCGTAGGCAGCAAGGGCGCAGCCTTCCTCCACGAGCTCTACCGAGATCCTGCGGCTGCTGCTGCCGCCGCGCGCCAGCGAATGCGCCTGACGAGCAGCAGCCTCCAGATCGCCTGCCTTGACCGCATCGTAGGCCCGCTGCGCGGCGATGAGGGCGTAGAAGGGACTACGACCTGCATCCACGGTCTCCCTTGGTTCCCACAGGGCGGCCATCAGTTGCCAGAGCCCGAGGTCCTCGCCCATGGCAGTCGGCCACTGTCCCGAAAGAGCGCCCGACTTGAGATCGCGCAGTTCGATCTGCTGGGTACGGGGCAGAGCCGCGTCGAGCGCGTCGAACACCGTCAGGTCGCCGTCGAGGACGACGTCGTACAGTAGATCCCACACGTCGTCCGGCTCCTGCCGCGTGAGCGGCTCACCACGCAGGAATGACTGCCGACGCAGGAAGCCCTGCCAGCCGAGCCTCGAGGCTTCCTCATCGGTGATTTTCTCCGGCACGAGCCGTGCACGCAGGTAGAGGGCCTCCTGCGCGTCCCGCGTCATCCAGGGCGTGTCTTCGGCAAGCAGCCCGCCGCGATCGACGAGGTCGTCGATGACGGTCAGGGGAGCCCACGGGAGCAGCTCGTCCAGGAACCGGTTCGGCAGGGGCACCGCGCCCCGGGTGGCGGCGGTGGCGAAGAGGGAGAAGGCGGGACCGCCCGTCACCGCGTGGGACCGCGTGCTGACGAGGTCCAGGCTGGGCGCCGTCGAACACAGCAGCCGGCACCGCGCCAGGCCCGCCTCGGTGAGCCATTGGACGCCGGCCGCCCATAGGTTTCGTATGTGCCCCAGTATCGAGGCCGGTGGAAGGAGGGCAAGGCCCGAGCGCACGGCGGGCAACAACTCCACTCGGTCGGGATCTCCTTCCAGTGCCCGGAGGAGCACAGTCTTGTCCGCCTCGGGTATCCCGGTGGCGGCCGCCGTTTCCGCAAGCATGGCCAGCACGGCTTCGACCGCTTCGCTGCCTCCGACACCGAGCCACCGCCACTTGCGCTGCACGAAACCGCTCACGGCAGAGGGGTCTCGGCCTTCCCGGCGCTCCCGCGCCCGCGTCAAGCGCTCGCGTTCGGCTGCCTTTGCCGCCTGACGGGCGGCGAGCGCATCTGTCATTTCGTACACGGCGACAGGTTATCCGTGCACCCTGACGAACCGTACGGTCGCGCACGCATCGTGACCTTGGCGAGGCATGGTGCGGCGGCACCTTAGGCCGGGCGTCGAGCACAGGACGGCTCTTACCGATGACCGTGTGCGGGGGCGAAGGGCGCACACCGGCGCCGCCGGACCTCGGCGGCCGGCATCCCGGCCGAGCCGGAGGCTCCCCATGAGCGCACGGACCTTCCGGCAGCGGTCAGCCCGGGCGATGGGAGCCGGATGCTGATCCCGTTCGCGCGCAAGGCGGAAGACCGTGTCGATGCAAAAACAAAATTGCATGCTGCCGAAGCCGTGGGGCCGCGCACTCATACCTTCGTCCTGTCAGAAGCGCTGTCACTGAGGGATCGAGGGGAGTCGTAGCATGCAGCAGCACAGGAGTCTGCTCTTCATTCTGGTCATCCAGGCCGCCGTGATTGTCGGCCTGCTGGCCGGCATCATCCAGTTCGCTGATGGGGGACAGCTGATGGGGGCGATCAAGTACGGCGGCGTGGCCTTCGCAGGTGCCATGGGGCTGGGCATTTCGACCGTCACCTGGCTGAGGCCGTCATGACGTTGTCCGGACGGCACGGCTCGTCAGAGTTAAGAAGCGTGTGGCGCGCGTTGGACGCGTTGTGTGCCGCCTCGGCGCCGGAGCTCGGTCACCAGCTCGCCCTCCAGGTGATCTTCCTGAGATCGTGGCCCGCACCCGATGGGGCAGGGCTCGACCGGTCCTTCGGGCCCGCTGAGCCTGCGCTGAACAGAGCATGGGCACTTCTGGAATTCGGCCGCTCGTCCGACCCGGTGGCCCATCAGGCGGTCCGGTCCCGCAGGCTGCACGGAGAGGCCGACCGCGCGCTGGCCGCGCTGATCGCCCAGGTCGCTCGGCTGGAACAGCCCGCAGGCCTGTTCGACGCTTGCCTCGACCGGTACTCGTCCCGGTTCGGGGCGGGAGGGGACTACTACACCCCCCGTCCGCTGGCCCGGCTCATGGCCGGCCTAGCCGCGCCCCAGCCCGGAGAACGCGTCCTTGACCCCGTCTGCGGAAGCGGAAGGCTTCTGGTTGCCGCAGACGAGTGGGCGCGCGGAAAGGAGCACGGGCCCGGTGTGCTCGCGGTACATGGCCGGGACATCCGTCCTGAGGCTCGTCGCGCCGCAGCGATGAACCTGACGCTCGGTGGACTGCACTACGAACTGGGCGGTGAGGCGGTCGACAGCCTGCATGCCGGCCCGACCGGCCTGTCCCCCGATGTCATTCTCGCCAACCCACCGCTGAACACCAACGACTGGGGATACCAGGAGCTGATCCGAGACCCACGGTGGAGCCTCGGCCCTCCGCCGAAGGGAAACGCGAACTTCGCCTGGCTCCAGCACGTCGTGCACGAGCTGTCGGCTCAAGGGCGGGCAGTCATACTGCTTCCGGACAGTGCGACGAGAGGGCTCAACACTGCGGAGTCGTACATCCGCCGCCGCCTGGTGGAGCGTGACCTACTGGCCGGCGTGGTGGCCCTGCCGTCGCGGCTCTTCCCTCACACGAGGTCGGGCGCAACCCTTTGGCTTCTCGCCAGGGACAAGAGCGCGAGCCCACGCTGGGGCCGGAAGTCCCGGGTGGGCGAAGTGCTCCTGGCGGACGCGCGGCGATTGGGCACCCCAGCCGACCGGGCGGGCGGCGCTCCCCGCGCGGACGCGGCCATCGATCGGATCTGGCAGATCTTCGCGAACTGGAGAGTCACCTCCTCCGCCCAGGAGGACAGAACCGGGCAGGTTGACTGGTGCCGCTCTGTGAACCATGACGACATCGCACGCCGCGGCTACGACCTCAGCCCGGGCAGTTACGTACAGACGGCCCCCGCGAGCACGGAGGACGCATTGTCCGAGGCGGAGCACCGGCATCCGAAAGACGCGCTGTACGAGCACTTCGAGCACGCCCTGCGCATGAGCGAGCGGCTCCGGGACGTACTCGGGACGGAACCGGCGGAGTGGGTGCAGGAGTGAAGCGCACAAGGGAAGCCGGCGCATTCGATGCGCCGGGGTGGATCACATGCGAGCTGGCCGACGTACCCGGCGTCGAGTCGGTCTCCTACGGCGTGGTGCGCCCAGGCAGGCACGACCCGGGGGGCGTCCCCATGATCCGGGCCGGCGATATTGCGGACGGAGCCGTAGACACGAGCGAGCTTGCACGGATCGCCCCGGATGTGCACCGGCAGAACCGGCGGACGTCACTTCGGGCGGACGATCTCCTCGTCGTGCTGGTCGGGAGGATCGGGGACACGGCAGTCGCCGGTCCGGACAACCACGACTGGAACGTCGCCCGATCAGTCGCCGTCATCCGGTTCACCGTGGCCGGACTGACCCACGGGATCGACATGTGGATCCGCTGGTGGCTTGGCACGCCCCGAGCCCGAGACCTGCTGCGCGTGGGCTCCGCGGGCGCTGAGCACGCGACGCTGCCTCTCGCCGACCTCAAACAGCTTCCCGTTTCGGTTCCGCCACAGCATCTTCGTGAGCGGATCCTGCTCACGATCGATCTCGCGCAACGGAAGACGGCGCTGAACACGAAGATCGCGGGTCGCGCGACCGAACTCGCGGACGCGTACTTCGGCCGCTTCGCGCAGGGCCACGCCCGCAGCGGCATGCACCGGCCAGGAGTGACTGTCGCGGACGTAGGCCAGGTCATCGGCGGTGCTCCCCAGGCCGGACGGCTCGACGGTGACCGAGCCCTCGCATGGGCATCGCCGAGGGAAGTACTCAACAACAGGACGGTTCATCTGGACCGCACTGCCGGGATCACCTGGGCGCCATGCGATATGGCCTGCCCACCGGGAACGCTGCTGATCGCACCGCGGCCGGGCGAAGTCAGAACGGTCGCGGCGGCGATGCCTGTCGTTCCCGGGCGCGGCATGCTGGCGATCCGCACGGGAAGCGAGGTGGACCGGATGTGGCTGCTCCACGAGTTGCGGGCCAGAAGCGAGGAGCTGGTCGCCACGGCGCAAGGAGAACAAGCGCGTGCGATGAGCCGGAAGGCGTTCTCGAAGTTCCCCCTGTCGTGGCCGCCGGAGGAGGTACGAGAACGGTTCGCCGGTATCGCTGCTCCGCTCCACGCCCGGGCCCTCGCGGCCCTCAGGGAGAACCGCGCGCTCCAGGAACTGGTCGTGTTCGAAATGACCGGGGATCCGACAGCCAAGAGGTGAGTAATGTGCCCCCACAGAACGAGCAGACGGCAGCCTCCAGCTTGTTGCGGAAGGTCACGAAGACCCTGCGCGGAACCATGGACGCGGCCCAATACAAGAGCATCGTCCTGACCCTGCTCTACTTTCGCTTCCTGTCCTTGGAGTTCGAGCAAGCACGACGACGGACAGAGGCGGAGGGCCTGCGGGACGAACACCTCCTCCATGGCGCCGGAGGACCGCGATGGGTCCCTCCCCTGGCCCGCTGGGACACCCTCATCCGGCGCGTCCGGGATCCTGACGACGATCCGGTGACGGCGCTCGACGAGGCACTCGACGCCATGCGGCGAAGCGAGGGTGATCTCGCCGACCTTTTTCCGCCCGCCAACGCCCTCATCGGAGGCCTGCGGCGATCGCAGGTCACCGAACTGTTCACCCTCCTGGACGAGCCCCTCGACGCCGCGTCGTACGAGAACCTTCTCGGAGAGTTCGCCCGCTTCGAAGGCAAGAAGGGCGGCGAGTTCCACACGCCGAGGAGTGTGGTGCGCCTCCTCGTCGAGACGTTGCAGCCGGAGCGTGGGCGTGTGTACGACCCCTGCTGCGGTTCCGGCGGGATGCTGATCCAGTCAGCGAGGTTCGTGGTCGAGCGAGGGGGCGATCCGGATGCGGACCTGGCGTACTACGGGCAGGAGGTGAACGCCGGCAGCTGGAAGCTGGCGCGGATGAACCTGCACGTTAACGGGGTCCTGGCAGACCTGCGCCGCGCCGATGTGCTTGAGCGTGACCCGAGTGCGCGGCTCAAGGCGGACTGGGTGTTGGCCAACCCACCGTTCAACATGCGGGATTGGGCGCGCAACGAGGGGGATCTGCGTTGGCGCTACGGGGTTCCACCGCGTACCAACGCGAATTTCGCCTGGTTGCAGCACGCCGTCGACAAGCTGAGTGATCAGGGGAGCGCCGGCCTCGTACTGGCGAACGGTTCCTTGTCGTCCAAGCAGATGGGTGAAGGTGAGATTCGCCGGGCGATGGTGGAGGACGACCTGGTTGCGTGCGTCGTGGCGCTTCCTGCCCAGCTCTTTTCGTCCACTCTGATATCGGCGTGTGTCTGGTTCCTGACCAAGGACAAGTCGCCGCAGGGGAAACCGGGATTGGCGGACCGTCGTGGTCAGACGCTGTTCATTGACGCCCGCGGTATGGGTGACACTGTCGGGCGGGCTCATCGCGTACTGACGGACAGTCATCGGTCGGAGATCGCCGGTGCCTACCACGCCTGGCGCGGAACGGGTTGCCGAGGCGACGTGTATCAGGATGTGCCTGGCTTCTGCCGTTCTGCAGGGGGAGATGAAGTCCGGCGGAACCAGTACATCCTCACGCCGGGCCGATATGTCGGTGGGGCGCCGGCGGCGGGCCCGGCCCCGGGCGGCGGGCAGGCCGACGAGCTCATCGGCGAACTGGAGCGTGAGCTTCTCGAGCTGCTGGAGCGATCCGATCAATTGGCACGGCAGATCCGTCTCCATCTGGACACGTGAGTTTGCTCAGGGAGGTGTGATCCAAGCGCTTCATCTACCAGCTGACGCGGGAAGGAAAGGCCGCCGAGCAGGCTCTGGCCGTATACGGCGAAGTGCTGGGGCGGCGGGGTGAGCTGCAGGCCGTCGCTGCACGACATCGTCGCGCAGTTGCGGGCCCTCCTCGTGCTGGCAGCCGAGGAGGTGCCGGATACGGCCAAGACCAATCTCGCGCGCCGCCCTCGCCAGCCGCATTGCCGTACTCGCCAACAACGCGCAAGCCTCATGGAATCGCTCACGCGGACGATCGACCTCCACGACATGGGCGAGTACGTCTTCGTCGGCTGGGGCCAGCTCGTCCAATAGCTAGAGCGCTTCATCCAGGAGCTGATCAGCCTCGGCGGGCGCATCGTTCGGCTGATCCTGGAGCTGGAGGGCGACGGCCTGATCCAGCGCCTGTTGCGGGCTGCCGCTGCTCGCGAGGCCGCCGACGCAACCCTGCAGGGAGCCGCCCATGCCGAGCGGGCCGCGTACGAGCGGTGGGCTGGTCGATGGGCCGGACGCTGTTGGTGGACCTTGAGGAATGAGCGTGTTCATTCAGCCGTGACGCTCGTTTGACGCTCAGGCTCGGAATCGGCCCGCTCGCAGAGCTGGTAAACCGCCTCTGATCAGCCACTTTTGCGGGGCCGGTTCGCGCGACGTGTAAACGATGACCCACCACGTGGAGTGCGTCGCGATCCTGGAGCCGGTGGGGAAGAGCCTCTGACCTGCAGCTTCTCGGCATTCTCTGTTTGGTCGACCTGATTTCGGAGGGCGCGGGCGGCGCTCGTCCGACTCCGGATCGCGGGCGGCGGACAGCAGGGCCACGCGCCGCGCGAGGGCTGCGAGGGCAAGGCGGGGATTCTCCCGGGCGGTCCGGCCCCAGGCTTGACCGAACCGACCCAGCCGGTCGCCGAGTTCCTCTCGCTGAGGGGATCCCCGTCGAGGAGGGACAACACCCCTTGGGTGAAGTCGTGCTGCTTCCGCACTCGCCCGATCTCGAAGGCGGACAGACCCTGCTGGCCCAGCATCCGCGCCGCAAGGGCGTCGAGATCGAGCTTGTCCGGACGCGACACCACATCGGGGCCGCCCGAGCAGGTGATGACCTCCTCGGGTGAAGGCGGCTCCGGCAGCGCGTAGTTCACCGGTCCGGTGAACTGCTCGGGTGTCATCCGTTCCTCGCCCAGCACCACGTACTGGATCCGGGAGTCCTGCCACAGCGCTCGGTCCTCGCTCCGCTGGAGCAGAAGGTCGAGCAGCTTGTAGTTCGTGATCAGCAGGTCGGGAGGAGACTGCCGCATGTCCTCGCGCCGGGTCATCAACCGGCGGAAGTCCGTGTCCGGGCGGTCGCCGATGTAGAGCCCGGCCGTCACCTGGGCCAGTTCCGGCTGCGCGAGGTAGTCGCCGATGCGGCCGGCCCGGTCGGGGCGAGCGCATTCATCGGTTCGCCTGGTGCCGGTACGGGGTGAATCCGGGTCCCACTCCAGGTACTTCTCCCACCCGGCCGCGGCCTTGTGGAAGGGAGTACTGATCCGTAGGTAGGGACCGCGGAACATCCCGCTCTCGGGGTGCTCCAGGAACCGCTCCGACGCCCGCCGGTGTCCTCGTCGGTGAGCGCGTAGGTCGTCGTGAGGTACTGGGTGAGACTGCCGCGCAACTGCGCGGCGGCCGGCGTGGGCCTCACGACGTTCTCCTCTGCTGCGTACCAGGTCGTTGAGCCGGCTCAGGTGCATACGGACCTGACGACATCGTTCCTGGGTATGCGGGTCGGCCATTGATTCCGGCCAGTGCGTGGCCGGTGCCCGTCCGATGCCCGCCAGGCGGCAACGGATCCTCGTACAGTCTTTGCACCTGTGTGGTGATCTTGGGGGAGCGGTACACATGACCGATACGGAGCGTCCATATCCCGTTGCGGAGTTCCTGACGGCGGTGCGCGCCGAGATCCTCGCGGAGCACCGGAACGACGCCGAGGGTGCCGTAAAGGTCGCGCTCTCCAAGGGGCGGCTCCTTTCGTACTCCGAAGGGGCCCGCGAGTATCTCTTCGAGTGCCGGAACTGGCACGACGGTCTGGACGGTGTTCCCGTTCTCGCCCGGCCGTCCCGCTCCCGGAAGGCCTGGGACCCGGCCGAGGCCTCTCGTGCCCCGGACGGCACCGTACGGCTCGTGACGAAAGCCGACTTCGGGGCAGCGCCCACCAACATCCAGATCCGCAAGGACGACTCGTCCAACTGGGCCGCCCTGTCGGAACGTCTGGAGGCCGTCGGCCAACAGGACAGTCCCATCGACGCAGGGCACGCCGGCTGGCTGGTCGGCCGCGGTACCCCTCGCACCGGCCGTGCCGAGAACCCGGGGCAATGGGTGGCGGACTGGGCAGGGCTTCAGCTCAACCCGCGTCAGCGTGACGCCGTCGCGCAGGCGCTCGCCAGTGAGGTGCTGTTCCTGTGGGGACCGCCCGGCACCGGAAAGACGGACGTCGTCGGCCACATCGTCGAGGGCAGCTTCCGCCAAGGGCTCAAGATCCTCTTCCTGGCTCCGACGAACGTCGCGGTGGATCAGGCCCTGGAGCGGATGTGCTCCCTCCTGGAGCACGAGGAGGGCTTTGCCGAGGGGATCGTCCAGCGGGCCGGGAACATCGTCCTGCCGTCGCTGCGCAGTCGCTACGGAGACCAGGTCGACCCGAGCAGGATCGCGGCGCTGCTCGTGGAGAGCATCGACCGGCAGATCAGCACGGCGGCCGACCAGCTCAAGGGCACGAGAGCGGCGCTGGCCCTCCACGACCGGGTACGGGACCTGGAGTCGGACCTGGCCACCGCCGTGGGGGAGACGGCCGCGGCCGGCCGCGACCAGGCCGCAGCGGCCCGGACGGTGCTCGCAGCGGATGCGGCGGCCGCACAGCTGCGCTTGGCGATCGACAAGGTGGGGCCGCCGACAGGCTTTCTCGCGGAACGAAAGGCCGCGAAACTGAGGGACCTCCACTCCGCCTGGGCGGACGAAGCGTTCCGCGCATCACAGGCCCGGGAAATCGTCGCGAGTGCCGCCCGTCGCCATACCGCGGGTGGACAACAGGCGGCCGAAGCCCGCCGCGCCCTGCCCGCTGCCTACGCCGCGGTCGTGGGGATCCCGCCCAGGGAGACCGTCGCCGAGACGGCTGCCTCCCTCCAGGTGCGACTCGACGAGCTCGACCGAAAGCGCAAGCGCATCCACGACGAGGTCCGGTCCCGCTGCCGGGTGCTCGGAGCCACCGTGGCCAAGGCCGTCCAGTCGAGGAAACTGCTCGACGAGATCGACGTCGTGGTGATCGACGAAGCCGGGATGGTCAACCTGCCCTCGGCCTGGTTCGCCGCCGGCCTCGCCCGCAAGCGGGTGATCGTGGCCGGGGACTTCCGCCAGCTCCCCGCCGTGACCAAGGGCGACGGGGACCGGCAGGCGAGCGAGGAAGAAAGGTCCCACTCCCGAGAGTGGACGGCGCGGGACGCCTTCCACGCCGCCGGGCTGGTCGACCCGTCCGGGCGGGTACGCCAGGACCCGCGCCTGGTGGCGCTCGACACCCAGTACCGGATGCGGGAGCCGATCTGCGCGGTCGTGAACGAGGTGGCGTACCCGGACGCGCCCCTCAAGACCGGGCGCGGCAACACCACCCGTCTGCCGTTCGCCCCGCTCATCGACTCCCCGGTGATCCTGATCGACACCTCCGGCCGCCGGATTCCCGGCGGAGGCCGCAAGCCCCACATGACGAACGCCGTCCACGCCGCCGTCATCCACGAGCTCGTCCGCGGACTCCAGTACGAGGGCGTCCTGCCCGGCCGCAAGTGGCAGGACGTCCCCGAAGGGGAGCGGGCGACCGACCGGCTCGCCGTCATCTCCCCGTACCGCGAGCAGGTCAAGGCGCTCAAGAGCAGCCTCACCCACCGGTTCGGGGAGGACTACGACGGCCTGGTCGACACCGTCCACCGGTTCCAGGGCAGCCAGCGCCCCGTCGTGCTCCTCGACACGGTCGCGGGCGCAGGCAAAGACCCCGGCTTCTTCTACAGCGGAACAGGGCTGTCCTCGCAGACCTGCCGCCTCCTCAACGTCGCCCTCAGCCGGGCCCAGGACCACCTGGTCGTCGTGGCGGACGTCGCGTTCCTGCGCAAGCACCTGGCCCCGCACAGCGAGGCCCTGGCGATGGTCGACCACCTGGAGGCGCACGCGCAGACCATCTCCGCCGACCAGCTGATCCCCATCCTGGACGCCGACCAGCTGGCCCACCTGTCGGAAGAGGACCTGGTAAGGCCCGCCTTCTTCGAGCACAGCGAGGTCGCGGCCGCGGTCGAGTGGGACGTGGAACGGGCGCAGCACAGCATCGAGCTGTACTCCGCGTTCATGGACCGGGCTCCGGTCGGCCGGTGGGCACGGCTACTCGGACCAAGGACGGCGGCCGGCATCCAGGTCACGGTCTTCACCCGCCCACCGGAAGAGCAGCAGGAACCCTCCCGCGTGGCGCGGCACCGGGAACTCGTCCAGCAACTGGAGGCCGCCGGCTGCCGGGTCGAGTTCCGGGACCGCATGCACGAGAAGGTCCTCATCCTGGACGGGGCGGTCCTCTGGCACGGCTCGAAGAACCTGCTCGCCAACATCGGGCCGACGGACCTGATGATGCGCTACACCGACCCGGCCTCCTGCGACCGCGTACGGAAGCTGATGGAACACACCCGCATGGAACGCCCGGCACGAGGGCCGTGGCGCCCGGCGGAACAGGACGCTCCGGCGCCGCCCGAGGTCCCGGCCCAGCGGGCGCCGACGCCCGACAAGGTGTACCCGGGACTGGTCCGGGACGGCCGCCTGTACCTCAAGGTCCCGTACGAGCAGAAGGACGAGGCGAAACGCCTGCTGAGTGCCAAGTGGGACAAGCAGGCGGGGCACTGGTGGGTCGACGCCACCAAGATCACGCCGGAGCAGGCGGCGCGCTGGCTGCCGTAGGGGGACTGATGCAGGGAAAGCGATACGACCAACGCGTGCTCGTGCTGGTCGAGGTGCGGGGGGAGCAGCGCGACTGGGACCAGGCGGAGCGGGCGTTCGACCAGCAGGGCTGGCCGGTCGTCGCTGCATTCGCCCGGGGGGAAGGCGCCTCGCGGGGCGTGCTGAGCGCGGACACCACGGCGCGACTGTACTCCGTCGAGGTGCGGTTCTTCGGAGCCCGCAACCGGCGCACCGAGCAGGCGGCCGAATGGTGGGTGCAACGGCTGGCACGCAGAACCAGGCTGGAGATGTACGCCCGACGCTGTGAGCCGGTGGACCGGGATCGGGAGCAATTGACCGGCTGGCGGGCACATACGGTGGCTCACAGGCCGCCCCGTGTGCCCGATCCGAGACCCTTGACGCCGATGGCACGGCTGCGCCGATCCGCTGTGATGGCACGCGCGCGCCTCGCCGAGGGTTCCGGTCGGCACGACACAGGCACCCTGGTGAGGGGGACGGCCTCGGAGGCCCTGCGGCTGTCGCGGATGGACCTGCCCGGAGGTTCCGCCCCCGAGGCCGCCATCGACGTGCGAACACGCCATGGCCGGGAGCGAAGGCACATCGTGCAGCGGCGTGAGGAGGACCATCGGCGTGTCACGTCCCGCGTCATGGCCTGGACGTTCGCCATGCTGTTCTGCGTGGTCGTCGCCCGGCAGGCGAGCGGTGCGCGAACGTGGGTCTGGGGCACCGCCGCGGTGTTGTGCCTTCTGTGGTCCGCTTGGTTGACGCGCGACGTGTTCGCGGAGGGGGGCCGCGTGGGGAGCATCCTCACGTGGGGCGTGGCAACCGTGTTCCTCCTTGCCGTCGCCTTGGGCGCGGACATGGGGGAAACGAGGGGCTGGACCCCCGTGCAAGTACTGTCGGTCTTCGCCGTCACGGCTACGTCCACAGGAATCTGGCTGCTGGTCCGCCAGTGGACGTGGGGCGAATGGCTCGCCTGGGCCGCACCGTTGCTCTTCGCGCTCGTCGCGTCCTGTGTTGTGGCTTCGGGGTCGGTGATGCACGCGCTGTACGCCGACAGCCTGGACCTCACACCCGATGACCTCGATGTCCCCGCGCTGTGGCAGGCCGCTTCGGCGCTCAAACTCTTGAGCTTTCTGAGCTTCGCCCTGTTCGTACCGGCCTTGTGGGGCATTGCGAAGCACGTGCACGCGTCATTCGTCAGCCCCGTCGAGCGGTTCGGTGTTCTGTCGTACGTGGTCGCCCAGGTGGCGGTGGTGCTGTTCTGCACGCTGGGAGCGCTGGACTCGGCGGGGGACGCGGTGAAGGAGCTCCGTACGGCTGCGGCCCAGAAGGCGGAACTGCCCTCCTATTTCGGGGTGGAGCCGGAGTGGATGTGCGTGGAGCCGACCGTCTTGGCGGCGAAACTCAGCAGCCGGGGTGGCGTCCTGCGACCCGAGCAGCCGTACGTCTCCTTCGGGGAGGCCGGAGGAACGGTGTCCTTGTGGGACGAGCCGGCGGGCAAGGCGTTGCAGATGCCGGCCGAGCAGGTGCGCCTCGTACCGGCCGCGGACGGCAGGGTCCGGTGCACGTTCTCGTACGAGGCCCTGCCGAAGGGAGACTGACCCGCGCCAGTCCGCGAAGAGGTCGGGTCCGCCGACCGGCTGGAGCGGGACATGCTGGACATCTGGAGCCGGCACCTGGGTACGCAGGGGGGCCCGGAGGACAACTTCTTCGCGTTGGGCGGCAACTCGCTCCTGGTCGTCCGCGTATTGGCCGAGGTCAAGGAGCTCGGTGCACCGAAGATCGCCGTGCGGGACTTCTACCGGAACTCCTTCGCACGGCATTCGGCGCCGTCCAGGAGCAGCCCGCCTCCCGGCGGGCGTTCCGGACTACTCAGGGACCTCGGCCGCCAGTACCCAGCGGGCGCCGCCCCGCGCGCGTTCCGTGGTGAGCGTGCCGGCCACCAGCGCGAGACGTTCCCGGATTCCCGTCAGGCCGTAGCCGGGGACGTGGTCGGGGCTCTGCGAGGTGGGGCTCGACGTGACGTTGTCCACCGTGAGGCGTACGTGGCCGTCGGCGTAGTGGAGGCCGACCTCGACCCGTTCGCCAGGTGCGTGTTTGGCGGCGTTGGTCAGGGCCTCCCGCGCGCTCTGCACGAGGCAGACGGCGGCGGTCGGCGAGAGGCGGCGGGGTTCGCCAGAGAGGCTGAGCCCGACCTCGCCCGGATGGTGGGAATCGTGGGCCTCCACCAGCAGCCGCAAGGCGTCCGGCAGTGACGGCACGTCACCTCGCAGGGCGGCCACGGCGTTACGGGCCTCCGCGAGCCCCTCGTCGGCCAGCCGGTTGGACCTGAGGACCCGGGCCAGCGCGCCCTGCGAGTCGCCCTTCTCGATCAGCGCGGCGGCCACCTTGAGCTGGACCGTCAACGCGCCGAGCGAGTGGGCCAGTACGTCGTGCATCTCGCGGGCGATGCGGGTGCGTTCGGCCAGAGCCGCGGCGCGAGCCTGCTCCTGCTGCATCAACAGAGTGTTGTGAAGGAGCTGTTCGGCCTGGTCGGTGCGCAACTGTTGCTGGCGGCGATTCAGTCCCAGCAGGGTGAGTACGAGGATCAGCAGCGGGTAGCCCAGGGCGTCGCCGAGCGGGCGGTCGGCCAGGGTGCAGCTGATCCAGGTGCACGCCAGAGCGGCGGAGGTCACCGCCGCGATCGTCCGCCCCGAGGGGGAGGTCAGCGAGGTGAAGCGGCCGAGCAGCACGCACAGCATGATCGCGGCGGTGGTGTCCTCGGCCTCGCCCACCGCCAAGGTCGGCAGCAGCGCGCTGACCGCGAGGAGGGCGGCGGCGGTTCGAGGGTGCCAGGGGTGCAGCGCCATGAACAGCACCCAGCTGAGCATGCTCGCGGCATAGAGCCCCCAGATCCACAGGGTGTCCTCGTTCGCCGTCAGCAGGGCCACGACCAGCATGCCCGTACCCAGGAACTGGACCACGAGCCAGCCGGGCGCGAGCCGGTCCACGAAGTGCCGACGGCCGGACAACGGATCCATGCTCACCTGTTACTCGGTGCCGACCTTCCTGTGGATGACGGCCATGGCGGTCAGCACGACGACGGCCGCGATCGTCACGATACCGAGCTTCCAGAGATGGTCCTGTACGAGATGGTGCAGGAGTTCGTCCTTGTCCATGTCGCCTGATGCGATGGCCACCTGTGGGTTCATCGTCCATGCCTCCGAGACGTGGTGCGGGGTGTGGGGGAGAGGGGCGGGTGTCATCGGCGGTTGCCGGAGCGGCCCACGTGGTCGAGGAGCGACAGCAGCAGGCTGCGCTTCAGGCCGGGACGGCCGCCGTGGCGCGCGTCGGTGGTGCGACCGCGTTCGCCCAAGGAGCGGGCGAGGGGGGCGACCTGGTCCTTCACGGTGCCCAACGTGCCGTTGCGCTTGAGCACGATCGTGATCGTGAACGCGATGATCAGGAGCACGGCGGCGCCGGCGACGACCAGTGCGAAGCGCACCGTCATGACCGTCATGACCGTGTCGAGGTCGAGTGCGAGGTTCATCTCTTCGGCAATCCTTCCGGCTGAATGCCGAGGACCCTACGGACGACAGGGGCGGGGCGGGCCCACCCGGCGGTGGAGGTCCGGGAGGAGATGTCCACCCCGGAACTCCACCGGACGGCGCGAGGTCGGCGCGTGCCGCCGCACCCGTGGTGTCGAACAGCCGGGCGGCGCCCGCCCATGTGCGGGGAGATAGATTGGAAACCAGGAGAACGGCTGCCGAGCTGCGGTTCTTTCACGATCTCGAACGCGACCACGGGGGGTCCGAGAATGGTTGGGACGGATCGCTCGCCAGGCCCGGTGCGCGTGCGCGTACTGGTGGTCGACGACCAGCAGATCGTCCGCGAGGGCCTGATGTCCCTGCTCGATCTGATGGACGACATGGAGGTGGTCGGCGGAGCCGGCGACGGGGTGGAGGCGGTGCGGGCGGTCGGTGAAACCTCCCCGGACGTGGTGCTGATGGACATGCGGATGCCGCGGATGGGCGGTGCCGAGGCGACCGCGCGGATCCTCGCCGAGCACCCGGACGTCACGGTGCTGGCCCTGTCCACCTACGCCGACGACGAGTCGATCGTCGCCGTCCTGGCGGCCGGCGCCCGCGGCTACCTGACCAAGGACGCCAACCGGGAACAGATCGCCATGGCCATCCGCAACGCGGCCCACGGACAGGCGACGTTGGACCCCGAGGTGACCCGCAGGCTGGCCGCCGCGCTCGGCGCGGCGGGCTCCGCGGCGGCCCCCGCCGCCTCGTCCGACCGCGCCGGCGGACAGCCGGAGCGGGAGCGCCGCCGGGTCTTCCCCGACGGCCTCACCGGCCGCGAGGTCGACGTACTGCGGCTGATCGCAGACGGGTTGAGCAACACGGAGATCGCCCGAGCCCTCTTCGTCGAGGAGACGACGGTGAAGACGCACATCAACAACGCCTTCGCCAAGATCGACGCCCGCAACCGGGCCGATGCCGTGCGCTACGCGTTCCAGCAGCCTGGTCCAGCTCTGAGCATGGCCCGTACAAGGCAAGGGCCCTCCCCGTCCCCGGCGTGGGCCGCCGACCGGCCCTGCCCCCGCTCCTACCCCTGGCCCTGCCACGCGGCGAGGAACGGACTGGGCTCCCCGTTCCAGGACACCCGTAGGGTCTCGCGTGCGCGGGTGCAGGCGACGAACAGGAGGCTCAACTCGCCCAGGCGGTCATCCTGGTGCTGCTGGGCGTCCACCTCCACGGGTGTCAGGGCCGAGGTCAGCGGAACGACGCTGTCGCTCACACCGGCGACGGCGACGCAGCGGAACTCCAGGCCCTTCATCCGGTGCATGGTCCCGATGCTGATGCCGTCGCCCGACGCCTGCGTGCCACCGAGGAGCCGGACCGGCAGATCGGCCCGCTCCAGTGCGTGCGCGATCTCCTTGCCCAGGTGCATGTACCGGACGGCCACCCCGATCTCGTCCGGTTCCACACCGTCGGCCATCCACTCGGTGACGCGCTCGGTGAGCTCCGCGATCTCCTCGGCCTTGCTGCTCGCCGCCCGCAGTTCGGGGTGCGCGCCGTTCAGCACGGACCGGTAGCCCGCCAGGGACTCGGTCCCGCCGTCCATGTCGTCCGGGTGCTCCCGGTCGAGGAGGGACGTCGACCACTGCAGGATCTCGTGCGTGGTGCGGTAGTTGATCCGCAGCCGATGGGACCTTCCGGTCACGTTCACACCGAGGCCGCGCAGTGACACCTTGTTCCCGTAGATGCGCTGGTGCGTGTCGCCGGCGATGAACAGGTCGTCCGGACCGGGTGCCACCGATGCCCGCAGCAGCCGCCATTGCGCCGGATGGAGGTCCTGGGCCTCGTCGATCACCACATGGCGGAACGGGCGGTCGGTACGCGGCTCCAGCAGCCGGGTGGCCTCCGCGCACACCTGGAGGAAGGTCCACTCGTCGGCCTGGCGCAGTTCCTTCGTGAACGCCTCGACGGCACGCCAGACCTGGGCCCGCCGCAGCGGGCTCAGCGCGGTGCCCCGACCGCTGCGGGACGCCTTGAGGTAGGCCTCGGGCGAGCGCAGGTCCTGGGCCAGGACGACCTGCCGCCACTCCTGGTCGAGGAAGACGTCGCTGTAGTCGAGATCGAGCCTGCGGGCGAGGGCGTTCCAGCGGGAGTTGATCTCCTTCTGGCCGGTCAGGATGGTCAGCGGGGCGCCCCGGTCCTCGCGGACGAGCTGGTTCGCGAGGGCGTCGACGTTGACGACGCGGATCTTCGCGCGCAGCGCCTCGTCCGGGATGAGCAGTTCGAGTCCGTGGCGCAGGTCGGCCGCGAGGTTGCGGGTGTAGGTGGTGAGCAGCACCGATTCGTCGGGTGCGTCGTCCGGCAGCTGCCGCGCCAGATGGAGCGCGCGGTGCAGGGCCACCACGGTCTTGCCCGTGCCGGGGCCGCCGGTCACCCGGGCGGGCCCGTTGTAGGAGGGGTGGTAGGCGATGCGCCGCTGGCTGGGGTGCAGGAAGACCCGCCACGCGTCGAACGGCCGGGACAGGACGTCGAGCAACTCCTCGGGCCCGGAGAGCAGGGCGATCCGCCCCTGCGAGCGGGCCATCGCGGCGGCGAGTTCGTCGCCGGCGGGTGCCTGCTGGGCCGCGTCGGCGGCGCGTTCGGCCTGAGCGGCCACGGACTCGCGCCAGACGTCCTCCGGGCTCAGCCCCGCGGCCAGGCCGGCGAGTACGTCGTACTGCTGCTCGGGAAGGATCTTGCGGAGGGCGTCGAGGTGGGCCTCGGTGCTGAGGTTGCGTACGAGGGGGAGCAGATCGGGATCGATGCCGAGGCGGATCAGCTCCTTGTCGGCGACCTCGGCGAAGAGCCGCGCCTCCGCCACGTGCGCGGTGTACCGCACGTCGGCGGCGGCGCGCTCCAGGGCGATGTCGTCGCGCAGTTCGATGCCCTGGGTCGCCGAGTTCACCGTCGCCCGGTGGCTCAGCGCCCAGTCGATGGCGTCGTCGTGCGCCATGACCTTCAGGAGGAGGAAGCTGTCTCCGGATTCCGGTGCGAGAACGACGCCGCGCATGAACTTGTTGACGCGGATGGTGCGGATCCGCGGGTCGCGGGGGTTCTCCAGCTTTTCCAGGTGGAGCCCTGCATGGCGGTGCTCGCGGAACTTGTCGAAGACCTCGTGGACCCGCTTCTGGACGGTCTTCTCCAGCCGGGCGAACTCCAGGAGGAAGTCCTTGTGGATTCCCAGCGTCGCCATGTGTGCCCCCGGGTCGTACGCGTGCCGACGTTTCGACTGATCACCGTACGGTACGGGGCGCCAATGGCTCGTCGGTACCGAGGGTTTGGGGAGAGGGCGGGCGTGCGCGCCGGGAGCGCGAGTCGACGGCCCGCAGGCCGGTCGCGTCCATGCTGTGGACGTGGGTCGCGGTCACGACCGTGCCGACGTCGCGCTCGCTCCCGAACGACCACGCCACCGTCCCGTCGGCGAGCCGCAAGGTCACGGGGGCGCGCAGGCGCGGGTTCGCCCATGTCAGTGGCCGACGGGCAGGCCGTTCGGTTCCTTGATGCGCTTCATGATGATCTGCGAGTTGACCTCGGTGATTCCGGTGAGGGCCGTCAGCTTCTCGATCCACAGGCGCTCGTACGCCCGCAGGTCGGCGACCGCGATCCGCAGCAGGCAGCCGGGGCTGCCGAAGAGGCGGTAGGCCTCGATGACGTCCGGGATGTCCTGGAGGGCCGCCTCGAAGGCTTCCACCGCCTCCCGGTCGCGCCGCACCTCGACCGAGACGAGCACCTCGAATCCTCGGTCCACCGCCTCGGGGGAGATCACCGCGCGGTAGCCCTGGATCACCCCGTCCTGTTCCAGCTGGCGCACCCGGCGCATGCAGGGGGAGGGGGTCAGTCCCACGCGCTGGGCGAGTTCCTGGTTGCTCAGGCGGCCGTCGGCCTGGAGCTCGCGCAAGATTTCTCGGTCAATGGCATCCATGACGCAATTATCACCCAGCGTTCATGAACGGGCCTGAGGGAAAACGCAATCACATTGCGCGTAGATCGCTCTATCATTGCTGCTTTGAGTACATATGTACGAGTGACGTACTAGTGACACGAGTGACACGAGTGAAGGGCGGCCACGGCCGATGGGACGGATCGTCGTGATCAGCACCGGCGGGACGATAGCCAGCCGCTGGCAGGGTTCCGGCTTCGCAGCGGACGCCGACGGGAACGAGGTGATCGCCACCGCACCACTCCCCGAGGGCATCACCGTCGAACTCGTCGACCTGTTCAGCGTGAACAGCCCGCGTCTCACCACCGCACATCAGCTCACCCTGCTGCGCACCGTGCACGAGGTGCTCGCCGACCCCGGAGTCGACGGCATCGTCGTCACCCACGGCACCGACACCCTGGAGGAGTCCGCCTTCCTCCTCGACCTGCACCACCGCGACCCCCGCCCGGTCGTCCTCACCGGCTCCCAGCTGCCCATGGGCACCGCGGACGGCGACGGCCCCGGCAACCTGTACGACGCGCTGCTCACCGCCGCCACCACCCGCGGGCTCGGCGTTCTGATCGCCTTCGCGGGACGTGTCCACGCCGCCCGCGGCACCGTCAAGACGCAGGCCGTGGCCCTGGACGCGTTCGCCGACCCCTCCAGGGAACTGCTCGGCAAGGTCGGCTTCGGCAAGGTCACCGTCCTGCGCGCCCCGCAGCGCCCCCTGCCCCTCCCGCTCCCCGCGATGCCCGAAGTCCCGCCCCGCGTCGACGTGGTGGTCCACCACGCGGACGGCGACCCCGTCCTGCTGAACGCGGCCGTCGAGGCCGGCGCCCGCGGTATCGTGCTCGTCGGGACCGGCGCGGGCAACGCCACCCCGGAGATCGTCGACGCCGTCCGGGCCGCCGTCGCCCGCGGGGTGCTGGTCGCCCTGACCACCCGGGTCATGGCCGGCCCGGTCACCGAGATCTACACGCACGGGGGAGCGGTGGACCTCGTCGCGGCGGGCGCCGTTCCCACCGGCACGCTGCGCGCCGGACAGGCCCGCATCGCGGTCCTGTCCGCGCTCCTGGCCACCGAGAACACTGTGGAGCAGGTCCGCCTGCTACGTGAGGCCCTCACCCCGACCGGGTCGGTCCTCGTCGAGGCGTAACGGCGGCCGCGGAACCGCACGCACGCGCCCCCCGCATGCACGCGCCCCCGGCTCCGGACGGGCAAGGTCCGGGGCCGGGGGCGCGAAGGCGAGGCGGCGCGAGGTGGCGCGGGCTCCGGGCTCAGGCGCCGCCGAACGCCGCCAGGATGCGGTCCGCCGCCGATGTCGGGGTCACCGTGCCCGCCCGGACCGCGGACTCCAGGTCCGGCGCGAGGTTCCGTACCGCCGGGTCCGCCCGGAGGCGTTCCAGCAGTTCGTCGCGGACCATCGACCAGGTCCACTCCACCTGCTGCGCCGCCCGCTTCGCCGTCAGCCGGCCGCCCGCGTCCAGCAGGGTCCGGTGCTGCTCCAGGCGGCTCCACACCTCGTCCAGCCCGGTCGACTCCCGCGCGCTGCACGTCAGCACCGGCGGGGTCCAGGCCGCGTCCACCGGGTGCATCAGGCGCAGCGCGCCCGACAGTTCCCGGGCCGCTGCCTTCGCGTCCCGCTCGTGCGGGCCGTCCGCCTTGTTCACCGCCAGGACGTCGGCCAGCTCCAGGACGCCCTTCTTGATGCCCTGCAGCTGGTCGCCCGTACGGGCCAGGGACAGCAGCAGGAAGGAGTCCACCATCCCCGCCACCGTGGTCTCCGACTGGCCCACGCCGACCGTTTCGACGAGGACCACGTCGTAGCCCGCCGCCTCCATCACGATCATCGACTCGCGGGTGGCCTTGGCGACCCCGCCCAGCGTGCCCGCCGAGGGCGAGGGACGTACGAACGCCGCCGGGTCCACCGACAGCCGCTCCATCCGGGTCTTGTCGCCCAGGATGGAGCCGCCCGTACGCGTCGACGACGGGTCCACCGCGAGTACCGCCACCCGGTGGCCGAGCCCCGTCAGCATCGTGCCGAACGCGTCGATGAAGGTGGACTTGCCCACCCCCGGCACCCCGCTGATACCGATCCGGCGGGCCCGGCCGGCGTGCGGCAGCAGCTCCGTCAACAGGCCCTGCGCGAGCGCCCGGTGAGCGGGCAGGGTGGACTCGACGAGGGTGATCGCGCGCGCGATGAACGCGCGCTTCCCGTCGAGCACCCCCTTCGCGTAGGCCTCGATGTCGATCTTCGGCACCGGCGCCCGCCTACAGCTCGTGGCCCAGGTCCGCGGCCAGCCGCGTCACCAGGTCGTGGGCCGCGTCCGGGATCACCGTGCCGGGCGGGAACACCGCGGTGGCGCCCATCTCCAACAGCGTCGGGACATCGGCGGGCGGGATCACCCCACCCACGACGATCATGATGTCCTCGCGGCCCTCCTCCGCCAGCTGCTCCCGCAGCGCCGGTACGAGGGTCAGGTGACCGGCCGCCAGCGACGAGACGCCCACCACGTGGACGTCCGCCTCGACGGCCTGACGGGCCACCTCCGCCGGGGTCTGGAACAGCGGGCCGACGTCCACGTCGAAGCCCAGGTCGGCGAAGGCGGTCGCGATCACCTTCTGGCCGCGGTCGTGCCCGTCCTGGCCCATCTTGGCGACCAGGATGCGCGGACGGCGGCCCTCCGCCTCCTCGAACCGGTCGACGAGCGCACGGGTGCGCTCCACGGACGGGGACTCGCCTGCCTCGGTGCGGTACACACCCGAGATCGTACGGATCTGGCTCGCGTGCCGCCCGTACACCTTCTCCAGTGCGTCCGAGATCTCACCCACGGTCGCCTTGGCGCGCGCCGCGTCCACCGCCAGCGCGAGGAGGTTGCCGTCGCCGCGCTCGGCGGCGTTCGTCAGCGCCCGCAGCGTGTCCTGGGTGACCGCCTCGTCGCGCTCCTCGCGCAGCCGCCGCAGCTTGGCGATCTGCTGGGAGCGCACCGAGGAGTTGTCGACCTTGAGGACGTCGATCGCCTCGTCGTTCTCCACCCGGTACTTGTTGACGCCGATCACCGGCTGCCGGCCCGAGTCGATGCGCGCCTGCGTACGGGCGGCGGCCTCCTCCACGCGCAGCTTCGGGATGCCCGCGTCGATGGCCTGCGCCATGCCGCCGGCCGCCTCGACCTCCTCGATGTGCTGCCAGGCCCGCCGCGCCAGGTCGTACGTCAGCTTCTCCACGTACGCGCTGCCGCCCCACGGGTCGATCGACCGGCAGGTCCCCGACTCCTGCTGCAGCAGCAGCTGGGTGTTGCGGGCGATGCGCGCCGAGAAGTCCGTCGGCAGCGCGAGCGCCTCGTCGAGGGCGTTGGTGTGCAGCGACTGGGTGTGGCCCTGGGTCGCCGCCATCGCCTCGATGCACGTGCGCGTCACGTTGTTGAAGACGTCCTGCGCCGTCAGCGACCAGCCGGAGGTCTGCGAATGCGTGCGCAGCGACAGCGACTTGGCGTTCTTCGGGTCGAACTGCTTGACCAGGCGCGCCCACAGCAGGCGGGCCGCGCGCAGCTTCGCGACCTCCATGAAGAAATTCATGCCGATCGCCCAGAAGAACGACAGGCGCGGCGCGAACGCGTCCACGTCCAGGCCGACCGCCTGCCCGGCCCGCAGGTACTCCACGCCGTCGGCGAGGGTGTACGCCAGCTCCAGGTCGGCCGTGGCCCCGGCCTCCTGGATGTGGTAGCCGGAGATGGAGATCGAGTTGTACCGGGGCATCTTCTGCGAGGTGAATGCGAAGATGTCGGAGATGATCCGCATCGAGGGCTTGGGCGGGTAGATGTAGGTGTTGCGGACCATGAACTCCTTGAGGATGTCGTTCTGGATGGTCCCGGCGAGCTTGTCGGGGGAGACGCCCTGCTCCTCCGCCGCCACGATGTAGAGCGCGAGGACGGGCAGCACCGCGCCGTTCATCGTCATCGACACCGACATCTTGTCCAGCGGGATCCCGTCGAACAGCTGCCGCATGTCGTAGATCGAGTCGATCGCCACGCCCGCCATGCCGACGTCGCCGGTCACGCGCGGGTGGTCGCTGTCGTAGCCGCGGTGCGTCGGCAGGTCGAAGGCCACCGACAGGCCCTTCTGACCGGACGCCAGATTGCGCCGGTAGAAGGCGTTCGACTCCTCGGCCGTGGAGAAACCGGCGTACTGCCGGATCGTCCAGGGCTGGTTGACGTACATCGTCGGGTACGGGCCGCGCAGGTACGGGGCCACACCCGGGTACGTCCGCAGGAAGTCCAGGCCCTCCATGTCCCGTCCCGTGTACAGCGGCTTGACGCCGATGCCCTCGGGCGTCTCCCACAGCAGGTCTGCGGCCGCGGTGCCGGTGGACTCCTTCACCGAGGCGCGCCACTGCTCCTCGGTCACGCCGGCGGCGGAGGAGGGGTCGAGCGCCAGCTCGGAGAAATCGGGGATGCTCAAGACGGCACTCCCATCCGGTCGAGTACGGAGGACAGCACGGCGACGGCGTCACAGCCGGCGAAGACGTACTCGTCCACGGAAGTCTCGGCGGTGCCCGGCCGGCCGGCGAGGAAGACGGTCGTGGCGCCGGCCGCGCGCAGCGCCTCGGACACGGCCGCGGCCTGCTCCTCGTACAGCGTGTCGCTGGAGCAGAGCACGGCCATGCCGTCCGCCCCGCTCGCGGCGTAGGACTCGGCGGCCGTCGTCGGATCCACCGACACCGGAACGTGCACCGGTTCGATGCCGCCCGCCTGGAACAGGTTCGAGGCGAAGGTGGCGCGCGCGGTGTGCGCGGCCGCCGGGCCGAGCGCGGCGAGGAAGATCCTCGGCCGGGCGCCGGTCGCCGCCAGGTGCGCGTCGCTGCGGGCCCGCAGGGCCTCGTAGGCCTCGTCGCGCCGTACGCGCGGCAGTCCGCCGGTGGGTACGGCGGGCGCGGGCTCGCGGACGACCGGCTTCTCCGAGAGCAGCGGGAACTCGCTGACGCCCGTGATCGGCTCGCGCCGCTTCGCCAGCTTCTTGGAGCGCGCGGCCCAGGTGGCGGCGAGCCGCTCGGCGACCAGTCCGGAGCGCAGGGCGGCGGCCTGGCCGCCGGCCTTCTCCAGGGTCTGGAAGAACCCCCAGGCGGCGTGGGCCAGTTCGTCGGTGAGGCGCTCCACGTAGTAGGAGCCGCCGGCCGGGTCGATCACCCGGGCCAGGTGCGACTCCTCCAGCAGGATGGTGGAGGTGTTGCGCGAGATCCGGCGCGCGAAGGCGTCCGGCAGGCCGAGCTCGTTGTCGAAGGGGAGCACGGTCACCGCGTCCGCACCGCCCACACCCGCGGCCATGCAGGCCACGGTGGTGCGCAGCATGTTCACCCAGGGGTCGCGGCGGGTCATCATCACCGGCGAGGTCACCGCGTGCTGGAGCTGGGCACCCGCCTCCGGGGCCCCCGAGGCCTCGGCGATACGGGCCCACAGCCGGCGCGCGGCGCGCAGCTTGGCGATGGTGAGGAACTGGTCCGCGGTGGCGGCGTAGCGGAACTCCAGCTGTCCGAGCGCCGCTTCCGTGCTCAGTCCGGCCTCGGTGAGGGCGCGCAGGTAGGCGACGCCGGTGGCCAGGGACAGGCCCAGCTCCTCGGCGGCGCTGCCGCCGGCCTCGTGGTACGGCAGCGCGTCCACGGTCAGGGCGCGCACGCCGGGCCAGCCGGCGGCGGCCTCCACGGCCAGCTCGACGGCGTCGGCCGCGTCCACTGCCTCACCCGTGCGGGCCTCGTGGCCCAGGGGGTCGGCGCCCAGGGAGGCCCGAGCGGCCTCGGGGGCCACCGCGCTCTCGGTGAACAGGCGCAGCAATGCACGGCCGGCCTCGGCGTATTGGGCTCCGGCGTCCAGGGTGATGGGGGCGAGGTCCAGGTAGACCCCGTCCAGTGCCCGGGCGAGGCCCTCGATCGGGAGACCGTAGCGACCCACGGTGAGCCAGAGGGAGGTGACCCCGTTCTCCAGATCGGCGAGGGCCGCCTCGTTCACGCGTACCGGATCGGTACCCGCGAGGCGCTGGCGTACGTCCCAGCCGTTCGCGGTGGTGCCTTCCGGCCTGCCTCCGCGGACGAACGGGGCGAAGCCGGGGAAACCGGTGTCGATGACCGCCCCGTCGGGCGGCGCGGTGTACAGCGGGCGCGTGGTGAGCCCGTCCTCGATTGGGGTGGACAACGCGTCTTCTGCGGCCTCGCCGGAGACTTCCTTGCCCGACTTGCGCAGTACGCCTTCTACAAGGCGCTGCCACTGCTCATGCGTCGCGTCAGGGAACTCGGCGGCCAGGGAGAGCCCGTCGTCAGGCAGGACCGTCATGGCTCGAATGTAGGGGAGCGTGCTCAGGTGGCACCATACCGGTGGGTGTGATCTCGCCCTCTCGGGCCATGCCGAAGGGGTCCTGGAACACCCGGCTGAGCAGCACGGTTGCGGCCGCCTCCGGAAGTACGGCAGGTCCCGCGTGCGGTACCACGATGCGCTCGGGATCATCGCAGACGTGCGAGAGCTCCATCGCGGCGTCCCGGATCTCCTCCAGATAACCCTCGTCGAGGACGCTCGCCAGCTCGGTCACGACCATGACCGCCGGATTGAAGACATCCAACAGAAGAGCCGCCGCGCGGCCCACCGCGCGGGCACGCTCGCGCAGCAGCCGGTCGGCACGCGGATCACCGGTGGCGGCCGCGTCCACCAGCAGGTTCACCGAAGGGTCCGGAACGATGCCCCGACGCACGGCCTCGGCGCCGAGCGCGGTGTCGGACGCGGTCGCCTCCAGGCAGCCGGTACGTCCGCACGCGCACGGGGCCTGCGAGCGCGGCACCGGCAGATGGGCCACGTCACCGGCCGCCGCGCCCGGCCCCTGGTGCACGGTCCCCTCGATCCCGAAGGCGGCGTCGACGACCCGACCGATGAACAGGTGCACCAGGCTCCGGCGGGCCTCGGGCCGGCCGAAGAGGATCTCGGCCCGCGCGACGGCCCGGGCGTGGTTGTCGACCCGCACCGGCAGCCCGAGCGCGGCGGACAGCTCGGCGGCGAGCGGCTTGCGGCTCCATTCCAACGCGGGGTGGCGTACGACGATCCCCTGGTCCGGGTCGACCCAACCGCCCAGGGCCACGCCGACCCCGAGGAGCGGCCGCCCGGAGTCGTAGGCGTCGAGGAAGCGGCGCAGTTCGGCGGCGATCTCGGCGGACAGTCCCTCCGTCGGGCGCCCCTGGTGCGGGAAGGCACGGCGGGCGAGCAGCTGTCCGCGCAGGTCGACGAGGCTGAAGGTCGAATGCGGCACGCCGATGTGCAGCCCGGCGGCGACCGGCCCGCCGACGGCCCCGGTGTGCAGGTCCAGCGGGATCCGCGGTCGCCCCACCCCGCCACCGGGCCCGGGCAGCTCGCGCAGCAGCCCGCCGCGGAGCAGCCCGGTGGTCTGCCGGGACACGGCGGCGGGACTGAGCCCGCTCAGCGGGGCGATCGCGCTGCGCGCGACCGGGCCGTGGTCGAGCACCGTCCGCAGCACGGTGGTGGCATTGGCGGCGGCCCGGCTGTCACCGGCCATACGCGTCACGCGGTCTCCTCGGGGGGTGAGGGGGCGTCCGGCCGATCGGGCCGGGCTCGCGGCGGAACGCCCTCTGGGGTGTGTCCCCCGATCATGCCGGGTCCCCTGCGGGCGCTCGGCGGGGTGATGCGGCTCCTGGGGCGTGCCCGCGAAGCCCCGAGCGCTGTTCCCAGGTCCTGCCGGATGAGCCCGGGGCCCGTCCGAAGCGGTACGTCGCATCAGGCGCCGGACGGGTCCGGGGCCTGACGGGGCCCGGTGGCGTCGGGCTCCGGCCTGATCGGCGAGACGAGCGATGGGCGTCCGGCCGGAGTCGCGGTACGGGACAGGGCGGCGAGCGTGAACGCCTGCCGGACCCCGCCGGTGGCCGAGGCCTCGGTCATGCCCCCGCGGGCCTGTGCGGGCGGCCGCCGAGGCCGACGCGCCGCAGGCGCAGGACGCTCCGCAAGTCGCCGCCCAGGCCGTCTCTTTCGGATCGCGCCGGGCCCGCCCGGCACGGCACCTCATCCCCCGGACTCCGTCCGGGCCCCCAGGTCGTCGGGGCACTCGAGTACGTCCGGTACACGAGCGCCCCTCCGCCTTGCGATGCTTCCCCTCGGCCCTGCGGGCCCGGGGAGGCCCCATGGCACCGGACGACCCAGGCTCCTCCGACAAGATCCGAAAGAGACGGCGGGCCGAGCCGGCCCGCCGACGGCCGGGGCCATCGGGCACGCCCCGGCCCGGGCCCCGTGGGCGGTGAGCGGGCGCGGATCCCGGCGAAAGCGTGGCGGCCGCATTGCGGGGCCATGAATTCCGGCCACGGTTTTCGGCCGCCGAGGTGGGTCCGCGGACGGGGTGATGGGTGGGGGAAAGCGCAGGTCGTAGGCGGTGTGCGGGGTGGACGTGGGGGCGGGTCGGAAGTGCGTTCGGCGGCCACGGTCGGGGGTTGACCCCCGCCGGGGCCACTGACACGCTCCGGGACATGTCCGCGAACGCACTCCTCGCCCCGCGGCTCCACACCACCGGCCTCTGTATCGAGCCGGGCGCGTGTCCGGGCCGCTGTCCGGCCCTCGGCCGCGCCTGACGCCGCCGAGCCGGCGCCCCGCCCGACCGGCCCGCCCGGTCCCGGCGCGCGTCGGTGCCCCTTGTGGGGCCGCCTCGTAGGGTCCCTCCGGGCCGCGCCCGCCCGACCCCGCTCCCGTCCGGTGGTGCACCTCCAGGGGTGGTGCACCACCGGGACACCCCGTGTCGGGGCCCGGCCGGGGTCGCCCGAGGGGCCTCCGCGGCCTCGGGCGGCCGGCACCGCGCACCCGCACCACCGCGCACTCGCATCGCACCCGTACTCGCACCGCACCCGTACCGCTCGGCGCAGCGCAGCGCCCGGCTGCCCCGTCACGCTATTTCTTCCGCTGCGGAAATAATCCCCGCAGCCCCCCGACCAGGGAGTCCTCATGGCCACTGCCACCACCACCGCCATCACCGTCACCAAGATCGGCGGCCGCATCGGAGCCGAGATCGGCGGCGTACGCCTCGGCGGCGACCTGCCCGACGGCACCGTCGCCGAGATCCGGGCGGCCCTCCTCGCCCACAAGGTCGTCTTCTTCCGCGGCCAGGACCACCTCGACGAGGCCGGTCACGAGGCCTTC
Organism: Streptomyces virginiae; assembly: GCF_041432505.1. GTDB lineage: Bacteria > Actinomycetota > Actinomycetes > Streptomycetales > Streptomycetaceae > Streptomyces > Streptomyces virginiae_A. The sequence goes on from NZ_CP107871.1 coordinate 6,513,510, forward strand.
GCCCAGCTGCTCGGCGCCCCCGTCGCGCACCCCACCGTCCCCTCCGCGGACGGTCGTTACGCCCTCGGCATCGACTCCCACCACGGCGCCCGCGCCAACCAATGGCACACCGACGTCACCTTCGTCCCCGCCTACCCCGCCTTCTCCATCCTCCGCGCCGTCACCATCCCCCCGTACGGCGGCGACACCCTCTGGGCCAACACCGCCACCGCCTACAGCAACCTCCCCGCACCGCTGCGCACCCTCGCCGACAGCCTGCGCGCCGTCCACTCCAACGAGTACGACTACGCCGCCCTCAAGCCCGACGCACTGCCCGAGGCCCTGGCCCAGTACCGCGAGGTGTTCACCTCCACCAAGTTCCTCACCGAGCACCCGGTGGTCCGCGTCCACCCCGAGACCGGCGAGCGCACCCTGCTCCTCGGCAACTTCGTCCAGCGGATCAACGGCCTGACCGGCCGGGACTCCCGCGCCCTCCAGGACCTCTTCCAGTCGCACATCGAGAGCCCCGAGAACACCGTCCGCCGGCAGTGGCGGGCCGGCGACGTCGCGATCTGGGACAACCGCGCCACCCAGCACTACGGAGTGGACGACTCCGACGACCACGAGCGGACCCTGCGCCGGGTCACCGTCGACGGCGACATCCCGGTCGGCCCCGACGGCGAGCCCTCCCGCCTGATCAGCCCGGAGGCCGTCCCGGACCCGGCCTTCGGCATCGCCTCGGGCGCCTCCACCACCGCCTGATCCAGCCGCTCCCCGTACGACTCCCAAGGAGCCCCCGTGCCCAATCTGCTCGCCATCACCGGCAGCCCCTCCGCCCACTCCCGTACCGCCGTCGTCGCCGACCACGTGGTGCGCCGGCTGTCCCACTCCGGCTTCGAGACCGCGCACCTGTCCGTGCGCGAGCTCCCCGCCGCCGACCTCCTCGCCGCCCGCCGCGGCGAACCCGAGATCCGCCGGGCGCTCGAAGCCGTCGCCGAGGCCGACGGCCTGGTCATCGCGACCCCGGTCTACAAGGCCTCGTACACCGGACTGCTCAAGGCTTTCCTCGACCTGCTCCCGCAGGACGGCCTCGACGGCAAGACCGTCCTGCCGCTCGCCACCGGCGGCAGCCTCGCCCACGTCCTGACCATCGACTACGCCCTGCGCCCGGTGCTCGCCGCCCTCGGCGCCCGGCACGTCACCGCCGGCCGGTTCGTCCTGGACTCGTCCGTCGAGCGCGGATCCGGCCCCGACCGGCTGCGGCCCGAGGCCGAACTGGACCTCTACCAGGCCGTCGACGAGTTCGCCGCGGCACTGCGCGCGGCGCCCGCCGCCGCCGTCACCGCCGCCCTCACCACCACCCCGTAACACCGCCGCCACCACGCGACCCGCACCGACAAGGAACCGTCATGCCCGCAGCGTTCACCTCGACCACCACCTCCCGACGCCAGTTCCTCGCCCTGCTCGGCATCTCGGCGGCCGCGGTGAGCTGCGGCACGGCCACCGCGGGCAGCGGCGGTTCCGGCGCGCAGATCAAGACCCTGAAGTACCAGGGCTCGGTCGGCGCCGTCACGCTCCCCGAACTCGCCGCCGACCTCGGCTACCTGGAGGACCTCAAGCTGGAGTGGGTCGGCAACACCATCAGCGGTCCGCAGGACATCCAGTCCGCCGCCACCGGACAGACCCACTTCGGCGGAGCCTTCAACGGCGCGATCGTCAAACTCGCCTCCAGCAAGGCCCCCATCAAGGCCGTCATCTCCTACTACGGCGTCGACGAGCACTCGTACAGCGGCTACTACGTCCTGGAGGACAGCCCGATCCGCTCCGCCCGCGACCTCCTCGGCAAGAAGGTCGGCATGAACACCCTGGGCGCGCACTCCCAGGCCGTCCTCGACATCTACCTGAGCCGCAACGGCCTCGCCAAGGCCGACTCCTCCAAGGTCGAGTCGCTCGTCGTGCCGCCCGTCAACACCGACCAGGTGCTGCGCCAGAAGCAGATCGACGTGGGCGTGCTGGGCGGGATCCTGCGCGACAAGGCCGTGGCCGCCGGCGGGATCAGGCCGCTGTTCAGCGACTTCGACCTGCTCGGCAAGTTCAGCGCCGGCTCCTACATCATGACCGAGCGCTTCATCAAGCAGAACCCGGACACCGCCCGGACCTTCGTGACCGGCGTGGCCAAGGCCATCGAGTGGGCCCGCACCACCCCGCGCGAGGAGGTCATCGCCCGGCAGACCGAGATCGTCAAGAAGCGCGGCCGCAACGAGGACACCTCGACCCTCCAGTACTGGCGCTCGTACGGGGTCGCCGAGACGGGCGGCCGCATCGAGGACAAGGAGTTCCAGCTCTGGCTGGACTGGCTCGGCGAGCGCGGCGACATCAAGCAGGGACAGCTCAAGCCCGCCGACCTCTACACGAACGAGTTCAACGGCTTCGGGAAGGGCTGATCCGCCATGGCGAAGATCGTGTTCGAGGAAGTGACCAAGACCTTCCCGACCAAGGACAAGAAGAGCAAGGAGCAGTTCACCGCACTCGACGGCATCGACCTGGAGATCGAGGCGGGGGAGTTCGTGGTGGTCGTGGGCCCCAGCGGCTGCGGCAAGTCCACCCTCCTGGACCTGCTCGGTGGGCTGACCCGGCCCTCGTCCGGCCGGATCCTGCTGGACGGCAAGCCCGTCACCGGGCCGGGCCTGGACCGCGGCATCGTCTTCCAGCAGTACGCCCTGCTGCCGTGGCGCACGGCGCTCGGCAACGTGGAGTTCGGCCTTGAGGCGACCGGCGTCCCGCGCCGTGAACGCAAGTCGCGGGCACGGGAGTTCCTGGACCTCGTCGGCCTCACCGGCTTCGAGGACCGGCACCCGCACGAACTGTCCGGCGGTATGCGCCAGCGCGTGGCCATCGCCCGCTCGCTGGCGTACGACCCGGACGTCCTGCTGATGGACGAGCCGTTCGCCGCCCTCGACGCGCAGACCCGCGAGTCCCTCCAGGACGAGCTGCGCCGCATCTGGCAGCGCACCGGGAAGACCGTCGTCTTCATCACGCACGGCATCGAGGAGGCGGTCTACCTCGGTCAGAAGGTGGCCGTCATGACCTCCCGCCCCGGACGCGTCAAGGAGATCGTCCCGGTCTCCTTCGGTGCCCGCGGCGACGGTTTCCAGGGCGAGGACCTGCGCTCCAGCCCCGAGTTCGCCCGCTATCGCCACGAGATCTGGACCCTGCTCCACGACGAGGTGGCCCGCGCCCAGCAACTGGAGAAGGAGGAGGCCACCGTATGACCACCGACATCACCACCCCCGCCGATGCCCCGGCCGACCGACAGGCGGTGCGCGAGGCCGTACGGGAGGACACCGCGCCCGCCGCTCCCGCGGCCGCCGACCGGGAGTCCCGCAGGCCGCGGTCCGGTCTCCCGTCGCTGCTGGTACGCCGACTGCGCGGCGCCGGCCGGGCGGCCACGGCAACGGCACCCGCCCCCGCACAGACGCCGACGGCCTCAGCGGCCCCGGAGGCTCCCGCGGCCCCGGTGACTTCCGCGCCCCCCGAGGCACCCGCCACCGGACCGGACGCCGTGCCCGCGCCGAAGGGCCCCGCCTCTCCGGGCGCCGCTCGGGGCACCGCCCACGGCCGCCACGCCCCGTCCCCCCTCCGGAAGGCCGCCGGGGCGCTCGGCCGGTGGCTGCGCGCCACCGCCCTGCGCTCGGCGGCCCTCGTCGCCCTGCTCGTCCTCTGGGAGACCGCCCCCCGCCTCGGCCTGGTCGACGCCACCTTCCTCCCGCCGGTCAGCGAGGTCGCCACGGCCTGGTGGGACCTCCTGGGCAACGGCCAGCTCGGTCAGCACACCCGGGCCAGTCTCGCCCGCTCCTTCGGCGGCTTCGCCATCGCCGTCGTCGTCGCGGTCCCGCTCGGCCTGCTCATCGGCTGGTACCGGCCGGTGGCCGCGTTCCTCGGCCCGCTGCTGGAGGTGTTCCGCAACACCGCCGCACTGGCCCTGCTCCCCGTCTTCGTGCTGCTGCTCGGGATCGGCGAGACCTCGAAGGTCTCGATCGTCGTCTACGCCTGCCTCTGGCCGGTCCTGCTGAACACCATCAGCGCCGTGGGCAACGCCGATCCCACCCTCGTGCGACTGGCCCGCTCGATGGACCTGTCCACCCCCAGGCTCTTCCAGAAGGTGATCCTGCCGTCCTCCGTACCGGCCGTCTTCACCGGCATCCGGCTGGCCGGCGCGGTCTCCATCCTGGTCCTGGTGGCCGCCGAGATGATCGGCGCCAAGGCGGGCCTCGGCTATCTGATCAACGCCTCGCAGTACAACTTCGCGATCCCGCAGATGTACGCGGGCATCATCACCATCTCCGCCGTCGGCGTGGCCTTCAACCAGCTGCTGGTCACGATCGAACGCCGCCTGAGCACCTGGCGCGTCCCCGTCTGACGCCCGCGCCGTCCGGGCCCGCCACCGCACGCAACGCCACCGAACACAGGGAACAGCCATGACCGCGAACCGCACCCTCCACCTCAACGCCTTCCTGATGAACGTCGGTCACCACGACGCCGCCTGGCGCCACCCCGACAGCCGGCCCGAACTCATCACCGACCTGCGGTACTTCCAGGACCTGGCCCGCACCGCCGAGCGCGGACTGCTCGACTCCATCTTCTTCGCCGACGGCGTCGCCCTCTGGGGCAAGGCCCGCCACAACGCCCTCGGCGGCTTCGAGCCGCTCACCCTGCTCTCCGCCATCGCCGCCGTCACCGAGCACATCGGGCTCATCGCCACCGTCTCCACGACCTTCAACGAGCCCTACAACCTGGCCCGCAAGTTCGCCTCCCTCGACCACATCAGCGGTGGCCGGGCCGGCTGGAACATCGTCACCTCCGGCACCGTCGACGAGGCCCGCAACTTCAACCGCGACGAGCACCTGGAGCACCACCTCCGCTACGAACGCGCCCACGAGTTCCTCGACGTCGCCACCAAGCTCTGGGACAGCTGGGAGGACGACGCGATCGTCCTCGACAAGGAGCGCGGCATCTACGCCGACACCGACAAGCTGCATCCGGCCGCCCACCGCGGCGAGCACTTCGGCGTCGCCGGGCCGCTCAACGTCCCGCGCTCCCCCCAGGGCTACCCGCTGCTCGTGCAGGCCGGGTCCTCCGAGGACGGCAAGGAGTTCGCGGCCCGATACGCCGAGGCGGTCTTCACCGCCCAGCAGACCCTCGCGGACGGCCAGACCTTCTACAAGGACCTCAAGTCCCGCCTCGCCAAGTACGGCCGTGCCGAGAGCGACCTCCTCGTCCTGCCCGGCATCGCCCCCGTCATCGGCTCCACCGAGGCCGAGGCGAAGGCCCTGGAACAGCAGCTCACCGACCTCCAGGTGCCCGAGTACGGCCTCGCCCAGCTCTCCGGCATGCTGAACGTCGACCTCACCGGACTGCCGCTGGACGGCCCGCTCCCGGACCTGCCCGAGGAACGCGACATCAACGGCAACAAGAGCCGCTTCACCCTCGTCGCCGAACTCGCCCGGCGCGACGGCCTCACCCTGCGCCAGCTGATCGCCCGCCTCGGCGCCGGCCGCGGTCACCGCGTCTTCGCCGGTACCCCCGAGCAGATCGCCGACCAGCTCGAGGAGTGGTTCACCCAGGGAGCCGCCGACGGCTTCAACATCATGGCGCCGGTCCTGCCCACCGGCCTGACCGCGTTCGTCGACCACGTCGTGCCGATCCTCCAGCGGCGCGGGCTGTTCCGCACCGAGTACACCGGCGCCACCCTCCGCGAGAACTACGGCCTCGCCCGGCCGGTCAACCGGCACACCAAGGAGAGCGTATGACCGAGTACGCCACCGACGTCCTCGTGGTCGGCGGTGGCCCGGCCGCCACCTGGGCGGCGCTGGGGGCCGCCGAGGTGGGCGCCCGCGTCGTCCTCGCGGACAAGGGCTACTGCGGGACCAGCGGCGCGACGGCCGCGGGCGGCACCGGTGTCTGGTACGTCCCGCCGGAGCCCGCCGCCCGGGAGGCCGCCATGGCCTCCCGGGAGGGCCTCGGCGGGTACCTCGCCGACCGCCGCTGGATGGCCCGGGTCCTCGACGAGACCTACGACCGGATGAACGAGCTGGCCACGCACGGCCGTTACCCCTTCCCGACCGGCCCCGACGGGCAGCCGCTCCGGGGCGGCCTGCAAGGCCCCGAGTACATGCGGCGGATGCGCATCCGGATCCGCCGGGCCGGGGTCCGCGTCCTGGACCACAGCCCGGTCACCGAGCTGCTCACCGACGCGGACGGCATCGTCGCGGGCGCCGCCGGCTACCGCCGCCAGCTGCGCGAGTCCTACCGGGTCCGGGCCGGCGCCGTGGTCCTCGCCACCGGCGGCTGCGCCTTCCTCAGCGGAGCCCTCGGCACGAACACCGACACCGGCGACGGGGCACTGTTCGCCGCCGAGGTCGGGGCGGAGCTCTCCGGGATGGAGTTCTCCAACGCCTACGGCATCGCCCCCGAGGGCACCTCCGTCACCAAGACCGCCTTCTACTCCTTCGCCACCTTCTACCAGGAGGACGGCAGGGTCCTGGAGGGCGCGGCGAGCCAGGGCGGCCGCTCGGTGATCGCCCGCGAACTCCTCACCGGCGCCCGGGTGTACGCCCGTCTGGACCGCGCCGACGAGTCCGCCCGGGCCGCGATGCGCCTCGCGCAGCCCAACTTCTTCCTCACCTTCGACCGGCTCGGCATCGATCCCTTCACGGACCGGTTCGCCGTCACCCTGCTCGCCGAGGGCACGGTCCGCGGCACCGGCGGCATCCGGATCACCGGCGACGACTGCGCCACCGGGGTTGCCGGGCTGTACGCCGCCGGGGACGCGGCCACCCGCGAGGAGATCTGCGGGGGCTTCACCGGAGGCGGCAGCCACAACGCCGCCTGGGCCATCTCCTCGGGCAGCTGGGCCGGCCGGGGCGCCGCGGGGTACGCCCGCTCCCTCGGTTCCGCCCGGACGGCGAGCCGTCCCGTCACCGGCGCCGGCGGGGCGGGCCTGCGCCCGACGGGGAGCGCGGCCGGCGCGCCGGAACACCGCGAGGCCGTGGCGCTCGTACAGCGGGAGGTACTGCCGTACGACAAGAACTACCTCCGGCGCGGCGAGGTCCTCGCGGCCTCCCTGCGCACCCTCGACGCGGCCTGGTCACAGCTGCGCGCGGGTCTGCACGGTGAAGGGGCCGACCTGGTCAGGGCCCGGCAGGCGGCGGCGATGACGGCGCACGCGCGGTGGATGTACGCCGCCGCCCTCGCCCGGTCCGAGTCCCGGGGCATGGCCAAGCGCCTCGACCACCCGGACCAGGACCCGGCTCAGCACCACCGGATCCTGGTCGGGGGATTGGACCGGGTGTGGACCAGGCCCGCCGCGAGGGCAGGGGTGGCCGCATGATCGAACTGGTTTCGGCGGAGCGCTGCATCGCCTGCGACAAATGCGTGGAGGTGTGCCCGACCGATGTCTTCGAACGGGGCCCCGAGGGGATTCCGCTGCTCGTACGGCAGGAGGACTGCCAGACCTGCTTCCTGTGCGAGGCGAACTGCCCGGTGGACGCGCTGTTCGTGGCCCCGCTGACCCGGCCCCTGCCGGAGGACCCGGCCGTCCGGGACGAAGCGGGGTTGGTGAGCCGCGGGCTGCTCGGCAGCTACCGGCGGGAGATCGGCTGGGGTGAAGGGCGGACGCCCGGCTCGCTGCGGGCGATCGGGCCGCCGCTCGGCCGGTCCGCGCCGCCGATCACGTCCTGAGCGCGAGCGCCGCCGGAGCCCTGTGCTCCGGCGGCGTGTGCGTGTGTGCGGGGCGCCGAGAGGCCGGTGGGCCGGTCAGACGGTCAGGACGATCTTGCCGCGGGTGCGGCCCGCGGCGCTCAGCTCCCAGGCCTTGGCGGCCTCGGCGAGCGGCAGCGCGTGTTCCACGTTGACCGTGAGCTTCCCCGCGTCGGCCAGTTCCGCCAGGAAGGTCAGGTCGGCGGTGTCCGGGCGCACCCACAGCTGGTGGGCGCCCTGGGCGGCCGCGTTGTAGTCCGCGATGGAGACGACCCGGTGGCGTTCCTTGACCAGGGACTGCAGCGTCTCGATGACGTCGTCGCCGTAGAAGTCCAGTCCCGCGTCGACGCCTTCGGGCGCGAGCGCGCGGATCCGGTCCGCCATCCCCTCGCCGTACAGCACGGGCTCCGCGCCGAGGGAGCGCAGGTAGTCGTGGTTGTGCGCGCCCGCCGTGCCGATGACCCGCAGGCCGAGCGCGACCGCGATCTGCACGCCGAAGGATCCGGTGCCGCCGGCCGCGGAGTGGATGACCACGGTCTCCCCGGCCTGGAGGCCGACGCGGGTGAGCGACTGGTAGGCCGTGAGACCGGCCAGCGGGAGGCCCGCGGCCTGCTCGAAGCTCAACTCGCGGGGCTTGCGGGCGAGGGTGCGGACGGGGGCGGACACCAGTTCCGCGTACGTGCCGAGCTCGACCCATTCCTTGCGGACGTAGCCGTAGACCTCGTCGCCGACGGCGTGGTCGAAGGTGTCCTCGCCGACCGCTTCGACGACTCCGGCCACGTCCCAGCCGGGTATGACCGGGTAGCGGACTTCGAGGATCGGGTCGAGATATCCGGCTGCGAGCTTCCAGTCCACCGGATTGACCCCGGCGGCCTTGACGCGCACGAGGACCTCGCCCGGTCCCACCTTGGGCCGCGGTGAGTCGACGAGCTGGAGGGGGGCGGGAGTTCCGTAGGCGTTGTAAGTGATGGCCTTCATGATCGTCCCCAACATGGGTCCGCGGCCGGGTATTCCGGACCGTCAGGCCGGCAGGGTGTTGCGGTGCGAGCTCCGTCGGGCCGCGCTGAACAGTGCCTGGATCTGCGTACCGGCCTGCTCGACGTCGTCGAGGGGGGAGGGGAACGGCAGCCGCACGTCGCGATGGCCGCGTCGTTCCTCCAGCCGCAGGGTGATCCCGTACCGGTCCATGGCGACCGGCAGCGCGCGGAGCACGGTGGCGGTGGGCAGCGGCCGGACCAGCCGCAGCAGCAGGGTGACGAGGTCGTGGTGGTCGTCGAGGAGGTGCGTGAGCATGCCCGCCTCGTACGGGGACAGCGGGTCGGGGCAGGCCGCGTCCAGCTCGTCGAGGCCGACGTGCGAGCGGCCCTCCGGGGTCTCCAGGACGGCCCGGTCGAATTCCATGCAGGTGGAGTCGGCGCCGGAGCCTTCGGCCAGGTCGGAGTAGGGGGTCAGCAGGCGGCCCAGCACGGTGACGCGGGCGCGCACCCGGTCCCGTACGGGGGTGGGGGCGATGTCCGTGAACTCCAGCCGGATCGAGGGCCGGTACTCGGACTCGCCGCCGGGCTCGGCGGGGTGCAGGTGCAGTCGGCCCATCGGGTCGCTGCCGTCGAGGTGGCGGACCTCGGAGCGCAGTCCGTCGGTGACCACGGTCATGGAGTGGGCGGCGGTCAGGATCGACCGGATGCGCTCGGCATCGGTGGGCCGGTCGGCCGGGGTGGCGGGGGCACCGAACATGCGCATGCGGATCTCTCCTCGTCCAAGCGACTTAGGTATGCCTAACCTAACCTATCTGGCTCTCCGGGAGTACCCGGGACGCTCGTGTCGTTGTTGGGCTGAACGGGTGAAACGCGAGAGGATGGGGGGATGCACATGAAGCGCACGGCCGAGGCGGCCCGGTGAGCAGGTACGACGTCACCGACGAACAGTGGGAGGGGCTCGCGCAGGTGGTTCCCCTGCGCAGTCGCAACGAATGGCCCTCCCGGGTGGACCACCGCACGATTCCCACCGCGCCCGGGGCGTCGGCGGCGGAGCAGCGGCGCTTCGTGGTGATCAGAGTTCAGATCTTCGCGGACGCGCGGGAGGTGGCGGAGTACCTGATCGCGCAGATCCCGGTCCTGCTCGACCTCACCGGGGCGGACAGCGAAGTGGCCAAGCGGATCCTGGACTTCAGCAGCGGCGTGGTCTTCGGCCTGGGCAGCGGGATGCACCGGGTGGACCGGAACGTCTTCCTGCTCGCGCCGGTGGGGACCGAGGTCGAGGGGATCGCGGCCGCGGCCGTCCCCCGATCGTAGGAAGGTCCCCGCGAGGGAACGGTTCGCCGGAGCCACGGGGGGTCCGGCGGGCCGTACCGTCCCGCGCATGGACGCCATTTCGGACGCGGCGGCGGTGGGCGCGCCCGCCCTCGTCGCGTTAGCCGACACCCCCGCCGGTCCCGTTCCCGCTGCGCTTCTCGCAGCCCTTCCCGCTGCCGCTCCGGCGGCCGAGGGAGATGCCACCGCGTCGCCCGGAGCCTCGCCCGCGCCTCCCACGCCTCCCACCGGCGTGGAGGAAGACGACGCCGTCGTCGTGCCCGCGCAGGCCCGCCCCGCCGGCTCCGGCCGTCCCACCGAGCCCGCGCAGCGCTGTCCGCGGCCCGTGGTCACCGAGCTGCGGCTCTCCGCCTTCGGGCCGCACCGCTCGGCGGTTCACCCGCTCGGCCCCCTCACCCTCTTCGCCGGGCCGAGCGGCAGCGGCAAGTCCCAGGCCCTGGCCGCCTACGAGGCCCTGGCCGGGCTGGGTTCCGGGGCCACGCTGGAGGAGGCCTTCCCGGACCCGCGCGCCCGCATCCCCGACCGGGCCGTCCCCGACGCGCAGCGCCGGCGCGGGTTCCGCCTCGGCTGCACCGTGGACGGACCCGCGGGCCCGGTCCGGCTCGACCTCGCCGTCCAGGCCGAGCCCACGCTGCGGATCGTCGGCGAACGGCTCTCCCAGGGCGGGCAGATCCTGCTCGCCACCGCTCTGCGTGACCCCGGCCGGCGCTCGGTCCAGGCCGCCTGGCTGACCGGTGGCGCCGTCGGTGTCACCCGGGCCCCGCTGCCCGACGACCGGCTCGGCACGGCACTGCTCCCGCTCCGCGTCGCCGGTTCCACCGCGGGTCAGCGCCAGGTGCTGGCCGCCGCCGAGCAGGTGGTCGTGGCCCTGCGCGCGGTGTTCCCGTGCGACCCCCGCCCGGACCGGATGCGCGCCGCCGTCGCGCCGGGAGAGGGCCGGCTGCTGGGCGACTGCGCCAACCTGGCCGATGTGCTGCGGCGGACCCGTAGCGAATGCGGCACCCGCCACGCGCTGCTGGCGGAGGCGGCCCGTACCGGCTGCGCCGGGTCCGTGGCGGGCCTGGACGTACGGGCCCCCGCGGGCGGCGGCCCCGTCGAGGCGGTGCTGGACCGCGGCCCGGGCCGGCCCGCGACCGAGCTGGCCCGACTGGGCGCGGGCGAACTCCGCTTCCTCGCGCTGGCGCTGGTCCTGCTCACCGGGCCCGGGGTGCTGGCCATGGACCCGGCGGCCGAACTGCTCTCCGCGCGGCAGGCCCTGACGGTGCTGGCCGACGACTTCGACCGCGGCCTCGACGGGCGTCAGAGCGCCGAGCTGCTGCGTCTGGCCCTGCTGTCCTGCGGCCGCGGCCACATCCGGCTCGTGGCGGCGGTGGGGGAGGGGACGGCCGCGGCCGCCCGCGATCTCCCGGGCGTCGCGATGGTAGACCTGAGGGCATGAACGAGACGCCGGCGGTGGAGAACCAGGAACAGCCCGAGCGACGGCCGGAGCCACCGGAGGGGCGGCCCGGCGCGCGGATCGGCGACCGCCCCGACGAGCGGCTGGACCGGCTGCAGCGCCGGCTCGTGCAGTTCGCGGCCGCGCGCGGCTGGGAGCCGTACCACACGCCCAAGAACCTGGCGGTGGCGCTCAGCGTGGAGGCGTCCGAACTGGTCGAGATCTTCCAGTGGTTGACGCCGGAGCAGTCGGCGAAGGTCATGGAGAAGCCGGAGTCGGCCCACCGCGTGGCCGACGAGGTGGCCGACGTGCTCGCGTATCTGCTGCAGTTCTGTGAGGTTCTCGGGGTGGATGTGCTGGATGCGCTCGCCGCGAAGATCGAGAGGAACGAACTCCGCTTCCCCGTGCCGGGTACATCGACACCGAATCGTCACTCTTCGGAGTGATGGACTCATCCACAATCACATTTGTGTCCACATTTTCCGAATACCCCTGGCTTTACCGGCTCGTTGCCCTCACTCTGGGTAGTGGTGAGGATGGCGGGATGTCGTGCGGACGGGGGACGGCATATGGATGCGGTACGGCTCATCGCGGCCGGCCGGCACGCGCTGGCACAGAGCGGGGTCGCGTGGGACATCGTGGGCGAGGCCTGGCAGGCCCAGGCGCTCGCGCAGGGCGTAGGGAGCTATCTGGCGGTCACCGGGCCGCCGGAACTGAGATCGGAGGCACGAGGACTGGGGGAAGCGGGAGGAAGAGGCTGCGGGGTGCTCGACCGGGCGGCCCTGCGCGGAGAGGGCAGCGCGCCCGAGTATCCGCCGAGAGCCGCGCAGTTGAGCGAGGTTTCGGACGTCCGGCAGGCGATGCTCGGACTCCAGGCGCTGCTGGGTGAAGTGGGCATAGCCCTGGTCGGGGTGGCCTGCGGGACGGACGACGAGGCCCTGTACTGGCAGTGCATAGAGTCGATCGACGCGGCCGACGAGTCGAGCGACCGGGTGCGGGCGATCCTGCGCCGCATGACGGTCCGTGAACGAGGCTCCGCCTCGGGCGTGGCCTGAGGGGCACTACGGATGGGGTCCCGCCGTGCTCGGCGGGACCCGCGTGGTCAGGACGACCGGAAGGTCCGGCGCTCGCCCTCGGGGGCGCGGTCCGTGGAGGCCTGGAGATCGGCGTCGAGCCGGGACAGGTCGGCGTTCAACGCCGCCATCAGGTCTTCCATCTGCTGCAGCAGGCCCTTCGGCGCGCCGTCCCCCTGGGCGGGTGCCGCAGGCTCCTGCCCCGCTCGCTCGTGTGCCGGCTGCGCTGCCCGTCCGGTCGGTCCGGTGTGTCGGTGGGTCTCCGGCACGGCCTCGTGGGACATGGCGGCCTCCTCGGCCCTGGCCCTTCCAGGGCGGAAGGGGGCGGTGGACGCGCCTGCGGGACGCCGCCGGCGCGCGGGCCGGGCGGTCCGGCTCCGTCCGAGCCAACGATCACCGTCCGGGCCGGTCACTGGCGCGCCGGGGCGTGGACCGTCCGGTTGACGAAGATTCACCCTGCCGGGGCGGAAGTGCAGGATGGGGGCATGGATCTTCGCGTTTTCACCGAGCCCCAGCAGGGCGCGAGCTACGACACCCTCCTGTCCGTCGCCAAGGCCACCGAGGACCTGGGCTTCGACGCGTTCTTCCGCTCCGACCACTACCTGCGGATGGGATCCGCCGACGGCCTGCCCGGCCCCACCGACGCCTGGATCACCCTCGCGGGCCTGGCCCGGGAGACCGAGCGGATCCGCCTCGGCACCCTGATGACGGCAGGAACCTTCCGGCTGCCCGGAGTCCTCGCCATCCAGGTGGCCCAGGTCGACCAGATGTCCGGCGGCCGCATCGAACTGGGTCTCGGCGCGGGCTGGTTCGAGGAGGAGCACAAGGCGTACGGCATCCCCTTCCCGGCGGACCGGATGTCCCGGCTGGAGGAGCAGCTGGCCATCGTCACCGGCCTGTGGGCCACCGAGCCCGGCGCCACCTTCGACCACGCCGGCACGCACTACCGGGTGGAGAACTCGCCCGCGCTGCCCAAGCCTGCCCAGGCCAAGATTCCCGTCCTCGTCGGCGGCCACGGCGCCAGGCGCACCCCGCGGCTCGCCGCCCGGTACGCGGACGAGTTCAACATGCCCTTCGCGTCCATCGCGGACAGCGCGCGCCAGTTCGCCCGGGTCCGGGAGGCGGCCGAGGAGGCCGGGCGGGGACCCGACGACCTCCGCTACTCCAACGCCCTCGTCGTCTGCGTGGGCAAGGACGACGCCGAGGTGGCCCGCCGAGCCGCCGCCATCGGGCGGGACGTCGACGAACTCAAGGCCAACGGCCTGGCCGGTACCCCGGCCGAGGTCGTGGAGAAGATCGGCGCGTACGGCGCCGCCGGCGCCTCCCGCGTCTACCTCCAACTGCTCGACCTCCACGACCTGGACCACCTGGAGCTGATCTCCGCCCAGGTGCTCTCCCAGGTCCGATAGGAACGGGGACAGCCGTGCCACGCGCGTCCGGCCCGCTCGCCGAAGCCCTGGCCCACCGGGCCGTACTCCTGGACGGCGGGCTCAGCAACCAGCTCGCCGCCCAGGGCTGCGACCTGTCCGGCGACCTCTGGTCGGGCCGGGTGCTCGCCGAGCACCCGGACCAGGTGGCGGCCGCCCACACGGCGTACGTCCGGGCGGGCGCCGAGGTACTGATCACCGCCAGTTACCAGGTCGGCTACGAGGCCTTCGCCGCCCACGGCCACGACCGCGCCGAGACCACCGCCCTGCTGCGGCGCAGCGTGCTGCTGGCCGCCGGGACGGCCGAGGCCGCCGACCACGAGGTCTGGGTGGCCGCCTCCGTGGGCCCGTACGGAGCGGTGCTCGCGGACGGCTCCGAATACCGCGGCCGGTACGGGCTGAGCGTGCGCGCGCTCGCCGCCTTCCACCGCCCCCGCGTCGAGGCCCTGCTCGCCGCCGGCCCCGACCTCCTGGCCGTGGAGACGATCCCGGACACCGACGAGGCCGAGGCACTGCTCACCGTCCTCGCGGAGACCGGCGCCCCCGCCTGGCTCTCCTTCACCGTCGCCGCCGGCCGCACCCGGGCCGGGCAACCCCTCGACGAGGCCTTCGCCCTCGCCGCCGCCTCCCCTCAGGTCATCGCGGTCGGCGTCAACTGCTGCGATCCGGCCGATGTCCTGCCCGCCCTCGAAGCGGCCGCCGCCGTGACCACGAAACCGCTGCTGGCCTACCCCAACGACGGCTCCGTCTGGAACGCCACCACCCGTACCTGGCACACCCCCGACGACCCCGTCCCCTGGCCCACCCGGGCCTGGCACGCCGCCGGGGTCCGCCTCATCGGCGGTTGCTGCCGCATCGGCCCGGACCGGATCGCCGCCCTCGGCCCGCTGCCGGCGGACCTGCGGCCGTAGGAACCGGGGAGGGCGAAAAACCAGAGGCAGACGGGGCGGGTGACCAGCAACAATCGGTCGTGTGTTCCTGACGATCTCCACCACCGGCTCCCCCGAACGACCCGCGACCGACCTGGGCTACCTGCTGCACAAGCATCCCGGGAAGACGCAGGCGTTCTCCACCTCCCACGGCACCGCCCACGTGTTCTACCCCGAGGCCTCGGCCCAGCGGTGCACGGCGGCCCTGCTGCTGGAGGTGGACCCCGTCGCGCTCGTGCGGCGTGGCCGGGGCAAGGGCCGGGGCGGAGCGCCGGACGCCGCGCTCGCGCAGTACGTGAACGACCGCCCGTACGCCGCGTCCTCGCTGCTCGCCGTCGCGCTCAGCGGGGTGTTCCGCACCGCGCTCAAGGGGCAGTGCGCCCTGCGCCCCGAGCTGCCGGAGCAGACCCGGCCGCTGCGCGTCGAGATCCCGGTGCTGCCCGCCCGCGGCGGCGCCGCGCTCGTGCACCGGCTGTTCGAGCCGCTCGGCTGGGACCTCGTACAGGCCGATCCCGTACCGCTCGACGAGCAGTTCCCCGAGTGGGGGGACTCCCGCTACGTACGGCTCGTCCTGGAGGGCGAGCTGCGCCTCGCCGACGCGCTGCGGCAGCTCTACGTGCTGCTGCCGGTCCTCGACGACGCCAAGCACTACTGGATCTCCGCGGACGAGGTCGACAAGCTGCTGCGCGCCGGAGACGGCTGGCTCGCCGCCCACCCCGAGAACGGCCTGATCTCCTCCCGCTACCTGGCCCGGCACAAGCGGCTGACCCAGGACGCCGTCGAGCGCCTGGAACTGGTTCGCCTCGCCGAGGCCGACGGCAGTGAGGTCGAGGAGATCGACAACGCGGTGGACGAGACCCGCGACACCGAGGAGCGGCCCGTGCCGCTCGCCGTGCGGCGGCGCGAGGCGATTCTCGCCGCCCTGCGGGGTGCCGGCGCGCAGCGGGTGCTGGACCTCGGCTGCGGCCAGGGCCAGTTGCTCCAGGCGCTGCTCGGCGACCCGGCGTACTCCGAGATCGTCGGCATGGACGTGTCCGTACGGGCCCTGCAGATCGCGGCCCGGCGGCTGCGGCTGGACCGGATGGGCGAGCGGCAGAGTGCGCGCCTGAAGCTGCTGCAGGGCTCGCTCGCGTACACCGACAAGCGGCTGGCGGGCTACGACGCGGCCGTGCTCAGCGAGGTCATCGAGCACCTGGACCCGGAGCGGTTGCCCGCCCTGGAGTACGCGGTCTTCGGTTCCGCCCGCCCCCGCACGGTCCTCGTCACCACCCCGAACGTCGAGTACAACGTGCGCTGGGAGACCCTGCCCGCCGGGCACGTCCGCCACGGCGACCACCGCTTCGAGTGGAACCGCGCGGAGTTCCGGGCCTGGGCCGACGACGTCGCGCGACGCCACGGCTACGGGGTCCGGTACGTGCCGGTCGGCGACGACGACCCCGAGGTCGGTCCGCCGACCCAGATGGCCGTCTTCACCCAGCACGACGGCAGCGACACCACCGACGCGACCGACACGACCCACACCACCCACACCACCGACACCCCGAAGGAGGGCGAGGCAGCATGACCGGCACCGAGACCGAGACCCCCCGTACGCGCACACTTCCCGTCACCGACCTGGCCCTCGTCGTCCTGATCGGGGCCACCGGATCGGGCAAGTCCACCTTCGCCCGCAAGCACTTCAAGGCCACCGAGGTCATCTCCTCCGACTACTGCCGCGGCCTGGTCAGCGACGACGAGAACGACCAGAGCGCCAGCCGCGACGCCTTCGAGGTCCTGCACTACATCGCGGGCAAGCGCCTCGCGGCCGGCCGCCTCACCGTCGTCGACGCCACCAGCGTCCAGGCCGACGCCCGCCGGCAGCTGGTCCAGCTCGCCCGCGAGCACGACGTCCTGCCCATCGCCATCGTCCTGGACATGCCCGAGCAGGTCTGCGCCGAACGCAACGCGGCCCGCCCCGACCGGGCCGGCCTGCCCCGCGCGGTCATCCAGCGGCACCGCCGCGACCTGCGGCGCTCGCTGCGCGGTCTGGAGCGCGAGGGCTTCCGGAAGGTGCACGTGCTGCGCTCCGTGGAGGAGGCCGAGACCGCCGAGGTGGTCCTGGAGAAGCGGTTCAACGACCTCACCCACCTCACCGGCCCCTTCGACATCGTCGGCGACATCCACGGCTGTTCCTCCGAGCTGGAGACCCTGCTCACCAAGCTCGGCTACGAGGACGGGGTCCACCCCGAGGGTCGCACCGCCGTCTTCGTCGGCGACCTCGTCGACCGCGGTCCCGACAGCCCCGGCGTGCTGCGCCGCGTCATGGGCATGGTGAAGTCCGGCAACGCCCTGTGCGTGCCCGGGAACCACGAGAACAAGCTCGGCCGGTACCTGAAGGGCTCCAAGGTCCAGCGGACCCACGGCCTCGCCGAGACCATCGAGCAGTTGGAGGGGGAACCGGAGGAGTTCGTCCAGGAGGTACGGGAGTTCATCCGCGGCCTCGTCAGCCACTACGTCCTCGACGGCGGCAAGCTGGTGGTCTGCCACGCCGGGCTGCCCGAGAAGTACCACGGCCGTACCTCCGGCCGGGTCCGCTCGCACGCCCTCTACGGGGAGACCACCGGCGAGACCGACGAGTTCGGCCTGCCCGTGCGCTACCCGTGGGCCGAGGACTACCGGGGCAAGGCCGTCGTGGTCTACGGACACACCCCGGTCCCCGACACCACCTGGATCAACAACACCATCTGCCTCGACACCGGCGCCGTCTTCGGCGGCCGGATGACCGCCCTGCGCTGGCCCGAGCGCGAACTGGTCGACGTACCGGCCGAGAAGGTCTGGTACGAGCCGGTCAAGCCGCTCGTCGCCGAGGCGCCGGGCGGGCACGAAGGTCGCCCGCTCGACCTGGCCGACGTGCACGGCCGCCGGGTCGTGGAGACCCGGCACCTGGGCAACGTCAACGTGCGCGAGGAGAACGCGGCGGCGGCCCTGGAGGTCATGAGCCGCTTCGCCGTCGATCCCCGTCTCGTGCCGTACCTGCCGCCGACCATGGCGCCCACGGCCACCTCCCGCGAGGAGGGTTACCTGGAGCACCCGGCCGAGGCCTTCGCCCAGTTCCGGGGGGACGGCATCGCCCAGGTGGTGTGCGAGGAGAAGCACATGGGCTCCCGCGCCACGGTCCTCGTCTGCAAGGACGCCGACGCGGCCCGGACCCGCTTCGGGGTCGACGGCCCGACGGGCTCCGTCTACACCCGCACCGGGCGGCCCTTCTTCAAGGACCCGGAGGTCACCGAGGAGGTCCTCACCCGGCTGCGCTCGGCGGTCACCGACGCCGGCCTCTGGGAGGAGCTCGACACCGACTGGCTGTTGCTCGACGGGGAACTCCTGCCCTGGTCCCTGAAGTCCACCGGTCTGCTGCGCAACCAGTACGCCGCCGTGGGCGCGGCCTCCGGCGCCGTCTTCCCGAGCGCCGTCGCCGCCCTGGAGGCGGCCACCGCCCGGGGCGTCGACACCGGCGAACTGCTGGAGCGTCAGCGTGGGCGGGCCGACGACGCGGCCGCCTTCACCGACTCCTACCGGCGCTACTGCTGGACCACCGAGGGGCTGGAGGGCGTCCGGTTCGCGCCGTTCCAGCTGCTGGCGGTGGCCGGGCGGTCGTTGGCCGCGGTGCCCCACGACGAGCAGCTGTTCTGGCTGGACCGGCTGGTCGCCGCGGACGAGGCGGCCGGTACCGGACTGCTCCGCCGCACCGGCCGGATCCTGGTGGACACCGCGGACGAGGACTCCGTACGGGCCGGTACCGACTGGTGGCTGGAACTGACGGCGGCCGGCGGCGAGGGCATGGTCGTCAAGCCGCTCCAGGCGTACGCCAGGGACGGCAAGGGTCGACTGGTCCAGCCCGGGGTCAAGGTCCGCGGACGCGAGTACCTGCGGATCATCTACGGCCCGGAGTACACCCGTCCGCAGCAGCTGGAGCGGCTGCGCGAGCGGTTCCTCGGGCACAAGCGCTCGCTGGCCCTGCGCGAGTACGCGCTCGGGCTGGAGGCGCTGGACCGGCTGGCGGCCGACGAGCCGCTGTGGCGGGTCCACGAGGCGGTCTTCGCGGTGCTCGCGCTGGAGTCGGAGCCGGTCGACCCGCGGCTGTGAGCCGCCACCTTCGCGGGAGCGGGCCGCGTCAGCACGGCCCGTAAAGGGGTGGCCCCCGTACGGCCTCGAATTAGGTCGTATGGGGGAACTTTCGCGGAGAACTCCGGGAAAACCACCGGCGGGATCGTTCATCCAGGGCAGCGGAATGTCCGCGACCCTGGAAGGACGGAACGTCACTTATGAAGATGACCGCGCGCGGAAGCATTGCGGCACTCATGACCTGTATGGCTGCGGCCGGAGCGGCCACCCCGGCCATGGCCCAATCGGTGCCGGTCGATCTCCCGCTCGACGCCCTGAAGACGACGCTGGGCGTGGACACCCCGCGCGTGGGCACGGGCGTGCCGATGCCGGTCGTGGGAGCGCCCGAGTCGCCCCGCTTCCACAAGGGGAACATGCTCCCGACCCCACTGCTCCCGTCGGTCCCGGTCGGTACCGAGCTCGGCAGCACCCTCGTCACCTCGCCGGTGCCGAACCTGCTGGGCAAGCCGGAGACGGACGGCGAGGGGTCCGTCGAGGCGCCGGCCACCGACCTGCTCGCCCGGACCCCCGGTCTGGTCGCCGGCGGTCTGCTGACGATGCCGGACGCCTCCAACTCCGGGGTGCCGAACCTGACCATGCCCGAACTGGGCCTGACCACCCCGGAGCTCACCGGCGCTCCCTCGGCGCTTCTCGGCCTCGCGACCCCTCGCTGAGCGGACGCCACGTCAAAAAGCCGTTCGGTCTGGGAATGTGTACGGCATGGGATTCCATGTCGACTCCGAGACCGGGCGGCTCCGCCGCGTCATCCTCCACCGGCCCGACCTGGAGCTGAAGCGGCTCACACCGAGCAACAAGGACGCGCTCCTCTTCGACGACGTGCTGTGGGTGCGCCGGGCCCGCCAGGAGCACGACGGCTTCGCGGACGTGCTGCGGGACCGGGGCGTGGAGGTGCACCTCTTCGGTGACCTCCTGTGCGAGGCCCTCGAGATCCCGGAGGCGAGACACCTCGTACTGGACCGGGTCTTCGACGAGAAGGAGTACGGGCCGCTCGCCACCGACCACCTGCGCTCGGTCTTCGACGGGCTGACCTCCGCGGACCTCGCGGAGGCGCTGGTCGGCGGGATGACCAAGCGGGAGTTCCTGGAGCGGCACGCCGAGCCGGTGTCGGTGCGCTTCCACGCGCTGGACCTGGACGGTTTCCTGCTGGGCCCGCTGCCCAACCACCTCTTCACCCGGGACACCTCCGCCTGGATCTACGACGGGGTGTCGATCAACGCGATGCGCTGGCCCGCCCGGCAGCGCGAGACGGTCCACTTCGAGGCGATCTACAAGCACCACCCGCTCTTCACCACCTCCGGCGCCTTCCACTACTGGTCGCAGGGGCAGCAGGACTACCCGTCGACCATCGAGGGCGGGGACGTCCTGGTCATCGGCAACGGGGCGGTGCTGATCGGGATGAGCGAGCGGACCACCCCGCAGGCGGTGGAGATGCTGGCGCGCGGTCTGTTCGCGGCCGGCTCGGCGAAGACCATCGTGGCCCTCGACATGCCGAAGTCCCGGGCCTTCATGCACCTGGACACGGTGATGACGATGGTCGACGGAGATACGTTCACTCAGTACGCCGGACTCGGCATGCTCCCCTCCTACACGATCGAGCCGGGCGGGGGTCCGCACGAGCTGAAGGTGACCGACCACCCGGAGGACCACATGCACCGGGCCATCGCGGCGGCGCTCGGTCTGGACTCGATCCGGGTGCTGACCGCGACGCAGGACGTGCACTCGGCGGAGCGCGAGCAGTGGGACGACGGGTGCAACGTGCTCGCCGTGGAGCCGGGCGTGGTGGTCGCCTACGAACGGAACGTGACGACCAACACGCACCTGCGCAAGATGGGCATCGAGGTGATCGAGATCCCGGGCAGCGAGCTGGGGCGGGGCCGGGGCGGGCCGCGTTGCATGAGCTGTCCGGTCGAGCGGGACGCGGTCTGAGGCGGCCGGACCTGGGGGAGGAGTCCCGGACCCGGGGGAAGACCCCGGGCCCGGTCTGTATATCAATACGGAGGATCGTATAGACTTCCAACATCCCCTGTCACCGTGACGCTGGAGCGACCCCATGGCCACCGACCTCGCCGGCCGTAGTTTTCTCAAGGAGCTGGATTTCACGGCCGCCGAGTTCCGCGGTCTGATCGAGCTGGCCGCCGACCTGAAGGCCGCCAAGAAGGCCGGGGTCGAGCAGCGCCTCCTCCAGGGCAGGAACATCGCGCTGATCTTCGAGAAGACCTCGACGCGGACCCGCTGCGCCTTCGAGGTCGCCGCCGCGGACCAGGGCGCGCACACCACCTACCTGGATCCGGCCGGCTCCCAGATGGGACACAAGGAGTCGGTCAAGGACACCGCCCGGGTGCTCGGCCGGATGTTCGACGCGATCGAGTACCGGGGTGACAGTCAGCAGGCCGTCGAGGAACTCGCCGCCCACTCCGGCGTCCCCGTCTTCAACGGCCTCACCGACGACTGGCACCCGACCCAGATGCTGGCCGACCTGCTCACCATGACCGAGCACACCGCCAAGCCGCTGGACCGGATCGCCTTCGCCTACCTCGGCGACGCCCGCTTCAACATGGGCAACTCCTACCTCGTGACCGGCGCGCTGCTGGGCATGGACGTACGGATCGTCGCGCCCCGGGCCTACTGGCCCGCCGAGCCGGTGGTGGCCGCGGCGCGGGAGCTCGCGGCGGAGAGCGGCGCCCGGCTCACCCTGACCGAGGAGGTCGCCGAAGGGGTCGCCGGTGCGGACTTCGTCGTGACCGACATCTGGGTGTCCATGGGGGAGCCCAAGGAGGTCTGGGACGAGCGGATCGCGGCCCTGTCCCCGTACGCGGTGACCATGGACGTGCTGCGCGCCACCGGTAACCCGGACGTGAAGTTCATGCACTGCCTGCCGGCCTTCCACGACCTCGGTACCAAGGTGGCCCGGGAGATCCACGAGCGGCACGGGCTCGACTCCCTGGAGGTGACGGACGAGGTGTTCGAGTCGGAGCACTCCGTCGTCTTCGACGAGGCGGAGAACCGGCTGCACACCATCAAGGCCGTGCTCGTCGCCACGCTCGGCCGGCCCGGCCGAGGTGACGCATAGTCATGCGCCGGTGGGGCCGGTCCGCCGCGCGGGCAGGGTGAACCACACGGCCTTGCCGTGCGGGGTGGGCCGGTGGCCGCAGTCGGAGCTCAGGCTCCGGATCAGCAGCAGGCCGCGGCCGTGCTCCTGCCAGGGGTCGGGCCGGTCGGCGTCCGGACGGGCCGACAGGTTCTCGGGCGGGCAGGGGTCGCCGTCGTGGACCTCGACCTGGCAGCCCTCCGCCAGCAGTTGTACAACCAGCTCGATCGGGGCGCCGGAGCCGGTGTGCTCCACGGCGTTGGCGACCAGCTCCGCCGTCAGGAGTTCCGCGGTGTCCCGGTCCGCCGGCGCGTCGGTGTCGGCCAGTGCGGTGCGGACGAGGGCGCGGGCGAGGGGTACGGCCGCCGCCGTGTGGGGCAGGGCGATCCGCCAGGCGGAGGCGTCGGACAAGGAAAGGTCATCCGTTCCGGGGTCGGGGGGTCGGCTTCGGGCTCGGATCCGGGTAGGGAAAGTAGACATCCCACTTTCAACGATACGAAGTCGAATTCTCATTCCGCAGGCGCCCCCTGGATCCCCGATCCGACCCCCCGACGCGAAGATGTCGCGCTTCTGTGACGGCAGTCACGATCTGGTGATACCGTCGGTGACGTGAGCCCCTTCATCGGTTCCACACCAGCGACCGAACGGTGGCACCACCTCCGGGTCACCCGGCAGGACGGCGTCGCCACCGTCACCTTCGACCGCCCCGAAAAGCTGAACGCGCTCACCTTCGGCGCCTACGCCGACCTGCGCGATCTGCTCGGCGAACTGTCCCGTGAGCGCTCCGTGCGCGCCCTCGTACTCGGCGGCGAGGGGCGCGGCTTCTGCTCCGGCGGGGACGTGGACGAGATCATCGGCGCCACCCTCGCCATGGACACCGCCCAGCTCCTCGACTTCAACCGGATGACCGGCCAGGTGGTCCGCGCCCTCCGCGAATGCCCCTTCCCGGTGATCGCCGCCGTGCACGGGGTGGCCGCCGGAGCCGGAGCCGTCCTCGCCCTCGCCGCCGACTTCCGGATCGCCGACCCCACCGCCCGCTTCGCCTTCCTCTTCACCCGCGTCGGCCTCTCCGGCGGCGACATGGGCGCGGCCTACCTGCTGCCCCGGGTCGTCGGCCTCGGCCACGCCACCCGCCTGCTGATGCTCGGAGAGCCCGTACACGCGGCCGAGGCCGAGCGGATCGGCCTGCTCAGCGAGCTCACCGAGGAGGGCAAGGCCCACGTACGGGCCGCCGAACTCGCCGCACGCCTGGCCGCCGGCCCCGCCCTCGCCCACGCGCAGACCAAGGCGCTGCTCACCGCCGAGCTCGACATGCCCCTGGCGGCGTCCGTGGAACTGGACGCCAACACCCAGGCCCTGCTGATGCACGGCCAGGACTACGCGGAGTTCCACGCCGCCTTCACCGGGAAGCGGCCGCCGGAGTGGAAGGGCAGGTAGCCACATGACTCCTGGTGCCATGCGGGTCGCTGTCGTCGGCGGGGGACCGGGAGGGCTCTACGCCGCCGCGCTGCTGGCCCGCCAGGGCCACACGGTGGAGGTCTGGGAGCGCAATGCCCCGGACGACACCTTCGGCTTCGGCGTGGTGCTCTCCGACGAGACCCTCGGCGGCATCGAGCGGGCCGACACCGTCGTCCACACCGCCCTGAGCGCGGAGTTCGTGCGCTGGGACGACGTGGACATCGTGCACCGCGGCCGGCTGCTGACCTCCGGCGGCCACGGCTTCGCGGCCATCGGGCGCCGCCGGCTGCTGGAGATCCTGCACGAACGCTGCGCCGGCCTCGGCGTCCGCCTCCGCTTCCGCTCCGAGGCCCCGGCCGTGGCCGAACTCGCCGCCTCGTACGACCTGGTGGTCGCGGCCGACGGGGTGCACAGCGCGATCCGGGAAGCCGGCGCCGCACACTACGGGCCGACGCTGACCGCCGGACGCTGCCGCTACATCTGGCTCGCCGCCGACTTCGCCTTCGACGCCTTCCGCTTCGAGATCGCGGAGACCGAGCACGGGGTCATGCAACTGCACGCCTACCCCTACGCCCGCCCGTCGCCCGACCACCACCCCTCATCGGGGCCCTCCGGGCCGCGGAATCAATTCGGCGCCTCCACGGTGATCGTGGAGATGCGCGACGAGGTGTGGCGGGCGGCCGGCTTCGACCTGTGCGACGAGGACGAGTCGGCGACCCGCTGCGCCAAGATCTTCAGCGAGGCCCTGCGCGGGCGCCCGCTGCACGGCAACCGCTCCACCTGGACGCGGTTCCGTACCGTCGTCAACACGCGCTGGTCCCACGACAACGTCGTCCTGCTCGGCGACGCGGCGCACACCGCCCACTTCTCCATCGGGTCCGGCACCAAACTCGCCGTGGAGGACGCGCTCGCCCTCGCCGAAGCAGTGGGCGCCGCACCGGACGACGTCCCGGCCGCCCTCGCCGCGTACGAGACGGCACGCCGCCCGGCGGTCGCCAGCACCCAGCGGGCGGCGGCCGCAAGCCGACAGTGGTTCGAGGAGATCGCCGGATACGTCGACCAGCCCGCCCGGCAGTTCGCCTTCAACCTCCTCACCCGCAGCCGCCGGGTCACCCACGACAACCTCCGGCTGCGCGACGCACGCTTCACACGAGCGGTGGAGAAGGACTTCGGCTGCCCGGACGGCACCCCGGCGATGTTCACGCCCTTCACCCTGCGGGGCCTGACCCTGCGCAACCGGGTCGTCGTCTCACCCATGGACGTGTACTCGGCCCAGGAAGGCGTGCCCGGCGACTTCCACCTCGTGCACCTGGGCGCACGGGCCCTCGGCGGCCCCGGCCTGGTGATGACGGAGATGGTCTGCGTGTCCGCCGAAGGCCGGATCACCCCCGGCTGCACCGGCCTCTACACCCAGGAACAGACGGTCGCCTGGAAGCGGATCGCCGACTTCGTCCACACCTCGGCGCCCGGCACCGCCCTCGGCGTCCAACTCGGCCACGCGGGCCGCAAGGGCTCGACCCGGGTGATGTGGGAGGGCATGGACGACCCCCTGCCCGAGGGCAACTGGCCACTGGTGGCCGCCTCGGCGCTGCCCTACCGTCCCGGCGTCTCGGCACTCCCGCGCGCCCTCGGGCAGGACGACATGGTCGCGCTGCGCTCCGAGTTCGCGGCCGCCGCCGTCCGCGCCGCCGACGCCGGGTTCGACCTGCTCGAACTGCACTGCGCCCACGGCTATCTGCTCTCCGGGTTCCTGTCCCCGCTGACCAACCACCGTGACGACGAGTACGGCGGCTCCCTGGAGAACCGGCTCCGCTTCCCGCTGGAGGTCTTCGACGCGGTCCGCGCGGTATGGCCCGAGGACCGCCCGATGACGGTCCGCCTCTCGGCCACCGACTGGGCCCCCGGGGGCACCTCACCCGAGGAGTCGGTGCGGATCGCGGCCGCCTTCGCCGCCCGGGGCGCGGACGCCATCGACGTCTCGACCGGCCAGGTGGTCGCGGACGAGGCCCCCGAGTACGGGCGCTCGTACCAGACCCCGTACGCCGACCGGATCCGGGGCGCGCTCGGCGTCCCCGTCATCGCGGTCGGTGCCATCTCCTCCTGGGACGACGTGAACTCCCTGCTGCTGGCCGGCCGCGCCGACCTCTGCGCCCTCGGCCGCCCCCACCTCTACGACCCCCACTGGACCCTGCACGCGGCCGCCGAGCAGTCCTACGAAGGCCCGGGCGCGCCCTGGCCGGCCCCGTACCGGGCGGGCAGCCGCACCCCGCCGACGGGCCGGGGCTAGGGCCTGTCTTTCGGATCATGCCGGACCCGGTGGATCGCCGGGTCCGGCAGGCGGGACGCCAGGGGTGCGGGGCCGGTGCCTACGGCTGCTCGATCGGGGCGAACAGGGCGCTGATGGTCCGGTCGGCGTTCATCGTGAGCTGGTAGTTCGGGTTGTTCCCCTCCAGCTCGATACCGTCCACGGCCCAGGCGTCGAAGCGGAAACCGGGGTTGGGGACGGCGGTGACGGTGACCTGCGTGCCCGGGTCGTACGGACCGTACTCGCTGACCCGGACCGTGCCCGCGCCCGCGGGGTCGTGCAGCAGGGTGAGGGACGTGCGGTTGGTGACGAGGGAGGCCCGGTAACCGGCCAGGGTGTCCGCGTTCTGGAAGGCGACGGCGGCGTTGTTGTTCTGGGCGTTGCCCAGGATCTGACCGTTCCAGGTGCGCTCGGGGGTGGAGTACGAGTTGACCACGTTGCAGGCCTGGGGGCAGGCGTTGGAGTAGGCCATGAGCGTGCGGTGCTGGCCGTTGGGCGTGATCCAGCCGTAGTTGAACGTGCCCGCGGGGGTGGCGCCGCCCTGGCGGGTGACCGTCAGACGGTCGTGCTTCATGCCGAAGTTGTGGCCGATCTCGTGGGCGAGATTCTCCCAGGCCGTCACGGACCCGATGCTGGTGACCGAGAACGCCGCACTGTCGGTCGTCGAGGTCGGGCCCGGGTCGGGCAGGCTCGCCGCTCCGGAGCTGTCCTCGAAGGGGACGGCGGCGAGGAGCGCCACCAGGTCGCCGCCGTACTGGTTGCGCCGGGCGGCGGCCGTGGCACCGAGGACCGTGTTCGTCGGGTTGCTGATCATGCTGAGCAGGGTGTTGACGTTCTCGCGGAAGACGCCCGTGGCCGCGGTCTGGTAGGTGTGGACGACGTGCACGCTGGCCGGCACGTTGTCGGTGGCGAGCGCCCGGTTGAGCTGGTTCACCCCGTAGGAGATGCGGGACTGGACCGCCTGGACACTGCCCATCACCTCGACGGTGGCCGGCGTGTAGGCGACGACGAGGTCGATGGCGGCCGGGTCGTTGGGCGTGGCGGCCCGCAGGCCCGGCCGGTTCGGCTTGTGCGGGTGGTGCGGCTTGTGCGGCTTCTTCGCGGGGACGTTCACCGTGTCGACACCGATCCCGCTGGGCGGCAGCGCGAGGGAGTCGATCTCCTGCAGCTCGTACCAGCCCGGCCGCTTCACCAGCGGCTGGTACGCGTACTGGCGGAAGCCGATCGTGATGACGCCGGAGAGGGTGACCGGCCCTTCGGTGCAGGCCCCGATGGCGGACACGGAGATGGTGTTCTCCGGGTTCTTCGGGTCGTGGCCGCCCCAGAACACGGTGCCGTCCGCGTCCTGGCGCTGGAAGTCCTGGACCGCGGTGAAGCCCTTGCCACGGCCGAACAGCGGGAACGTACGACGCTCCGGTCTGCCCTCCTTCTGCTCTCCGCACAGGGAACGGAACGCCTTGGCGTCCGTGCGCTGCGCGGCCGAGCGCACCACCCAGGGTTCGTGTTCATGGCCGCCCCCACCCGTTCCGGCGGAGGCGGCGGGTGCGGTCAGAGCGAGTGACACGGTGGCGGTGAAGGCGGTCGCCGCGGCGGACGCGACGAGCAGGAGACGACGGCGCATGGGGGAGAGAAGCCTCTCTTCGGGGGTGTGTGCGCCTTGGTATTCCGTGCCGGGCGGCACGCCACACCGGTACCTCCGCCCACTCCGGCGCTCGGGCCGAGGTTCACCCGATCACGGCGGGGACCGGCCCGTCAGGCCGCGACGATCTCGGTGCGGTCCTCGACCGGGGTGTAGCCCAGACGCAGGTACACGCCGTTGCTGGTGGCGTTGGCCAGGTCCGTGAAGAGGAGGACCTCGGCGGCGCCGGTCGCGTACGCCGCTTCGCTCGCCGCGTGCGTGACCCCGGCGGCGTATCCCCGGCCGCGGTGCTCCGGCGGCGTGTAGACCGGGCCGATGCGGGAGGCCGAGCCGAGCACGCGGGAGAAACCGGCCAGCGAGACGGGGGCCCCGGCCCGCTCCCACAGCAGGGCCCCGCCGTAGGAGATCCGGTCGCGCAGCACGGGCTCGGAGGCGCTGCCCGGCACACCCGCCTCGGCCTTGAAGGCCGTGACCCACTCCAGCAGCAGCGGGAGGTCGGCCTCGGTGGCGGGTCGGGCCCGCCCGGCCGGGGCGGGGTCCGGGACGGCCAGGTCGGCCAGCCGGTACAGGCGCTGCTCCTCGGAGGTCCGGGTGGGCCGCCCCCAGGCCTCGGCCAGCACCCGGGCGTCCGCGCGGCGGGCGTTGAGCGTGCGGACCCCGGCGAGCAGCGGTTCGGTGGCCAGTTCGGCTCCCAGCGCGCGGACCGCCTCCTCGGGCACCACGCCGAGGTGCAGCGGGAACGGCGGGGTGCACAGCAGTCCACCGGCGACGGCCCCGTCGGCCCCGGTCCACCAGCCGAAGAAGGGGGTGTCGCGGCCGTAGGTACCGGTGCCGCGCCGGGCCAAGGCGTCGGTCACGCTCAGCAGGACGGTGTTGGGGACGGGCCGCGCGACCAGGGCCGGTCCCGCCGCGCGGACGAAGGCCGCCAGATCCGTGGTGAAGGTCCAGTTCATGGCCCATCGTGGCGCGGCGCGCGGCCCGCCCGCACCCGGATTTCCGCCCCGGTCCGCGAGCCGGCCGGTCAGGGGCGCGCGAAGCGCTCCCCGCCGGCGCGCAGCCGTTCGTGCAGCTCGGCGAAGACGGCCGCCGCCCGGTCGCCCGGCCAGTCCGCCGGGAGCAGCTCCCGCGGCAGGCCCGGGTCGGCGTACGGCAGCCGGCGCCAGGTGTCCAGGGCCAGGAGGTAGCCCCGGTAGGCCTCTTCCGGGGTCGGCTCCGGGCCCGACCGCAGGGCGCGCAGGACGGGTTCGTGCAGGTCCAGGAATTCCTCGTGCTGTTTGGCCAGGGCCGCCAGGTCCCACCAGCGGGCCACCGCCTCGGTGGTCGGGGCGAATCCCAGGTGGGCGCCGCGGAACAGTTCCACGTACGGGGTCAGGTGCAGCCGCTCCAGGGTGTGCGCGGTCTCCTCGGCGAACCGGGCCGGAGCGATCCACACGCCCGGCGCCACCGCGCCGAAACCGAGCCGGGCCAGCCGTGAGCGCAGCAGGTGCCGCTTGTTCCGCTCCTGCTCCGGGACCGAGAACACCGCCACCAGCCACTCGTCCGACAGCTGCGGGCTGCCGTAGATCCGGCGGTCGCCGTCGTCCAGCAGCTGCCGGGCCTCCTCGGAGAGCCCGTAGGCCGCCGAGCCGTCCGCCGTGCGCTCGGGCAGCAGGAAGCCGCGCCGCTTCAGTCGGGACACCGACGAGCGGACGGACGGGGCGTCCACGCCGGCCGCGCCCAGCAGGCGGATCAGCGCGGCCACCGGGACCGGGCCCTCGAAGGCCCGCCCGTAGGCTCCGTAGAACGTGACGATCAGGGATCGCGGGGTGTGCTGCTCGACCACGGGTTCACTCTAGATCCTGTGGGGCGGGTCGGGTCGGGCGTCGGGTTCGCGCAGCCGGAAGCGCTGCAGTTTGCCCGTGGCGGTGCGGGGGAGGGCGGGGAGGAAGACGAAGGAGCGGGGGCACTTGTGCGGGGCCAGTTCCGCCCGCATGAAGGTGCGCAGGACCTCCTCCGTCAGTACCGCGCCGTCGCGTGCGACGGTGTACGCCACCACGATCTGCCCGCGGCGCTCGTCGGGGAGACCCACCACCGCCGCCTCCACCACGTCCGGGTGGCGCAGCAGGGCCTCCTCCACCTCGGGGCCCGCGATGTTGTAGCCCGCCGAGACGATCATGTCGTCGGCGCGGGCGACGTAGCGGAAGTAGCCGTCCGGATCACGGACGTAGGTGTCACCGGTCAGGTTCCACCCGTCCCGGACGTACTCGCCCTGCCGGGGATCGGCCAGGTAGCGGCAGCCGACCGGGCCGCGCACGGCCAGCAGTCCCGGCTCGTCGTCCGGGACCGGCCGACCGGCCCGGTCCACCACCCGGGCCTCCCAGCCGGGGACCACCCGGCCCGTCGTACCGGGCCGGATGTCCTCGTCGGCGGCGGAGATGAAGATGTGCAGCAGCTCGGTCGCCCCGATGCCGTTGATGATGCGCAGGCCGGTGCGCTCGTACCAGGCCTGCCAGGTGGCGGCGGGCAGGTTCTCCCCGGCCGAGACGCACCGGCGCAGCGCCGACAGGTCGTACATGCCCACGTCGTACGGGCCCAGCGCGTCCAGCATCGTCCGGTAGGCGGTGGGCGCGGTGAACAGCACCGTCACCCGGTGCTCGGCGAGGGCGGGCAGCAGTCGGCGCGGCACCGCCTCCTCCAGCAGCAGCGCCGAGGCCCCGGCGCGCAGCGGGAAGACGACCAGCCCGCCGAGGCCGAAGGTGAAGCCGAGCGGCGGGCTGCCCGCGAAGACGTCGTCGGGGCGCGGTCGCAGCACGGTGCGGGAGAAGGTGTCGGCGACCGCGAGCAGGTCGCGGTGGAAGTGCATGCAGCCCTTGGGTCGCCCGGTGGTCCCGGAGGTGAAGGCGATCAGGGCGACGTCGTCGGCCGAGGTCGGGGCGGCCGGGAACGGGTCGGGGTGTCTCTCGGCCAGCCGGAGCAGATCGTCCGGGGCGGTGCCCCCGTACACGGTGATCCGCAGCCCCGGCACCTCCGCCTTGACCAGGTCGTCCAGCACGTCCGCGTGGCACAGGGCGTGCCCCACCCGAGCCATCGCGCACACCGTGGCCAGCTCCTGCGCGCGCTGCTGGGGCAGGACGGTGACGGCCACCGCGCCCGCCTTCATCACCGCGAGCCAGCAGGCCGCGAGCCAGGGGCCGGTGGGCCCGCGCAGGAGCACCCGGTTGCCGGGGACCACGCCGAGGTCGGCGGTGAGGGTGTGGGCCAGGCGGTCCACCCGCTCGCGCAGACCGCCGTACGTCCACACCTCGCCCGTGGAGCTGCGGAAGGCCGGGCGGTCGGCGCCCGCCGGACCGAACCGGGCGATGGTGGCGTCGAGCAGCTCGACCCCGCAGTTCAGGCGGTCCGGGTAGGCCAGTTCGGGCAGCTCGAAGACAAGCTCCGGCCAGGTGTCCGCGGGTGGCAGATGGTCACGGGCGAAGGTGTCGGTGTGAGCGGAAGGCTTGAGGTCCAAGGCGGGTCGCCCCCCTTGCGGCGGTCCGGGGTGGGGTGGAGCCGGCCGTGCGGTGGTTCCCCCGGCCACGGCCGGAAGGTCCTTCCAGGAGCGTATCGTGATGGTGACGGCAGTCAACAGGACGCGATAGATGCGGGGATGTTCGGATGACCGGATTCGCGCTCGGGGTGGACCAGGAGGAGTGGTGCGGGCAGCTGCGCGCACTGGCGGCGGAGCGGCTGCGGCCACTGGCCGAGAAGGGGGAACCGGGGCGGGTCAACCGCCCGCTGCTGGCGGCGTTGGGCGAGCTGGGCCTGCTGGAGCGGGTGTTCGCCTCGGGCGCGCTGGAACTGTGCCTGCTGCGGGAGTCCCTCGCCTACGGTTGCACGGAGGCCGAGACGGCGCTCGCCCTGCAGGGACTCGGGGCGTACCCGGTCCTGCGGGCGGGCAGCGAGGAGCAGCGGGAGCGCTGGCTGCCGGGGGTACGCGCCGGGCGGGCGGTGGCGGCCTTCGCGCTGAGCGAGCCGGGGGCGGGCTCGGACGCGGCGGCGTTGGCATTGGCGGCGACGGCCGATCCGGCCGTCGACCCGGCCGCCGGTGGTGGCTGGCGGCTCAGCGGTGAGAAGTGTTGGATCTCCAACGCCCCCGAAGCGGATTTCTACACCGTGTTCGCCCGAACGGGCGAGGGGCCGGGGGCGAAGGGGGTCTCGGCCTTCCTGGTCCCGGCCGACCGCCCCGGACTCTCCGGCGCACCCCTGGACATGCTCTCGCCGCACCCCATCGGCTCCCTCACCTTCGACGGGGTGCCGGTCGGCCGGCGGGACCTGCTCGGCGAACCCGGGCGGGGGTTCCGCGTCGCGATGGACACCCTGAACCTCTTCCGGCCGAGCGTCGGCGCGTTCGCGGTGGGCATGGCACGGGCCGCGCTGGACGCGACGCTCGCGTACACGGCGGACCGGACCGCCTTCGGTGGAACGCTGAGCGACCTCCAGGCGGTGGCGCACCGGGTGGCCGAGATGGCCACCCGCACGGAGGCGGCCCGGCTGTTGGTGTACGCGGCAGCCGGGGCCTACGACCGTGGCGCGGGGGACGTCCCGCGCCGGGCGGCGATGGCGAAGCTGCTGGCCACGGAGACGGCCCAGTACGTGGTCGACCACGCGGTCCAACTGCACGGAGCGGTCGCCCTCCAACGCGGCCACCTGCTCGAACACCTCTACCGGGAGGTGCGGGCACCGCGGATCTACGAGGGGGCGAGCGAGGTGCAGCGCACGATCATCGCGAAGGAGCTGTACGCGGGGGTGGTGACGCGATGAGCCTGGAGCGGATCAATCCGGGAGAGCTGTCGCCCGCGACGGGCTTCTCGCACGCGGTCGCGGCGACCGGCACCCGGCTGGTGTTCCTGGCGGGCCAGACCGCTCTGGACGGTGCGGGCAAGGTGGTGGGCGAGGGCCTGCCGGAGCAGTTCGAGATCGCCCTCACCAACCTCCTGACGGCCCTCGCCGCCGCCGGCGGCACCCCGGCGGACCTGGCCCGGGTGACGGTGTACACGGTGGACGTGACGGCGTACCGGACCCACGCGGCCGAACTGGGCCGCATCTGGCGGCGGTCGGCGGGTCGCGACTACCCGGCGATGGCCGTCATCGGCGTGGTCCGACTCTGGGACGACCAGGCCCTGGTCGAACTGGACGGGGTGGCGGTGCTCGCCTAGGGCCTGTCTTTCGGATCAGGCGTCGCGGGCCCGGCATGATCCGAAAGACAGGCCCTAGGGCCCCGCCGGGCGCTGCCCGGACCCGAGCCTCAAGCGCCGGCGGGGCTGGGTGGTGCGACTGCCTGGTTCCGTGCGCGCAGACGGCGGTACTCGTCCGTCCGGACGCCGCCCACGCCCCAGTTCTCCAGCTCCACCTCGTCGATGAGGACGAAGGTGGTGGCCGGATCCTTGTCGAGGACCCGGACCAGCAGGTCGGTCACACCCGCGATGATCTCGGCCTTCTGGGCGGCGGTGGCGCCTTCACGGGTGATCCTGACATTGACGTACGGCATGGTGAGGATGTCCTTCCGGTGGGGAGGGGGAGAGGGGTGTCGGCTCAGGCGCGGCCGGTGACGTGGCCGCCGTCCACGCGCAGGGCGTGGCCGGTGACGAAGGTGGCGCCCGCGAGGTAGAGCACCGCCTCGGAGATCTCCGGGACCTCGCCGACCCGGTTCAGCAGGGCGAGTCCGCCGAAGGCGTCCACGTCCGAGCCCGCGTGCAGCGGGGTGCGGATGATGCCGGGGGACACGAGGTTCACGCGGATGCCGTCGGCGGCGAGTTCGGCGGCCAGGCTGGTCGTCAGCGCGTGCACCCCCGCCTTGCTGACCACCGGCGCGGAGGACGGGAAGCCCGCCAGCGCGTGGTCCACCAGGACGGTGCCGATGTTGACGATGCTGCCGCCCCGGCCCTGCGCGCGCAGCGCCCGTACCACGGCCTGGGTGGTGAGGTAGGTGCCCTTGAGGTTGCCGGTCAGGAAGCCGTCGAGCTCTTCCTCGGTGACCTCGGTGAAGGGCTTGGGGGCGAAGGTGCCCGCGTTGTTGACCAGGACGTCGATGCGGCCGAAGCGGTCGAGGGCGGTGCGGACGAGGGCCTCGCCCGTCGTCGGCTCGGCGATGGCGCCCGCGACCCACGCGATCCGCCCGGGGTGGCCGAGGGTGGCCGCGGCCTTGGCGAGGCGGTCGGCGTCCCGGCCGTTCAGGACGACATTGGCGCCGCTCGCGAGGAAGGCGCGGGCGATGTCCAGGCCGATGCCGCTGGAGGAACCGGTGACCAGGGCGGTCGTGGTCGTGGTGTCGTCGATGTCGGTGTGCGTGTCGGTCATGGCGCTGTGCCTCTCGTCGGTGTCGTCCGTCGGGGTTCCGACCGACTGACACCACGAACCTAGGAGCGCCCAACTCATAACACCACGACGAACATTGGATCGTGTGATAATCCCGGGTTATGGATGTGGATCTGCGTGACCTGGAGCTCCTGGCCGCCACCGCCGAGGCCGGCTCGCTGACCGCCGCCGCCGAGCGGCTCTACGTGAGCCAACCCGCCCTCAGCCAGCGGCTCACCCGGCTGGAGGCCCGCCTCGGCATGGCCCTCTTCGACCGCAAGGGCCGCCGCCTGGTCCCCAACGCCGCGGGCCGCCGACTGCTGGTCGCGGCCCGCCAGGTCCTCGGTGAACTGGACTCGGCGGCCCGGGACCTGCGCGAGATCCGTGACGGGCGCGACCGGCGGGTCCGCTTCACCGCGCAGTGCAGTACGACCTTCCCGTGGCTGCCGCCCGTGCTCCGCGCCTTCCGCGAGCGGGCGCCGGACATCGACGTGCGCATCGAGACCGTCGCCGACGACGCGCCGATCCCGGCCCTCCTCGCCGACCTCGTCGACGTCGCGCTGGTCACCAAGCCGGACCTGCAGATGGATCGGGTGTCGCTGACCAGACTGTTCGAGGACGAGATGGTGGCGGTGGTGCCCGCCGGCCACCCGTGGGCCTCGCGCGCGCACCTGACCGCCCGTGACTTCGACGGCGCCGACCTCGTCCTCTACGACTTCTACGACCAGAAGCGGATCCCGTCGATGCCGCTGCCGATCCCCGTCGGGGCCCGGCCGGCCCGGATCACCACCATGCCGGTGGTGACCGATCTGGTCATCGAGATGGTGGCCGGCGGCCAGGGCGTGACCGTGCTGCCCAACTGGGTGGCCGCACCCTACGTGGCCTCGCACGGTCTCGCCCTCGTCGCCATCGGCGCGCAGCCCCTGACCCGCACCTGGTTCTGTGCCACCCGCACCGGACCGCGCCCGCCGCATCTGGAGGCGTTCGTCGAGGAGTTGACCGCCCGGCTCACCACCCCGCACAGCGTTTAGGGGGCGTCCAGGAGGCGGCCCATCCATTCCTCGATCCCGGCCACCGTGCGCGGGAGCGCGCCCGACATCAGGCGGGCGCCGTCCGCCGTGATGACCAGGTCGTCCTCGATGCGGACGCCGATGCCCCGCAGCTCCGCCGGGAGGGTCTCGTCGTCGGGCTGGAGATAGAGGCCCGGCTCCACCGTCAGGACCTGCCCCTCCTCCAGGACGCCGTCCAGATACGTCTCGGCCCGCGCCTTCGCGCAGTCGTGCACGTCCAGCCCCAACATGTGGCCGCTGCTGCACAGCGTGTACCGCCGGTGCAGGTCGCCCTCCGCGTCCTTCAGGACGCCCCGGTCCGCCAGGCCCTCCGCGATCACCCGCATCCCGGCCCGGTGGAAGTCCCCGAAGCTCGCTCCCGGGCGCAGGGCCGCGATGCCCGCGTCCTGGGCGGCCAGGACCAGTTCGTACACCTGGCGCTGGACGGGGGAGAAGCGGCCCGACAGCGGGAGGGTGCGGGTGATGTCCGCCGTGTAGAGGGTGTCCGTCTCCACGCCCGCGTCCAGGAGCAGCAGCTCCTCGCCGTTCAGTCGGCCGTCGTTGCGGATCCAGTGCAGGGTGCAGGCGTGGGCGCCGGACGCCGCGATCGTCTCGTAGCCGGTGCCGTTGCCCTCCGCCCGGGCGCGCAGACCGAAGACACCCTCGATCCAGCGCTCCCCGCGCGGATGCGCCAGCGCGCGCGGCAGGGCCCGTACGACGTCCTCGAAGCCCGCCGTCGTGTGATCGACGGCCAGCTGGAGCTGCGCCACCTCCCAGGCGTCCTTCACCAGCCGCAACTCCGACAGCGCGGAAGCGAGTTCGGGGTCGGAGGCCGCGTCGCGGCCCGTCGGTCGACCGAGCCGGTCCAGGTGCGCGCAGCGGATGCCGGTGAGGCGTTCGGCCTCCGCGAGGTCGGGCCGCCGGCCCACCCAGAACTCCCCGTACCGGCGGTCCCGGTAGAACTCCCCGTCCTCGCCCGCCCGCGGCGAGCGCGGCCGCAGGTACAGCACGGCCTCGTGGCCGTGCGGACCCGACGGCTCCATGACCAGGACGTGGCCCGCCTGGTCCTCGCCGGTGAGGCCGGTCAGCCAGGCGTACGCGCTGTGCGGCCGGAAGCGGTGGTCGCAGTCGTTGGAGCGGACCTTCAGCTCCCCGGCCGGGACGATCAGCCGCTCGCCCGGGAAGCGGGCCGAGAGCCGCGCCCGGCGGGCCGGGGTGACGTCGTGCCCGGGGACGCGGGCGGAGTCGGGCAGCGGGCTCGCCGCCCAGTTCCCCGCCATGAACCGGGACAACTCCGGTGACACCGGACGGTCGTGGCTGCCCGTGTTGAGGGGGGCGGGAGCGTGGGAGGAGGCGTCGGCGGGGGCTTCGGTCACGAGGACTCCCTCAAGAAGTTGTGAACTGGTGTGCGCACAGGTCTTGTCAGTGCAATTTCACATTACTATGTTACAGCTCACATCGCGGCACGTTAACCCCCGTCAAACGCCGTGTGACGCAGGGCAGTTCACGCACCACCCCCCACCTCACCCTCTCCAATCAGGAGTTCTCGGTGCTCAAGCACAGAGCTGTGCGCTCTTCCCTTCTCGCCTCCGCCGTAGCCGTGACCCTCCTCGCCACCGCGGGTCAGGCCACCACGCAGGCCGCCGAGTTCGCGGCCCCGGCATCCTTCACCGGCGCACAGGCCGCCCCGGCCGCCCCCGCCCCCGGCCCCACGGGGAACCCGTTCGACGAGGTCGACCGCCTGGCCGACCCGAAGGACAACACCCCGGCACCCGCCCCGGCCCCGGGCGGGCAGAACATCACCGGGCAGGTCCCGGGCGCCGCGACCGCCGCCGCGCCCGTCGACGACCTGCAGAAGCGCGGCAGGACGGCCAAGGCGGCCCCCACCGCCAAGAGCGTCGCCGCGGGCGTCCCCTGCACCCTCGACGGGATCACCGGACTCACCCCCGAGCAGTTCGCCGACTTCCTCGCGGACCAGGCCGTGCTCGCCGACGGCTGTCTGCGCGGCCTCATCTGGACCTGGGACGCCCGCCTGACCCCGGTCATGTCGGACGCGCACGTGCAGGCCGTCTCCCGCCGGATATCCGCCCTGGCCGCCGCCCACGACGGCCGTAACTCCTCCCACCTGGAGGAGATGTTCACGTACCTGCACGCGGTCGCCTACCACGACTACTCGCGCCCCGAGATCGACGTCACCGACGCCCCCACCGTCGACGCCATGCGCCGCGCCATCGCCGACTTCGGCGCCGCCGCCCACACCTTCGACGCGACGCCCTCCAACGCCCGCACCCTGCGCGAGGCCCTCTACGCCGGCAGCGCGCCCGGCCTGCGCCAGCACCAGCTCGGCCTCATCAAGAAGGTCCTGGCCACCATGGACCCGGCCCACCCGGCCACCCACCTCGACGCCGGCTGGGGTGGCGCCGCGCTGGCCGCGCTGTCCGTCTCCTACCTGGGCGTCTACCCGGGCAACCAGGACGCGGCGTTCCACTCCGCCGTGGCCGCGGACCCCGCCTACCGCGACGCCTTCAAGGCCTTCGCCGGCTACACCCACCTCAAGGGCACCGGCAACGCCTGGGTGGTGCGCGACGCGCTGAGCGAGTACGCCCGGTTCGGCCAGGTCGAGGGCCTGCGGGACCGGACCGTCGCCGACCTCGGCGCGATGCTCGGCCCGGTCCGGGCCGCCTTCGGCGACGGCAGCGAGCCGTGGGCCAAGATCGTCTCCTGGCTCAACGTCTACGAAGCCTGCAAGCCGTACGGGGTGTGCAAGGAGGACATCGAGAAGCAGCTCTTCCCCTACACCTACTCCTACGACAACGGCGCCATCAAGGTCCGCACCGCCCTGGACCGGGCCACGGTCGACCAGCTCTACTACGCGAGCAAGCAGGTGAAGGCCCAGTACCACCGGGTGCTCGGCACCGACCAGCCGCTCGCGGGCGACCCCAACACCACGCTGAACATCGTGCTCTACGCCTCCCGCGCCGACTACGTGAACTACCACCCGATCCTGACCGGCTACGACACCAACAACGGCGGCATCTACATCGAGAACGGCGCCACCTTCTACACCTACCAGCGCCGCGTCCCGCAGGACTCCTCCCTCACCCTCGAGGAGCTCTTCCGCCACGAGTACACGCACTACCTCAACGGCCGCTTCGCCGTGCCCGGCTTCTTCGGCCAGGGCGAGTGGTACGAGAGCGACCGGACGACCGCCATGGACGAGGGCACCGCCGAGTTCTTCGACGGCGCCACCCGCGACAACGGCATCGCCGTCCGCAAGTCCCTGGTCAAGAGCATCATCAGCGACACGGCCGGCGGCGGCCCGCGCATGAGCGTCGAGCAGTTGCTGAACGCCACCTACGACGGCGACGGCTTCCGCTTCTACAGCTACGCGGGCACCTTCTTCGAGTTCCTGTGGACCGAGAAGCCCACGCTGCTGCGCGAGATGTACACGCACCTGCGGAACGACGACGTGGCGGCGTACGACGCCTGGCGCCACCGGATGGGCGCGGACACCTACCTCCAGCGCGACTACGACCGCTTCCTGGACGCGCAGATCGCCAAGGTCGACCAGCTCTACGTGCCGAACACCTCCTTCACCCCGAACGACCGACTGCGCGACGCCGCGCTCGCCTCGGTGAAGTCCTCCTTCGCCACGGCCACGCAGAACACCCCGGACTGCACGGAGAACGGCGACGCCGCCAAGCGCCGCTTCACCTGTACCGGTCGGATCACCGCGAACCTGAAGAACTGGCGCAACGGCGACCAGGTCTTCAAGGACATGTCGGAGACGGTCGACTACTTCATCCTCGACCGGGCGGGCGCGGCCTCCAACAACCTCGCCGACATGAACTGCTCCTTCGGTCCGGTGGAGATCTGGACCAACAAGGTCGCGGGCACCTCCAGTTACAGCTGTGAGGGCCCCCTCCGCGGCTGACCGGCACTCGGCCCGACGCCACCGCCGGGCCGACGCCGGCCCGGCACCGGACCGGTCCCGCATCCGAGGGGGGTGCGGGACCGGTCCGGGCGTCTGGGCAGGCCCTAAAGAATGTGACATATTACTGCCGTGCTCAAGAGACACTCCCTGGACGCCGTGATCATCGGCGCCGGCGTCGTCGGGGCGGCCTGCGCCTACTACGCGGCCCGCGCCGGACTGTCCGTCGCCGTGGTCGACCGGGGCCCCGTGGCGGGCGGCACCACCGGTGCCGGCGAAGGCAACCTGCTGGTCTCCGACAAGGAGGCCGGACCCGAACTCGACCTCGCCCTGCTGTCCACCCGGCTGTGGACCGAACTCGCCGCGGTCCTCCCGCGGGAGACGGAGTACGAGCCCAAGGGCGGGCTCGTCGTCGCCCCCGACGAGACCACCGTGAAGGCCCTGCGGACCTTCGCCGAGGGCCAACGCGCGGCCGGCGTCGACGCGGTCGAGGTGGCGGCCCACGCCCTGCACGACCTGGAACCCCACCTGGCCCCCGGCCTGGCGGGCGGCTTCCACTACCCGCAGGACGCCCAGGTCCAGCCCGCCCAGGCGGCGGCCCGACTGCTGGCCGCCGCACGTGCCCAGGTGCACCTCGGCGAGGAGGTGACGCAGATCCTGCTGGAGGGGGGCGCCGTACGCGGGGTGCGCACACCGCGCCGCGAACTCCTGGCCCCCGCCGTGGTGAACGCGGCTGGCACCTGGGGCGGCCACATCGCCTCCCTGGCCGGGGTCACCCTGCCCGTCCTCCCGCGCCGCGGCTTCGTCCTGGTGACCGAACCCCTGCCGAGGGTGGTCCGCCACAAGGTCTACGCCGCCGACTACATCGCGGACGTCGCCAGCGGCTCCGCCGCCCTGCAGTCCTCGGCGGTGGTCGAGGGCACCCCGTCCGGCCCGGTCCTGATCGGCGCCACCCGGGAGCGGGTCGGCTTCGACCGCACCCTCTCGACCGAGGCGCTGCGCCGCCTGGCCGGCCAGGCCGCCGCACTCTTCCCCGTGTTGGCCGACATCCGGGTGATGCGCGCCTACCACGGCTTCCGCCCCTACCTGCCCGACCACCTCCCGGCGATCGGCCCGGACCCGCGGCGCCCCGGACTGCTGCACGCCTGCGGCCACGAGGGCGCGGGCATCGGCCTGGCGCCCGCCACCGGAGCGCTGATCGCCGCCGCCCTGACGGGGGCCGAACCGCCGCTCGCCCCGTACCCGTTCCGCCCGGACCGCTTCGCGGCGCCGCCGCCGGGCCCCGACACCCCCGAGGAGCAGCACTGATGCGCAGCCCCCGCTCGCTGGTCGGCGGCAGCCCGGCAGCCGCGCACGAGATCACCTTCGACGGCCGGGAACTGCCCGCCCTGCCCGGCCAGAGCATCGCCGCCGTGCTCTGGGGCGCGGGCATCCTCGCCTGGCGGACCACCCGGGAGGGCGGCGCCCCGCGCGGCGCGTTCTGCGGGATCGGCAGCTGCTACGACTGCCTCGTCACGGTCAACGGCCGCCCGAACCAGCGCGCCTGCCTGGTTCCGGCCCGGCCGGGGGACTCCGTCACCACCCAGGAGGGAACCGGCCGTGCCGACCTCGCCGTCTGAACCCCTCGCCCCCGCCGCCGGCGGGCTCGTCGACCTGGCCGTCGTCGGGGCCGGCCCGGCCGGCCTCGCCGCCGCCGTCACCGCCGCCCGACTCGGGCTACGGGTCGCCCTGCTCGACGCGGGCGACCGCCCCGGCGGGCAGTTCTACCGCCACCCCGCCCCGGGCCTGGGCGCGGCCCGCCCCGAGGCCCTGCACCACGGCTGGGCCGCGTTCGCGACCCGCGAAGCCGCCCTGCGCGCCCACGAATCGGCCGGCCGGATCACGTACCTCCCGCTCCATCACGTGTGGGCCGTCGTCCCCGCGGGCCCGACCGGGACGACCGGCCCGACCGGGACGCGCCCGGGGGAGGCAGGACCCGCCACGGAGTGGATCCTGCACGCCGTCGCCGGTCACGCCCCCGAGGAGGAAGCCGCCGCGGTCACGGCCCGGGCGGTGCTCATCGCCACCGGTGCCTACGAGCGACAACTGCCCTTCCCCGGCTGGACCCTGCCGGGAGTGGTCGGGGCCGGCGGTGCGCAGGCCATGCTCAAGAGCGGGCTGGTGCTGCCGGGCAGGCGGGTCCTCGTCGCCGGGAGCGGGCCGCTGCTGCTCGCCGTGGCCGGGTCGCTCGCGGCCGCCGGAGCCACCGTGCCCGCCGTGGTGGAGGCCGCCGCCTACACCGCGTACGCCGGCCAGGTCCCCGCCCTGCTGCGCAATCCCGGCAAGCTCGTCGAGGCGGCCGGCTACGGCGGCGCGCTGGCCCGCCACCACGTCCGGCTGCTGACCCGGCACGCCGTCACCGAGGCGCACGGCACCGACCGGGTCGAGGCCGTCACCGTGGCCCGGCTCGACCGGGACTGGCGGCCTCTGCCCGGCACCGCCCGGCGGATCCCCTGCGACGCCCTGGCCGTCGGCCACGGGCTGGTGCCCCAACTGGAGTTGGCCACCGGCCTCGGTTGCGAGACCCGCCCGTCCCCCGACGGCACCGTCGCCCTCGTCCTCGACGCCGAGCAGCGGACCTCCGTCCCCGGCATCTGGTCGGCGGGCGAGACCGGTGGCATCGGCGGAGCCCAACTGGCCATGGCCGAGGGCGAACTGGCCGCGCACTCCGTCGCGGGCGCACCGCCCGGGGCGCGTCTCGTCCGCCGCCGCGCCCGGCTGCGGGCCTTCGCCGACGCGATGGCCGCCGCCCACCGTCCCGGCGAGGGGTGGACCGGTTGGCTCCGGGACGACGCCGTCGTCTGCCGCTGCGAGGAGGTCCCGGCCGGGCGGATCCGCGAGGCGGCCGACGACCTCGGTGCGCGGGACGCCCGTACGGTCAAACTCCTCACCCGCGCCGGCATGGGCTGGTGCCAGGGCCGGATGTGCGGCCCGGCCGTCGCGGCCCTGGCCGGGGAGGAGCCCGCGCCCGACCGGCGGCCGCTGTCCTGTCCGGTTCCGCTGCGCCACCTCGCCGAACTTCCGCCCGCCACGCACTGATCGGGGCGCCGGGGCCCTTGTGGCCGCCCCACACCCGCTAGTAAAATGTCACACACCACACTAGGGAGCTCTCACATGACCCACGCGCACACCCCCGCGCCCCGCACCCGCCCCTGGCACGGAATCATGGTCGCCACCGCGCTCCCGCTGCGCGAGGACCTCAGCGTCGACCACGACGCGTACGCCGAACACGTGGCCTGGCTGATCGAGGGCGGCTGCGACGGCGTGGTCCCCAACGGCTCCCTCGGGGAGTACCAGACCCTCACCGACGAGGAGCGGGCGCGTGTCGTGCGTACCGCCGTCGAGGCGGCGGGCGACGGCGCCCGCGTCATGCCCGGCGTCGCCGCCTACGGCAGCGCCGAGGCCCGCCGCTGGGCCGACCAGGCCGCCGAGGCCGGCGCCGGCTCCGTCCTCCTGCTGCCCCCCAACGCCTTCCGGGCCGACGAGGACGCGGTACGCGCCCACTACGCCGAGGTCGCCCGCGCCGGGCTGCCCGTCGTCGCGTACAACAACCCCATCGACACCAAGGTGGACCTGACCCCGGACCTGCTCGCCCGGCTGTACGCCGACGGCTCCATCGTCGCCGTCAAGGAGTTCAGCGGGGACGTGCGCCGCGCGTACGAGATCGCCGAGCTCGCCCCCGGCCTCGACCTGCTCATCGGCGCCGACGACGTCCTCCTCGAACTCGCCCTCGCCGGCGCCGTCGGCTGGATCGCCGGCTACCCCAACGCGCTCCCGAACTCCTGCGCCCAGCTCTACCGGGCCGCGGTCGCCGGGGACCTGGAGACCGCCCTGCCGCTCTACAAGTCCCTGCACTCGCTGCTGCGCTGGGACTCCAAGACCGAGTTCGTCCAGGCCATCAAGCTGTCCATGGACCTCGCCGGGCGCCCCGGCGGCCCCACCCGACCGCCCCGCTTCCC
The DNA here is from genome assembly GCF_041432505.1 of Streptomyces virginiae. Classification (GTDB taxonomy): domain Bacteria; phylum Actinomycetota; class Actinomycetes; order Streptomycetales; family Streptomycetaceae; genus Streptomyces; species Streptomyces virginiae_A. Next base: position 6,556,361 of record NZ_CP107871.1, read on the forward strand.
GCTCACCGGCGAGATCGAGGCCGCCGTCCGCGCCGCCACCGAGAAGGCCCTCGCCGAGGGCCTCAACTAGTCACCGGGGGACCGCACATGCGCACGCGTCACGTCTACCACGCGGTGGACTCGCACACCGAGGGCATGCCGACCCGGGTCATCACCGGGGGAGTCGGGGTGATCCCCGGCGCCACCATGGCCGAGAAGCGGCTCCACTTCATCGAGCACATGGACCACGTCCGGACCCTGCTCATGTACGAGCCGCGCGGGCACTCCGCGATGAGCGGCGCCATCCTGCAGCCCCCGACCCGCCCGGACGCCGACTACGGCGTCCTCTACATCGAGGTGTCGGGCCTGCTCCCCATGTGCGGGCACGGCACCATCGGGGTCGCCACCGTCCTCGTCGAGACCGGCATGGTCCCGGTCGTCGAACCGATCACCACCGTCCGGCTCGACACCCCGGCCGGGCTCGTGAGCGTCGACGTCCGGGTCGAGGACGGGGCGGCCACCGCCGTCACCCTCACCAACGTGCCCTCCTTCGGCGTCGGCCTCGACCTCAAGGCCGACGTGCCCGGCTTCGGCACGGTCACCTACGACCTGGCCTACGGCGGCAACTTCTACGCCTTCGTCGAACTCGCCTCCATCGCCGGGGGAGCACTGCCCTTCGACCGCGCCCGCAAGGACGACCTGCTCGCCGCCGGGCTGGCCGTCATGGACGCGATCAACGCCGGCCCGGACCGGCCCGTCCATCCCGAGAACCCCTCCATCGCCGGGGTCAAGCACGTCTACCTCGCCGCCCCCGGCTCCGACGCCCACCGCTCCCGGCACGCCATGGCCATCCACCCCGGCTGGTTCGACCGCTCGCCCTGCGGTACGGGGACCAGCGCGCGGATGGCCCAGCTGCACGCCCGCGGCCTGCTGGAACTCGACACGGACTTCGTCAACGAGTCCTTCATCGGCACCGAGTTCACCGGCCGGCTGGTCGCGGAGACCACCGTCGGGGGGCTCCCGGCCGTGATCCCCACCGTCACCGGCCGGGCCTGGATCACCGGCACCGCCCAGTACTTCCTCGACCCGACCGACCCCTTCCCCGGAGGGTTCCTGCTGTGATCACCGTCCGTACGGTGGACTACCACACCGCCGGCGAGCCCTTCCGGATCGTCGACGGCGCCGCGCCGGGCATGCCGCCGGTCCCCGGGGACACCGTGGCCGAGCGCTGCGCCACGGTCATCGGCCCGGGAGGCTCCGGAACCGCTCCGCGCCGGGGCGCGCTGGACGACGTACGGCGTCTGCTCGTGCAGGAGCCGCGCGGGCACGCCGGGATGTACGGGGGGTTCGTGGTCCCGGCCGACGACGACGGCGCCCACTTCGGCGTGCTGTTCTGGCACAAGGACGGCTACTCCACCGCCTGCGGCCACGGCACCATGGCCCTCGGGGTCTGGGCCGTGGACACCGGCCGGGTCGCCGCCCCGGAGGACGGGGACGTCCCGGTGCGCATCGACGTACCGTCCGGGCGGGTCACCGCCACCGTCCACCGGGCCGGGGGCCGCACCACCGGGGTCACCTTCCGCAACGTCCCGGCGGTGGTGGGCGCGCGCAAGGTGCCCGTCGCCACGTCCTTCGGGCTCGCCGAGGTGGACATCGCGTACGCCGGGGCCTGTTACGCCTCCGTCCGCGCGCGCGACCTCGGCCTGGACGTGTCCCGGGCGGCGCTGCCCGCCCTGGTACGGGCCGGACAGGAGGTCCGGGCGGCGCTGGCCACCCACCCCGCCACCTGGCACCCGGACGGCCCGCTGCTCTCCGGCGTCTACGGGGTGATCCTGTACGAGGAGCTGCCCGACACCCCCTTCGGACCGCACCAGCGCAACGTCACCGTGTTCGCCGACGGGCAGATCGATCGCTCGCCCTGCGGCTCCGGAACCTCGACGCGGCTCGCGCTGCTGGCTCAGGACGGGCGGCTCGGCCCGGGGGAGGACCTGCTGCACGAGTCCGTCACCGGCACGGTGTTCACCGGGCGGATGGAGGCCGGCGGGGTCACCGAGGTCACCGGCACCGCCCACCGCACCGGCGAACACGCCTTCGTGGTGGACCCGCACGACGCGCTCGGTACCGGATTCCTGCTGTGACGGGCATCCCCCAGCTCGCCGCCGGCCGGATGGCCGCCCTGATCGGTCCGGCGGCGGCAGCCGACGCCGTCGCCGCCGCCCTGCTCGGCGGCCTCGACCCGGAGAGCTGCCCGCCGCGTTCCGCGATCGAGGTGCCCGGCGGGGGCGAACTGCTGCTGATGCCGGCGGCGTCCGGCACGTACGCCGGGGTGAAGATCGCCGGGGTCGCGCCGGGCAACCCGGCCCGCGGGCTGCCCCGGATCACCGGCTCCTACCTCCTGCTGGACGGGCCCACCCTGCGCCCGCTGGCCCTGCTCGACGGCGCGGCGCTGACCACCCTGCGCACCCCGGCGGTCTCCGCGTTGGCGCTGCGTCACCTGGCGCCGACCGGTCGCCCGTTGCGCCTGGTGCTCTTCGGCTCGGGGCCGCAGGCGTACGGGCACCTGGAAGCGACCCTGGCCGTACGGGAGCTGGTCGAGGTGGTGGTGGTCGCCCGCGACCAGGGGCGGGCGCGGGAGCTCGCCGGGTACGCCCGCACCCTGGGCCCGGCCGCCCGGACCGGCACCCCGAAGGAGGTGGCCGACGCCGATCTGGTGATCTGCTGCACCACGGCCCGGGAGCCGCTCTTCGACGGGCGTCTGGTCGGGCCGGGCGCCACCGTCGTCGCGGTCGGCTCGCACGAGCCGACGGCCCGGGAGACGGACACCGCCCTTGTGCGACGGGCGGCGGTGTACGTGGAGTCCCGGGCGGCGGCCCTGCGCGAGGCGGGGGACCTCCTGGTCCCGGAGGCCGAGGGGGCCATCGGACCCGGCCACATCAGCGGCACCCTCGCCGATCTGGTCGGCGGGCGGATCCCGGCGGGCGGGCCGCGGAGTTGTCCACAGCTCTTCAAGAGTGTGGGCATGGCCTGGGAAGATCTCGCTGTGGCGGTCGCGCTGTACGAGGCCGCCGGAGTGTGAGCAGCGCAACGTGACATTGTACGCTGTTCCTCTCCTCGTCGGTGGTGTACGGGGGTCTCGGAGGAAAAGCAATGGGTGACCTGAAGCAGCACAGTCTCATCAAGGCCCAGGAACGCCTCCGCGACCAGGTCGGCCACGCCCTGCGGGCCGCGCTGATAGCGGGTGAGCTGCGCCCCGGCAGCGTCTACTCCGCACCGGGCCTCGCGGCCGAACTCGGCGTCTCGGCCACCCCCGTCCGCGAGGCCATGCTCGACCTGGCCCGGGAAGGGCTGGTCGAACCGGTCCGCAACAAGGGCTTCCGGATCACCGAGGTCAGCGAGCGCGACCTGGACCAGTTCACCGAACTGCGCACGATGATCGAGGTACCGACCATCGGCCGGATCACGAAGATCGCCACCCCCGAGCAGCTGGAGGCGCTGCGCCCCATCGCCGAGGAGATCGTCACCAGCGCGCGCGAGCACAACCTCATCGGCTACCTGGAGGCCGACCGCCGCTTCCACCTCTCCCTGTTGGCCCTCGCGGGCAACGACCGGCTGGTGGAGACGGTCGGCGACCTGCGCAAGCGGTCCCGGCTCTACGGCCTGACCGGCCTGGACGAGGCCGGCAAGCTGGTCTCCTCGGCGGAGGAACACATCGAGCTGCTCGACCTGATGCTGAGCGGCGACGCCGAGGCGGCGCAGGAGTGCATGCTCCGCCACCTCGGCCACGTGCGCTCCCTCTGGGCCCAGGGCCGCGACGAACCGGTCGGCCGCACCCCGGGAGTCCTCGGCTCCAGCCTTTAGCCCCGACACCCCGCAAGCCCCTGGGTGGACGCCGCTTTCGTCCGTACGACCGGCCGCGGATCAGCAGGGCGCGCGGCCCGCGTCGCGGATCGGCTGGGGGCGGTCCGCCGAGATGATCGCCGCCTCCGGGCGCGGTACCGGGGTGCCGTCGGGCAGGAGCAGCACCGGCGGGTCCACCACGGTGCCCACCTCGCCCGCGGTGCTGCTCGCGGCCGCCGCCGTGACCCGCCCCCGGGGCTGCGGGGAGAGCACCGCCGTCTCCCGCACGTACGCCACGAAGCTCTCGAAGTCCCGCTGGTGGCGGTAGGGCTCCCCGAACTCGGAGAGGGCCGGATAGCCGTCGCTCGCGAGGAGCGTGTACGAGGGCGCCGCGAGCCGGTAGCGGCGGCCGAGGTCCAGGGCGACCCCGTCGACGAAGACGTCGGCGGGGTCCACCCGGTCGCCGACCGGGCCCCGGGCATCGAAGCTGTAGCGCACGTTCCGGGAGACGGCGAGCGGCGCGAAGCGCAGTTCGCCGGCCTCCGTCGTCGTCCACTGCTCCTCCAACGCGTCGTGGATCCGCTGACCGTCGACCCACGCGCTGACGATCGGATCGCCGAACCCGACGGCCCGCCAGGCACTGCCGAAGGTGACGGCGCCGCCCGAGGCCTGGTCGAGGACGAGGTCACCGGCGATGATCGCCTGGCCGACCCGGGGCGCCGCGGCGACCACGGCGAGCTCGGCCGGGACGTTCGGGTGGATGTTGGCGTCGTTCTCGGGATCGGTGGGCCTGCTGCCCGCCCACAGCGCCCAGTCGGCGGCCAGGTTGCCCATGGTGCTCTCGCCGGCCGTGTTCCGGGTGCGCAGGAACGAGCCGGTCTGTCGTCCGATCGGGGTCCGGTCGCGCGCGGCCGCCTGCCCCGCCCAGTAGGTGACGACCTCCCCCAGCTCCGGGTGAGGTGCGATGTCACGGGTGTTGGGGTGGTTGGTGGAGACGGTCAGTTCCCGGATCACCCGGCCGGTGAGCGGGTCGAGCCGTAGGTTGATCTCGTTGATGACCTGGCCGTAGCAGCCGGCCTCGACGAACGGGCGGGGGACGCCGTTCGGGTCGGGGATCATCATGTTGAACCGGGTGTGCCAGTGCCCGGTGACGATCGCGTCGATGTCCGGGGAGACCCGTAGCGCGAGGTCGAGGGCCGGCCCCGAAGGGTCGACGCCGCTGTTGAAGTCGGCTCCCGCCACCGCCCCGTCGTGCAGGCTGAGCACGATCGCGTTCACCCCCTGGCTCTTGAGCAGCGCGGCGTAGCGGTCGGCGGTGGCGACGTCGTCGAGGGTGGCGAGGCCCGGCTGGTAGGAGCCGGGGAAGCGTTCGCTGCCCACGGCGGTGAGGTGGATGAACCCGATGGGCAGCTCCCGGCCGTCGGCGGTGCGTACCCACTCGATGTTGTAGGCGGGCAGGACCGTGCGCCCGTCCTGGCCGCGGACGAGGTTGGCGCTGTAGTAACGGAAGTCGGCGCCGTGGAAGCGCAGGCCGGCGGAGTCGGTGAAGGAGGTGTCGCGGCCCTCGACCGGGAAGGGGATGCCCTGCTCCATGTGGCGTTGGAGCATGGCGGGCGACTTGTCGAACTCGTGGTTGCCGGCCGTCGCGAAGTCGAGCCCCATGCGGTTCAGGGCCTCGATCGTCGGCTCGTCGGCGAAGGCCGCGGCGTCGAACTCCCAGCCGGAGAAGGCGTCTCCGGGGGTGAAGAAGAAGGAGTTGGCGCGCCCGTCGCGGAGCCGTTCGAGGTGTGCGGCCATGTAGGCGACACCGCCGACGGTGTAGCCGATGCCGCCGTTGCCGACGATGACGGAGTTGCTGCCGGGTGCGCCCTGCAGGAAGCCGTGCAGGTCGGTGATGTCGAGGAGCTGGACATCCACGTACTCGACGGCCGTGGCGGCGTCCCGGGCGGCGTCGGTGGCCCGTGCGGGGACCCCGAGCGCGAAGGTCGCCGCCACGGCCCCCATCGCGGTGAGGAACTCCCGCCGTCCGGGCTCGCGCCGTCCGGGCTCCTGCCGTCCGGGCTCCCGTCGCGCCGTGTCCCGCCGCCTCGAACTCCTGCTCCACTGCGTGGCCTTGGCCGTGGTGATCACATCGGGCATGTTCTCGCCCGCCGGGTGGGCTGTCGCGGCGACGCGCCGCCCGGCCGTTTTGGACACGGCTGGATAACGGCGGCCCCCACCCCTTGTCAGTGCAATTTCACATTACTATGTTACCGGTCACATCCTAGAGCGCGGCCCTTCACTGGAGTGACCCATGACCAAGCGCACCCAACTCGCCCTCGCCACCGCCCTGGTGGCAGCTCTCGCACTCGGCGCCTCGGGCTGCTCCGACACCAAGAAGGGCTCCGCCGGCTCGGGCGGTTCCAACCCCGCCGCCGCCAACGACGGCAAGATCCTCGGCGGGACCCCGGTCAAGGGCGGCACCCTCACCGTCCTGTCCAACCAGGACTTCGCGCACCTCGACCCCGCCCGCAACTGGACCATGCCGACCATGGACTTCGGCACCCGGCTGCTCTACCGCACGCTCGTCACCTTCAAGGCCGAGCCCGGCAAGGCCGGCAGCGAGCTGGTCCCCGACCTCGCCACCGACCTCGGCACCTCTTCCGACGGCGGCCGCACCTGGACCTTCACCCTCAAGGAGGGCGTGAAGTACGAGGACGGCAGCCCGGTCAGGGCCCAGGACATCAAGTACAACGTCGAGCGCTCCTTCAGCCCCGACCTCACCGGCGGCCCCGACTACGCCGCCCAGTACCTGGCCGGGACCGAGGGCTACAAGGGTCCGCTCCAGGGGCAGCACCTGGACTCCGTCAAGACCCCCGACGACCGCACGATCGTCTTCGAACTGAAGCGCCCGGTCGCCGAGTTCTCCGCGACCGCCACCCTGCCGACCTTCGCCCCCGTGCCCCAGGCCCAGGAGAAGGGCACCCAGTACGACGCCCGCCCGTTCTCCTCCGGCCCGTACAAGATCGAGTCGTACGACCGCGACAAGAAGCTGGTCCTCGTCCGCAACGAGCACTGGGACCCGGGCACCGACACCGTCCGCAAGGCCTACCCCGACAAGTTCGTTGTCGTCATGGGCCTCAAGGGCGGCCAGATCGACGACCGGATCATCGCCGGCGAGGGCGCCGACGCCTCCACCGTCCAGTACGCCGACATGCGGCCCGAGAGCGCCCCCAAGGTGCTGCCCAAGCCGGAGGTCAAGGCCCGGCTGCTCGCCGAGTCCCAGGGCTGTACGGAGATGCTCCACCTGAACAACTCCCGCGCCCCCTTCGACGACCCGAAGGTCCGCGAGGCCATGCAGTACGCCGTCGACAAGGAGGCCGTCGTCACCGCGGGCGGCGGTCCGGCCCTCAACGAGATCGCCACCGCCTACCTTCCCCCGGCCCTCTCCGGCGGCAAGCAGGCCGACGTCCTGAAGATCGCCCCGGCCGGCGACCCGGCCAAGGCCAAGGAACTCCTCAAGGCCGCCGGCAAGGAGACCCTCAAGGTGTCCCTCTCGGTCTCCACCGGCGACAAGGGCAAGGCGGAGGCCATCCAGCAGGGCCTGTCCCGCGCCGGCATCGAGGTCGTCATCGACACCGTCGACCCGGGCGCCTACTACGACGTCATCGGCGACCTGTCCACCACCCCCGACATGACCCTCACCGGCTGGTGCCCCGACTACCCCTCCGGCTCCACCTGGATCCCGTTCGTCTTCGACGGACGCACCATCAAGGAGAAGGGCAACCAGGGCAACTACAGCCAGTTCCGCGACGAGGCGACCATCAAGCGGATCGACGAGATCAACGCCATGGCCGACGCCAAGGAGGCCAACCAGGCCTGGATCGACCTCGACGCCGCCCTGATGGCCAAGTCCCCGAACGTCCCGCTCCTCCTGGAGCGCAAGCCGCTCCTCGTCGGCACCAACATCGCCGGCGCCTTCGGTCACCCCGTGTGGACCGGCACCATCGACTACGGGACCGTCGGCCTCAAGGACCCCGCGAAGAGCCAGGGCTGAGGCCCCGAGGGATCCCCGCAGCCATGACCACCACCCCGTCCACCGCCGCGTCCGGCCGGTCCGGCCGGTCCGGCCCGTCCGATCCGGCCGACGTGTCCGGCCCGGCCGGCCGGGAGGCGAAGGAGGTCCCCCCGGGGAGCAGCCCCTGGCAGCTCGCCCGGCGGGAGCTCCGCCGCCGCCCCGCCGTCCGCGTCAGCCTCTGCGTCGTCCTCCTCTTCGTCCTGATGGCCGTCACCGCCCCCTGGCTGGGCGCCCTCGGCGGCTGGTCCCCGAACGAGTTCGACAAGACCGCCGTCGACCCCTACCTCGGGGGCCAGCCGCTCGGCGCCCTCGGCGGGATCAGCCCCGAACACTGGCTCGGAGTCGAACCCGTCACCGGCCGCGACCTGTTCGCCCGTGTGATCAACGGCGCCCAGGTCTCCCTCCTGATCGCCTTCGCCGCCACCGCCATCGTGGTCGTCGCCGGTACCGCCGCCGGGATCGCCGCCGGCTACTTCGGCGGCCGCACCGACACGATCCTGTCCCGGCTCATGGACCTGACCATGTCCTTCCCCTCGCTGATCTTCATGATCGCGATGCTCTCCGTGGCCAAGGACGTCAACCGCATCGTCCTCATGACCACCGTCATCGGGGTCTTCGGCTGGCCCGGCGTCGCCCGCGTGGTCCGCGGCCAGACCCTCTCCCTCAAACACCGCGAGTACGTCGACGCCGCCCGCGTCGGCGGCTCCGGCCCCTGGCGGATCCTGACCCGCGACATCCTCCCGGGCGTCTCCGGCCCGGTCATCGCCTACACCACCCTGCTGATCCCCGGAATGATCAGCACCGAGGCCGCCCTCAGCTACCTCGGCGTCGGCGTCCGCCCGCCCACCCCCTCCTGGGGCCAGATGATCGCCGAGTCCGTGGCCTACTACGAGACCGACCCCATGTACTTCGTCATCCCCAGCGTCTTCCTCTTCCTCGCCGTGCTCGCCTTCACCCTGCTCGGCGACGCCCTGCGCGACATCCTCGACCCGAGGGGCGGCCGCAGTTGATCCTCTACTTCGCCCGCCGGCTGCTCGCCCTCGGCGGCGTGCTCCTCGCCATCGCCGCCGTCACCTTCCTCATCTTCTACGTGCTGCCCTCCGACCCGGCCGCGGCCGCCTGCGGCAAGACCTGCAGCGCCGAGCGCCTGGCCGACGTACGCACGTACCTGGGCCTCGACCAGCCCCTGTGGCGGCAGTTCACCGACTTCCTCACCGGCATCTTCACCGGCCGTACCCTCGGCACCGGCCAGTACGCCGTCGACTGCGACTTCCCGTGCCTGGGCTACAGCTACGAGAACTCGCTGCCCGTGTGGGACCTGCTGATGGACCGGCTCCCGGTCTCCGCCTCCCTCGCCGTCGGCGCCGCCGTGCTGTGGCTGCTCCTCGGGCTCGGCGCCGGGGTCACCGCCGCCCTGCGCAAGGACACCGCCACCGACAAGGCCCTGATGGTCGGCGCCGTCGCCGCGGCCTCCCTGCCCGTGTACTTCACCTCCGTGATGCTCATCTACGGCGTCATCCGCGTCGCCGGCCTCCTGCCCTACCCCACCTACCAGGCCTTCGGCGACAATCCGCTCGCCTGGGCCACCAACCTGACCCTGCCCTGGATCGCCCTCGCCCTGCTCTACGCCGCCATGTACGCCCGCCAGAGCCGCGGCTCGATGATCGAGGCGATGGCCGAGCCGTACATCCGTACCGCCCGCGCCAAGGGCATGCCCGAGCGCACGGTCGTCGTCAAACACGGGCTGCGCTCCGGCATGACCCCGATCCTCACCATCTTCGGCATGGACCTCGGCGGACTGCTCGCCGGCGCCGTCATCACCGAGTCCATCTTCGGACTCCCCGGCATCGGGCGGCTGTTCTACGGCGCCCTGGTCAACTCCGACCAGCCCGTGGTCCTCGGCGTCACCCTGCTCGCCGCCTTCTTCATCGTCGTCGCCAACCTCCTCGTCGACCTCCTGTATGCCGTCATCGACCCGAGAGTGAGGTACTGATGGCAGCCGACACCGCCGCTCCGCTCCTCGCCGTACGCGATCTGCGCGTCACCTTCACCACCGGGCGGGGGACCGTACGGGCCGTCGACTCGATCGGCTTCACCGTCGAGGCCGGCCGCACCCTCGGCATCGTCGGCGAGTCCGGCTCCGGCAAGTCCGTCACCTCGCTCGCCGTCATGGGTCTGCACCGCGGCCCCGTCGAGGTCAGCGGCTCCGTGGCGCTGGCCGGACGGGAGCTGACCGGGCTACCGGAACGGGAACTGTCCAAGGTCCGCGGCCGCAGGATGGCCATGATCTTCCAGGACCCGCTCTCCAGCCTGCACCCCTACTACACGGTCGGCGAGCAGATCGCCGAGCACTTCCGGGTGCACTTCAAGGCCGGCCGGGCCGCCGCCCGCAAACGCGCCGTCGACATGCTCGGCGAGGTCGGCATCCCCGAACCGGCCCGCCGCGCCGGGGAGTACCCGCACCAGTTCTCCGGCGGCATGCGCCAGCGCGCCATGATCGCCATGGCCCTGGCCTGCGAACCCGACCTGCTGATCGCCGACGAGCCGACCACCGCCCTGGACGTCACCGTGCAGGCCCAGATCCTGGAACTGATCGCCCGGCTCCAGCAGGAACGCGGCCTCGGCGTCGTGATGATCACCCACGACCTGGGCGTCGTCGCCCGGGTCGCCCACGAGGTGCTCGTCATGTACGGCGGCCGCGCCGCCGAACAGGCCCCGGTCGACGACCTGTTCGCCGACCCCGCCCACCCCTACACCCGAGGCCTGCTCGACTCGCTGCCCCGCCTCGACACCGCCGACGACGTCCCCCTGCCCTTCATCCCCGGCTCCCCGCCCTCCCTGCTCGCGCCCGCCCCCGGCTGCGCCTTCGCCCCGCGCTGCCCCGTGGCCGCCGCGCGCTGCGTCGACGTACGGCCGGAGCCGGAAGCGTACGGGGACGGCCCCGCGCGGACCGTGGCCTGCCACTTCGCCGGGGACCGCACCGCCCAGGAGGCGGCCCGATGACCGAGACCGCCACGCCCCTGCTGTCCGTACAGGACCTCACCATGACCTTCCCCGGCCGACGATCCGTGACCGGGCGCCGGGGGGCGCCCGTGCGCGCCGTCGACGGGGTGTCCTTCGACCTGGCGGCCGGGCAGACCCTGGGCCTGGTCGGGGAGTCGGGCTGCGGGAAGTCCACCACCGGCCGGATGCTGGTACGGCTGCTGGAGCCCACCGCCGGCCGGGTCGCCTTCGACGGCAAGGACATCAGCCGCCTCTCGCCGTCCGCCATGCGCCCGCTGCGGAGGCACATCCAGATGGTCTTCCAGGACCCGCACTCCTCCCTCAACCCGCGCCAGACCGTGGCCCGGATCATCTCCGACCCGCTGCTGGTGCAGGGCTGGAGCGCGGGCGACGCCCGCCGCCGGGCCGCCGACCTGATGGAGCTCGTCGGACTGATCCCGGAGCACATCGACCGCTACCCGCACGAGTTCTCCGGAGGCCAGGCCCAGCGCATCGGCATCGCCCGCTCGCTGTCCACCAGCCCCCGCCTGATCGTCGCCGACGAGCCGGTCTCCGCGCTGGACGTCTCCGTGCAGGCGCAGATCGTCAACCTGATGGAACGGCTGCGGGCCGAACTCGGCCTCGCCTACGTGTTCATCGCGCACGACCTGTCGGTGGTCAAGCGGGTCAGCGACCGGGTCGCCGTCATGTACCTCGGCAGGATCGTCGAGATCGGGGACAAGAAGTCCCTCTACGAGAACCCGCAGCACCCGTACACCCGGGCGCTGCTGTCCGCCGTCCCGCTGCCCGACCCGGCGGCGGAACGGCGGCGGGAGCGGATCGTGCTGCTCGGCGACCCGCCGAGCCCGGCCGCTCCACCCCCGGGCTGCACCTTCCACCCGCGCTGCCCCAAGGCCCAGCCGATCTGCCGCACCGACCGCCCGCCGCTGCGCCTCGCCGCCTCCCGCGAGGTGGCCTGCCACTTCCCTGGTGACTGACGGGGACCCAAGGGAAGCGGCGGTGCCCCGGAGACAAAGGCGTCTTCGGGGCACCGCCGTACGCCGCGGACACCCCACCCGCCCCCGCGAAGGGCTCGGCTACGCTCCCGAGAACGACATCGAGGAAGCGAGGCGCGCCGCATGGCCGACCAGGGGACATCGGGGACCATCCGGCGCGGGACGGTGGTGACGGTCGCGTCGGCGGTCCTCGTGTCGCTGCTGCACGCCGGGGCGGGCTTCTTCGTCCTCTGTGCGCTGCTCACGCGGTCCGAGGGGCCGTGGGACCGTACGGTCACGGACGCGGCGCGGCTGTTCGCCGGGCTCGGCCTGGCGGTGGAGCTGCCGGCCGTCGCCGTGACGGCGGCCTGTGTGGCGACGGGCAGGCTGCGGCGCTGGTGGTACGTGCCGGCGGCAGCCCTGGTGCTCACCGCCCTGGCCCGGATGCTCTTCGCCCCGCGGCCCTGACCGGTCGGCCGGGCGCGCCCCGCCGACACGGTGGTCGGCGGGGTGCGGGGGACACCCCTCAGGCCAGTTCGCGGCGGAAGAACTCCAGCTCCAGCGCCATCAGCTTCTCCCGGGTGCCGCCCGGGGTCATGTGGGTGACCCCGGGGAGGGCCAGGAGCTGGTGCGGGCGGCCCGCGTCCGTCAGCGCCTGCGACAGCCGCAGGGTGTGGGACGGGTGGACGTTGTCGTCGGCCAGGCCCGTGATCAGCAGCAGGGGGCGGGACAGCTTCGGGGCGTCGGGGATGAGGGAGTCCCGCTCGTAGACGTCCGGGTGCTCCTGGGGGAGGCCCAGGTACCGCTCGGTGTACGCCGTGTCGTAGTGCCGGAAGTCGGTCGGCGCGGCGCCGGCGGCCGCCGCGTGGAAGACGTCCGGGCGGCGTAGCACGGCCATGGCCGAGAGGTAGCCGCCGTAGGACCAGCCGCGCACGCCGACCCGGCCGAGGTCGAGGTCGGTGTGGCGGGCGGCGAGCGCGTGCAGCGCCGCGACCTGGTCGTCGAGGGTGACCTCGGAGAAGCCCCGGTACATGGCGTGCGTGTAGGCGGGGGAGACGTACGGGGTCCCGCGATTGTCGATGGTGACCACGGCGAAGCCCTGGTCGGCCCACCACTGGCGGTGCTGGCGGCGGCGCTGGTCGGCGGTGATGTCCTGCATGCCGGGGCCGCCGTAGCCGTCGACCAGGACGGGCAGCCGCCGGCCGGGGACGTGGTCGCGGGGCAGCACGAGGGCGGTGGGGATGCCGCGCTCGGTGACCCGTTCCAGGATGGCGTCCACCCGGTAGGGCAGCGGCTCGGACAGGTCGGCGGGGGTGAACTCCCGCCCGTCGGGGGTGCGTACGGTGCGCCGTACCCCGTCGGCGTCGGCGGTGGTCAGCAGCAGGGTGCCGGCCGACGCGGACACGGTGTGCACGCCGGGCCCGTCGGCGATCGGGGTGAGGTCCCCGGTGTCCGGGTCCAGCAGCAGCACCTGCTGCTCGGACGGGTCGCGCAGGCCCGCCTCGATCAGCAGTCGGCCCTCGTGGACCCCGGCCACGGCGCGGACCTGGATCCCGTCCCCGGTGAGGAGTGCGCCGTCCACCGCGAGGGCGCGGGCGGCGCCGTTCGGGGTGTCGGCCGAGATCAGCATCCGCCCGTCGGCGAGGCGGGCCGGGGTGCCGGGGACCAGCGGGTCCACCCACTGCGGGTGCGTGGTGCGGGACAGCTCCCGGGTGCGGCCGGTGGCCGGGTCGGCGGAGAGCAGCAGGACGCATCGCTGGAGCCGGTCCTGGACGGTCAGCAGGATCTCGGTGGCGGACTCCCAGCCCGCGTCGGAGACGTACGGATAGGTGTCGGCGTCCCAGTCGAGCCGTATCCGGGTGCCGTCGGCGCCGAGCACCCATAGCTGGACGTCGGCGTTGGGGCCGCCCGCCTCGGGGTAGGCGAAGTCCTCGGCCGGCAGCTCCGGGTGCGCCGGGTCGGCGAACCAGCGCCGCTGGATCGCGGATTCGTCGACGCGGGCGGCCAGCAGGGTGACCCCGTCCGGGGACCACCAGTGGCCCCGGGTGCGGCCCAGCTCCTCGGCGGCGGCGAATTCGGCGAGGCCCCAGCGGGCCCCGTCGTCGGGGCTGATCCGGCCGCCCGGGGCGACGTACAGGACGTCGTCGGCGACGTACGCGGTGCGCGAGCCGTCGGCGTTGGGGCGCGGGTCCAGCGCGGGCCCGGCGGCCGGGATCTCCTTGGGGGTGCCGGCGCCGCCCGCGGCGACCTCGAAGAGCCGCCCGTAGAGCGCGAAGACGGCGTGCAGGCCGTCGCCGGAGAGGGCGTACGAGCCGATGCCGGCGGCGACGAGCCGGGTCCGCTCGCGCAGCCGGCGCTCGGCCACGGGGAGGGGGCCGGGCTCGGGGCACAGCTCGCGGGGATCGGCGAGCCGGGTCTCGGCGCCGGTGGTGGTGTCCAGGACCCAGAGCGAGTCGAAGGCGTCGGTGGGGCCCGTCGACCGGAGGAACCAGAGCAGTCGGCCGTCGTCCCCGAAGGAGAAGGCGCGCGGGGCGCCGTAGGTGAAGCGGGCCGTGCTCGCGGAGAGCCTGAGGAAGTCATCCATGATCGTAGTGTGACATGTGAAATGTCACCATTACTAGGCTGTTCGAGTGGTGGCCCCAGAGGCGCGGGCTTAGCGTCGAAAAGGTGGATCCGACCCCAACGCCGAGCAACAGCGGGACCGAAGGCAAGGTCCGGGGAAGCGGCAGCGGACTCGCCCTGTTCGTGATCGCCTCCTGCCAACTCATGGTGGTTCTCGACATCACGATCGTGAACATCGCGCTGCCACACATCCAGACCGCTCTCGGCTTCTCGACCGAGAGCCTTTCCTGGGTCGTCAACGCCTACACCCTCGCGTTCGGCGGACTGCTGCTCCTCGGCGGCCGCATCGGCGACATCCTCGGCCGCAAACGCGTCTTCATCTTCGGCGTCCTGCTCTTCGGGCTCGCCTCGCTCCTCGGCGGACTCGCCCAGAACGAGGGCCAGTTGATGGCCGCACGGGCCCTCCAAGGCGTCGGCGGCGCCATCGCCTCGCCGACCTCCCTCGCCCTGATCACCACCACCTTCCGCGAAGGCCCGGCCCGCAACCGGGCGTTCGGCGTGTTCGCCGGAGTCTCGGCCGCCGGCGGTGCGATCGGCCTCCTCGCGGGCGGCATCCTCGTCGAATGGCTCGACTGGCGCTGGGTGCTCTTCGTCAACGTCCCCATCGCCATCGTGATCGCGGTGCTGGCCACGAAGGTCCTGCGCGAGTCCGAACGCCACCCGGGACACTTCGACCTCGCGGGCGCGCTGCTGTCCACCCTGGGCATGGTCTCGCTGGTCTACGGCTTCATCCGGGCGTCCCAGGAGGGCTGGCGCGACCCGGTCACCCTCGGCTCGTTCGGCGCCGCCGTGGTCCTTCTGACCCTCTTCATCCTCACCGAACGGCGCTCGCCGCAACCGATCACCCCGCTGCACATGTTCGCCGACCGCAACCGGGCGGGGACCTACGGCATCATGCTCATGCTCGCGTGCGCGATCTTCGGCATGTTCTTCTTCCTGACCCTCTTCGTGCAGATCGTGCTGGGCTTCAGCCCGATCCAGGCCGGCCTCGCCTTCCTGCCGGTCAGCGCCGTGATCGCGGTCGGCGCCGCGATCACCGCGAAACTGCTGCCGAAGTTCGGCCCCAAGCCCTTCATGGTCACGGGCGCGCTGTCCTCGGCGGCCGGCCTCGCCTGGCTGACGCAGACCGACGTGGACTCGACGTACCTCGGCAGCATCCTGGGCCCGATGCTCCTCTTCGCCCTCGGCATGGGCCTGCAGTTCGTCTCGCTGACGCTGATGGCCCTGTCGAACGTCTCCGACCGCGAGTCGGGCGCGGCGTCCGGCCTGCTGAACACGATGCAGCAGGTGGGCGGCTCGCTGGGCCTGTCGATCCTGGTGACCGTCTTCGGCACGGCGAGCCGCAACGAGGCCAAGCAGCAGATACCGGAGTTCCTCAGCACGGCCGGCCCGGTGCAGAAGGCCCTCTTCCAGCGCACCGGGCAACTCCCGAAACCGTGGGGCGACCAGGTCCTCACCTCGGGCATCAGCGCCGCCTTCGTCGTGGCGTCCCTGTTCACCCTCGTCGGCGCGCTGATCGCGCTGTTCGTCATCCAGGTCCGCCCCTCGGACCTCGCCCGCCTCCAGGGCAACCACAAACCGGCGGCGGACCGGACCTGAAGGCCCGGGGGCGGGGGCAGGGGCGAGGACCGGGCGAGCCGCTACACCGCGGTGACCCGAGCGGCGAAGGCGTCCAGGTTGTCGGACATGCGGGCGAGCCGCTCGTCCAGCGTCAGGGACTCCTCGTACTGCCCGGCGCGCAGCTTCGCCTGGCGCTTGCCGCGTACGTACAGGGGGCAGGCGAGGTCCGCGCAGATGTACGTGCCGACCGTGTTGCCCTCACGGCCGCGGGCGCCGGCCAGCGGTGCGGCGAGCAGGGTGACCCCGGAGGAGGCGTGACCCGTCAGGCAGATCTGACACAGGCTGGACTTCACCACGCTGGTGCGGCCGACGGCCGGTACGCGCAGCGAGATCCCCAGCGGACCGGCCCCGTCCGCCCGGGGCAGCACGAGGTGGGCCCGTAGGGGCGCTCCCGGGTCCACCCACCCCAGGAAGTCCAGGTCCTTCCAGGGCAGTTCGGCGAAGTCGAGCGGCAGGCGCAGCCGCGTCGCCTCGCCCTTGGTGCAGTTCACGAAGGACGAACGGATCTGTTTCTCGGTGAGTGGTTCCACGGGCATCGACCCTACGACCCGCCCTGGCCTGCCCGCATCCCGTATTTCCGTGACAAGACCTCCCCTAGGGCGTGTCCAGGCGACGGATCCGGCAGCGCGCCGGGCCGGTCGTCCGCAGGGTGATCCCGGCGCCGACCGGGATCTCGGTGTCCACGGCCTCGAACTCGTAGGCCCGCAGGATCATCGCCAGCGCGATCACCGACTCCAGCATGGAGAAGTGCTGCCCGATGCAGGCGCGCGGCCCGCCGCCGAAAGGGAACCAGGCGTAGCGCGGCCGCCCCGCCTCCGCCTCGGGCGTGAAGCGCTCGGGGTCGAAGCGGTCCGGGTCCGGCCAGTACGCGGGATGGCGGTGCGTCACCCAGGGCGCCAGGATCACGTCCGCGCCCGCGGGGACGGTGTGCTCCCCGATCCGGGTGGCGGCGACGGCCTTGCGCCCGATGACCGGCGCGGCCGGATACAGCCGCATGGCCTCCTTGAGGACCTGGGTGAGGTACGGGAGCCGCTCCAGGTCGGCGGCCTCGGGCGTACGGTCGCCCAGCACGCGGGAGACCTCCGCGCGGGCCCGGTCCTGCTGCTCGGGATGGAGGGACAGCAGGTGCAGGGCGAAACAGAGCGAGGTGGCGGTCGTCTCGTGCCCGGCGAGCAGGAAGATCAACACCTGGTCGCGCAGCTCGGAGGCGTCGAACTCCCCGTCGTCCGAGCTCTTCGCGGCGGCGAGCAGCGTCAGCAGGTCCTCGCCGGGAGCCCCCGTACCGGCCCCTGCCTCGGTACCGGCCCCGGTCTCGGCGGCGCCGCCCCGCCGCTCCGCGATGATCCGGTCGCACACCCCGTAGAGCTCGTCCAACGCGGCGGCGGCCCGCCGGTTGCCGGGGGTGGGCCAGTGGCGCGGGATGTTGGCGGGGGAGTAGCCGCGGCGCAGCACGTACTCGGTGATGATCGGAAAACATTCGGTCACGACATCGGCGGTGGCCTCGACATCGGTGCCGAAGAGGATGCGCGCGACGGCCCGCAGGGCGAGGTGCGCCATCTCGTCGGAGACGTCGATGACGCCGTCGAGGGCGTCTCCCCAGGCGTCGACGACGGATCGGGTCTCGGCGGCGATCGCCTCGGCGTAACCGTCCACGCGACGGCGGGTGAACAGCGGCTGCACGAGCCGGCGCTGGCGCAGGTAGTCCTCGTCCTGGCTGGTCAGCAGCCCGTTGCCGAAGGACTCCCGGACCTCCTGGTAGAAGCGGTTGTCCTTGCGGAAGCGGGCCGCGTCGGAGGCGAGCACCTGCTGCGCGCCCGCGGGGGAGAAGACGCAGTACAACTCGGCGCGCATCCCGGGCGGACCGGCCGTGATCCGCACCAGGTCGCCGTGCTGGTGCTGGGCGCGCAGATAGGTCCCGAGCGAGTCGGACTTCAGGTCGAGGAGCGAGCCGAGCAACGGCATTCCCGCCGGTCCGGGAACCTCCGTACCCGCATCCGTGCCCGCATCCGCACCCGCACCCGTGTCCACGTTCGCGTCCACCGTCATGGCCCCCGCCCCTTCGTCCTACGGAAGCCCGATTCTGCCGCCCCGTGCCCTGCCTGGCGAGGACACGGGCTCATCAGGCCGCACTGTGGCCTGATCGCGGTCCCGCTGGCGTGGCGATCACCGGGGGGTGTGGCCACACTGGATAGGGCTACCGTGCGTGTTGTCCCCCCGAGGTGATCGCTCATGTGTCGATGGCTCGCGTATTCGGGAACTCCCCAGCTGCTCGAAACGATCCTCTACAAACCGGCCCACTCGCTGATCGACCAGAGTCTCCACTCCAGACTGGGTGTGGAGACGACGAACGGTGACGGTTTCGGCGTCGGGTGGTACACGGAGGAGAACACGGGCACCCCGGCGACCTTCAGGGACATCGGCCCCGCCTGGAACAACCGCAACCTGCGGGAGCTCGCGGACCACGTCCGCTCACCGCTGTTCTTCGCCCACATCCGGGCGTCGACCGGTACGGCGGTGCAACAGACGAACTGTCACCCCTTCCGGCACGGCCGCTGGATGTTCATGCACAACGGGTCCATCGCCGAATTCCACCGGATGCGACGGGACCTCACCCTGCTCATCGACCCCGCGCTGTACCCCGATGTCGAGGGGACGACGGACTCCGAGGTGATGTTCCACCTGGCGCTCACCCTCGGCCTGGAAGGGGACCCGCCGGGAGCGGTGGCCAGGATGGCGGGCGTGGTGGAGCGCGTCGGCCACGAGCACGGTGTGCCGTACCCGCTCCAGATGACGCTCGCCATCAGTGACGGCGAACGCCTCTGGGCCTTCCGCTACTCCAGCCAGGGCGAGTCGAGGTCCCTGTTCTACAGCAGCCGGGTGGATACGCTGCGCAGGCTGCACCCCGACATGGAATTCCTCCAGGAGATCTCCGACGAGACCCGCCTGGTCGTGTCCGAGCCTCTGGGCGACCTCCCCGGAGCCTGGAACAAGGTGCCGGAGAGCAGCTTCGGCATCGTCGGCCCCGGCGGCGACGAACTCCTCCCCTTCACCCCGCAGGCCGCGTAGGACCGGGGCGGTCAGTAGCCCCAGCGCTGGCCCACGCTGTCGTCGTCACGGCAGTGGATCGTGCGTCCGTTGGCGTCCCGCCCGGACGTGCCGACATCGGCCTTCCGACATATCTGACCGGCCTTGTAGCAGTTGCCGGCGTTGGAGCGGGGGTAGCAGTCGGCCGTCGCCTTGGTGGGCTCGGGTGCCTGGGTGCGGGTCCGGGTGGGGGCCGGCGGGGCGGGGGCGGCCTTGGTGGGCGCCGGCGCCTTGGTGGTGGGCGGTGCGGCGACCGGGGCCGGAAGGGTCGGCGCCGCCGTGGTGGGTTCGGCGCTCGGGGTCGCAGCGACACTGGCGCTCGGACTCGGACTGGCCGCCACCACGGAGGGGCTGGGGCTCGGGGTCGCGCCGACGGTGGCGGTGGCGCTGGTTCCGGTGGTGCCGGCCGGCGCGGCCGGGTCGCAGGCGGCGAGCGACAGAACGGCGGCGAGGACGACGAGGGCGCCTCTGCAGCGCTTCTTCATCGCGTTCGGTCTGCTGCGGTGCGGGACGTTCATCGGTAACTCCTGGGTCGTGAGTGTTCCTTGAGCGGCGCTCAAGATACCCAGAAGGTTGAATTCGATACCAGTGTTGACGAGGGGTGAGACGGAAGACGGATACGACAGCTCGGCGTCGGTGGCGCCGTTTCAAGTCGGTTGATGTCACGCCGGATTGTGTAAGACGCTGGTCACCGGCGTTCGAGCGGGTCCGCGACTCGGCCGTCGAGCGGCTCACAGCGAAGAGAGAGTGTCACCGATGAACGAAACTCCACCGGTCCGACCTGTTCCCGTCAGCGGATTTCCTGAATGGCTCCCTGAAATCCGGATGGTCGAGCAGAAGTGGCTCGATCTCATTCGGTCGGGTTTCGAGAGATATGGGTTCTGTTCGATCGAGACGCCTTCGGTCGAGCCCCTTTCCGTACTCACCGCGAAGGGTGAGACCTCCAACGAGGTGTATGCGCTGCGCAGGCTTCAGGAGGACGCCGACGACACCGGTGACTCCCGGATCGGGCTCCACTTCGATCTGACGGTGCCGTTCGCGCGCTACACGGCCCAGCACTTCAACGAGCTGGTGTTCCCGTTCAAGCGCTATCAGATACAACGAGTATGGCGTGGCGAGCGGGCTCAGGACGGGCGATTCCGCGAATTCACGCAGTGTGACATCGACGTGATCAACGTCGACCACCTGCCGGCGCACTTCGACGCCGAGCTGCCGCGCGTGATCCACGAGATCCTCACCGGGCTGAATCTGCCCGCATGGACGATCGGCATCAACAACCGGAAGGTCCTCCAGGGGTTTTACGAAGGGCTCGGCATCGACGATCCGTCCGCGGTGATCCGCGCCGTCGACAAGCTGGACAAGGTCGGCCCGGAGGGCGTCGCGAAGATTCTTTCCGACGAAGTCGGGCTGTCCGCGCGGACCGTGGATTCCTGCCTCGCGCTCGCCCGGACGCGGGGCACCGGCTCGGCCGTCGTGGAGGACGTCAAGGCCTTGGGCGTGACGTCCGAGCTCCTCACCGAAGGTCTCGGCGAGCTGAGTCACGTACTGGATTCCCTGGGCGATCTGCCGGCCGGCAGTGTCGTCGCCGACCTCTCGATCGCCCGCGGGCTCGATTACTACACGGGAACGGTCTATGAGGGAAAGTTCGTCGACTGGCCGAACTACGGGAGCATTTGCTCGGGCGGGCGCTACGAGAACCTGGCCGGCTCCTTCATCCGGCGCCGGCTCCCGGGTGTGGGAATGTCGATCGGACTGACGCGTATCTTCGCCAAACTCCTGGCGGAGGGGCTGCTGGAAACCCCCGCGAAGTGCCCCAGCGACGTACTCGTGGTCGTTCCGCGGGACGACCGCCGGAACGAGGCCGAGGCCACGGCGGCGCGCCTTCGCGGGCGGGGGATGAATGTCGAGCTCTACCACCAGGCCGACAAGGTGGCCAAGCAGATCCGCCACGCCTCCCGGAAGGGCATCCCGTTCGTCTGGTTCCCGCCGTTCGAGGAGGGGGCGGCGCACGAGGTGAAGAACCTGGCGACGGGCGAGCAGGTGGCGTCCGACCCCACGACCTGGCTCCCGGCCCCGCGCTGACGGCGCCCCACTTGGCGACCCCGAGCGTCAGGCTCGCGGCTTCCGGTGCCGGCCTTCCCGCTTCCCCGACGCCGGCTGCTCCTCGGGTCGGGGCTGCGGCGCGGGGTGGAGCAGGCGGCAGGCCGCCGCGTAGTCGTCGACCACGGTCACGGCCACCCACTGGAACCCGTCCCACTCCAGGATGAGGCGCGGGGCCCCGGGGTCGAGGTGGGCGGCGCGTTGCGGTCCGGTGCCGAGGGTGAGTGCCTTGAGCTCGCCGGGCTTGCGCAGTCGCCCTTCCCGGCGGGCGGCCCAGCGGTCGAGCGGTTCGTCTTCGCGGTTCATCCGAGTGCCTCCGTCGAACAGTGCGGGCACCCTACCGTTCTCCGACACGGCGGAGGAGCGGGTCTGCTCAGCCGCGGACGGCCCGGGTGAATCAGCTCGTTCGGCGGCGCGGCCGTACGCGCCTCCGCTTCAATGGCCGCCATGGAACTCCGCGAGAAGTACCCGTGGGCAGCCGCCCACCACAGGGTCGGCACGGCTTCCGCACGGGGCGCGTGCACCTGGGGAGCTCCGTGCTCCCACCCCGCGGCGTGGAGCGTGCGGGTCAGCGACGCCGGCGGCGACAGCTGGTGGGCCGCCTGCCAGGATCACGCCGCCGCGTCCACGGTGCTCTCGCCCGGCACCGCCGGCTGAGCACCACACGGATCCGCAGGCCCGGTACGTCCCCCGGCAGCCCTGGGCCGAGTACGCCGGAGTCCAGGGCGATCCGGAACGCCTTCGCGGCTCGTGCGCGGTCCGTGCCCCCTTGCGGTTCTCGCCCGATGCTCGCATCGTGCTCAGGGCCTTCAGCAGGCGTGAGCGCGAAGGGCCGTCGACGGGGTCTTCCGCGGGGGCGGAGACACCGGCGACGGCCCACAGGCGGCCCGGGGGGACGGGAATCCGTCCTGACCCGCGGCGTGCTCAGATGTCGCGGAAGATCTCGATCTGGGCGCCCACCGAGTTGAGGCGCTCGGCCAGTTCCTCGTAGCCGCGGTTGATCACGTAGACGTTGCGCAGCACCGAGGTGCCCTCGGCCGCCATCATCGCCAGGAGGACGACCACCGCCGGGCGCAGGGCCGGCGGGCACATCATTTCCGCCGCGCGCCAGCGCGTGGGGCCCTCGACCAGGACGCGGTGGGGGTCGAGGAGTTGGAGGCGGCCGCCGAGGCGGTTCAGGTCCGTGAGGTAGATGGCCCGGTTGTCGTACACCCAGTCGTGGATCAGGGTCTGGCCCTGGGCCACGGCGGCGATCGCCGCGAAGAACGGGACGTTGTCGATGTTCAGCCCGGGGAACGGCATCGGGTGGATCTTGTCGATCGGGGCTTCGAGCTTCGAGGGGCGGACCGTGAGGTCGACCAGGCGGGTGCGGCCGTTGTCGGCCGTGTACTCCGCCGAGCGGTCGTGGTCCAGGCCCATCTCCTCCAGGACCGCGAGCTCGATCTCCATGAACTCGATCGGCACCCGGCGGATGGTGAGTTCCGACTCCGTGACGACCGCGGCGGCGAGCAGGCTCATCGCCTCGACCGGGTCCTCGGAGGGGGAGTAGTCGACGTCCACGTCGATGCTCGGGACGCCGTGGACGGTGAGCGTGGTGGTGCCGACGCCGTCGACCCGGACGCCCAGGGCCTCCAGGAAGAAGCACAGGTCCTGGACCATGTAGTTGGAGGAGGCGTTGCGGATGACGGTCACGCCGTCGTGCCGGGCGGCGGCCAGCAGCGCGTTCTCGGTGACGGTGTCCCCGCGCTCGGTCAGCACGATCGGGCGGTCCGGGGAGATCCCGGGGACGACCTTCGCGTGGTAGATGCCCTCGGTCGCGGTGATGTCCAGGCCGAAGCGGCGCAGGGCGATCATGTGCGGCTCGATGGTGCGGGTGCCGAGGTCACAACCGCCCGCGTACGGCAGGCGGAAGGTCTCCATGCGGTGC
This sequence comes from Streptomyces virginiae, assembly GCF_041432505.1. GTDB lineage: Bacteria > Actinomycetota > Actinomycetes > Streptomycetales > Streptomycetaceae > Streptomyces > Streptomyces virginiae_A. The sequence continues at coordinate 6,579,564 of NZ_CP107871.1, forward strand.
AGCAGCGGGCCCAGGAACATGATGATGCTCCGGGTCCGGCGGGCCGCGTCGGCGTCCATCGCCTCCATGTCGAGGCGGGCCGGCGGGATCAGCTCCAGGTCCACGCCGTCATTGATCCAGCGGGTGCGGACACCGATGGAGCCGAGGACCTCCAGGAGGCGGTAGACCTCTTCGATGCGGGCCACCCGCCGCAGCACCGTACGGCCCTTGTTGAGCAACGAGGCGCAGAGCAGGGCGACACACGCGTTCTTGCTGGTCTTGACGTCGATGGCGCCGGACAGGCGGCGGCCGCCCACCACGCGCAGGTGCATCGGGCCGGCGTAGCCCAGGGAGACGATCTCGCTGTCGAGCGCTTCACCGATGCGCGCGATCATCTCAAGGCTGATGTTCTGGTTGCCGCGCTCGATCCGGTTCACTGCGCTCTGGCTGGTGCCGAGGGCGTCGGCGAGCTGACTCTGTGTCCAGCCGCGATGCTGCCGGGCGTCACGGATGAGCTTGCCGATGCGTACGAGGTAGTCGTCTGCCATAGGGGCACGCTATCTCAGATATGAGATGACTCCCGCGCTGGGTGCGGCAAATGGGTGAATTGAGTGGTTGTTACCGGCCGTCAAGTCCCATGGCGGGGCTCCCGTGCGCGTGATGGTCGACGATCCGACTCAGCAGTCGGGTGAGCTGCTCCCGCTCCTGGGTGGACAGCGGGGTCAGTAGTTCCTCCTGGACCGCTGTGAGGATCTGTTCCAGTTTGCGTAGGTGTCGCCGGCCGCGCGCGGTGAGGGTGACGACGTTGCGGCGGCGGTCCTCGGGGTCCGGGGCCCGCTCCACCAGTTCGCGTGCGGCGAGTTCGTTGATGACGGCGACCAGGTCGCTGCGGTGGATGCCCGTGCGGGCGCTGAGCGTGGCCTGGCTCGCCGGGCCGGACTCCTCCAGGGCGACCAGCGTCGCGTAGTGCCACGTACGGGCGTCCTCCCCGCTCAGCCCCTCGGTCACGAGCCGCTGCGCGTGGGTGGAGGCCTGCGCCAGCAGCCGGCTGGGCAGTTGACGCAGCCGTGCGGGGACGTGAGGGGCGTTCTCTTCCGGGGTCATGGGGCGATGCTATCCATTGCGTTGGTGGCACTAACGATATAGCTTCGTTGGTGCCCCAAACGTTAGTGTCCCCAACGATTTCTGGAAGGGGCCTCCCATGCCCACGATCGACGTGCTCGACTCGACGATGTACTACGAGGACCACGGCGGCGACCACGCGCTTCCCGGCGGCGTGCCCTTCGTGTTCCTGCACGGCAACCCGACCTCCTCCCACCTCTGGCGGGGCGTCCTGCCCCGGATCGCGGGCGGGGTCCGCGTCCTGGCCCCGGACCTCATCGGGATGGGCCGCTCCGGAAAGCCGGGCGGCGAGTACCGCTTCGAGGACCACGCCCGCTACCTGGACGCCTGGTTCGACGCCCTCGGACTCGACGAGGTGGTGCTGGTCGGGCAGGACTGGGGCGGGGCGCTCGCCTTCGACCGGGCCACCCGCCACCCCGGGCGGGTCCGCGGCGTCGCCTTCATGGAGACGATCGTGCGGCCGCTGAGCTGGGCGCAGTACCCGCCCGCCGCGCGGGCCCGGTTCGAGGCGATCCGCACCCCGGGCGTGGGGGAGGAGATGGTCCTGGACCGGAACATCTTCATCGAGGACAGCATCCGGCAGACGGTGCTGAACCCGATGGGCGAGGCGGACCGCGCCGTCTACGCCGCCCCCTACCCGACCCGCGAGAGCCGGCTGCCCATGTTGCGGTGGGCCCGCTCGCTGCCCATCGACGGAGATCCGGCCGATGTGCACGCCGTCGTCGAGAGGTACGACGCCTGGCTGGCGGACAGCCCGGCGGTGCCCAAGCTGCTGCTCACCTTCGACGGCTCGCCGGCCCTGATGGTCGGCCCCGAGACGGTCGCCTGGTGCGAGGAGAACGTCTCGGCGCTGGAGAGCGAGTACTGCGGCCGGGCCGCCCACCTCTGCCCCGAGGACCGGCCCGAGGAGATCGCCGCCGCGCTCAACTCCTGGGCCGCCCGCCATGGCCTCGCGGCCGGCTGAACCCGGCGGCCGAACCCACGGCGGCCGGGGCTGAGGCTGCCGGGGCTCCCGGCAGCGGCGGCCCCCCGCTCAGTGCTTGCAGGCGTGGTGGCGGCCCCCTGCGTGCACCGTCGCGTACGAGGCCGGGCGCGGGCCCGAGGCGGCGCCCGCCACCCGCGCCGAGGCCGCCTTCCCCGACGCCGAATCCGCGTCGTGCACCACGCGCCCGCCGACCAGGGTCATCCGTACCCCCGTCCCGCTGATGTCGGCCACCGGGCAGCGCGTCACGTCCCGGTCCAGCACCACCAGGTCCGCCGCCCGGCCCGGCTCCACCGTGCCCGTCAGCTCCTCCTGGCGCAGCTGCCACGCCGTTCCCGAGGTGTGCATCCGTAGCACCGCCTCCCGGTCCAGCCCCTCCAGTTCGCGGTACAGCGGGCCCGCCCCGAAGGCACCCTGGCGGTCGATCGCGGTCCGCAGCTGGTTCCACACCTGGAGGGCGTCCACCGGCCAGTCGGAGCCGCCCGACAGCCGGGCTCCCGCCTTCTGCAGGCTCCGCGCCGGATACATCCACCGATGCCGCTCGGGTCCGATGTAGGGCAGCAGCGCCTCCATCGTCCAGGTGTCCTTCGCCGCCCACTGGAGCTGCATGCACGCCGTGACACCCAGTTGGGCGAAGCGCCGCAGGTCCGCCGGGTCCACGAGCTGCAGGTGCGCCACGGCGTTGCGGGCGTCCCGAAGGCCCGTCACCCGCTTGGCGTAGGCGTACCCGTCCAAAGCGGTACGTACCGCACGATCGCCCAGCCCGTGCGCGTGCATCTGCCAGCCCGCCCGGTTGAAGGCGGCGGCGAGCCGCCCGTAGTCCGCCGCCGAGGTGTACAGCTCGCCCCGATTGTCGGTCGGCCTGCCCTTCCCGTCGAGATAGGGCTTCAGCAGCGCGGCGGTCTGCGCCGGGTACTCGATGACCCCGTCCAGGAACACCTTGACCATCCCGAACCGCAGCCCCCGCACGCCCGAGAACTCCCGCCGCAGGCCCCGCGCGTACGCCAGCGAGCCCGCCGGGTCCTTGGTCTGCTCCGCCTCCAGCCGGATCGCGGGCACGATCCGCTGCGGCAGCTTCCCGGCCGCCGACAGCGCCTGGTACAGCTCCAGTTCGTGCCGTCCCACCAGGGCGTCCATCATCGTGGTGACCCCGGAGGCGGCCGCCAGCTCCAGCACCTTGGCGCACGCCGCGACCAGGTCGGCCCGGGTGGGCTCCGGTATGTGCCGCCGCACCAGGCCCTGGGCGTCGTCCTTGAGGACGCCCGTCGGCCGCCCGTCCGCGCCCTTGACCACCTTGCCGCCGACCGGGTCGGGGGTGGCCGCCGTGATCCCGGCGATGTCCAGGGCCCGCTGGTTGGCCCACAGGTTGTGGCCGTCGCCGCCGACGAGGGCGATCGGCCGCCGGGTCGCCAGCGCGTCCAGCATCGAGTGGTGGGGGTTGGTTCCCACGGGGAGCAGCCCGACCGGGTTCCAGTCCTCGACCACCAGCCAGCCGTCGGGTTCCGCGCCCGCGCCGCCCGTGTCGGCGAGGAAGCCGGTCAGGATCTCCTGGAGCTCGGCCAGGGTGGTCTCGGCACCCTCCAGGGAGGGGGACAGCGAGCGCTCGCCCGCGCCGAGCGGGTGGACGTGGCCGTCGTGGATGCCGCTCATGACCGTGTTGCCGCGGGCGTCGAGGACCTCGGTGTCACGGCCCACGTAGCGGCGCAGCGCCGCGTTCGTCCCGGTGGCCCAGATCTTCCCGTCCCGGCCGACCGCGACGGCCTCGACGCGCGCCCGGCCGCCGGTCCCGGTGAACACCGAGGCGTTATGGACCACCAAGGCCGCCGAACCGCGCCCGGTGGAGGAAGCGGCCGAGGGCGCTGGGGAGGCGGCGGCAGGGGAGGCCCCCAGCAGGCCGGCCGCCCCGGCGACCCCGGTGATCCCGGCGGCCGCGAGGAGTCCCCGGCGGGACAGGTGCGAAGAAGACGTCATGCCCACTCCAAACGTTGGTGTGGCCAGGACACTGTTTGATTAACCGCTTAACCAGAAGCCGCCTCCACCGACGAAATCCGTACGATGGCCGCGTGCCAGAGCACCCACCCGCGCCGGGACCGACCCTCGCCGACATCGCGCGCGCCGCCGAGGTGTCCACCGCGACCGTCTCCCACGCGCTCAACGGCACCGGCCGCCTCGGCGAGTCCACCCGGCGCCGGGTCCGCGAGGTGGCGGGCGCGCTCGGCTACGGTGCCCGCCGCGGCCCGCGCACCCGCAGCCTCGGTGTCGCGGTGACCACGTACGCGGGGGACGCCTGGGACTTCGTCGGGATCGCCTACTTCTCCCGCCTGCTCACCGCCGCGACCTCGGCCGCGCACGCGCACGGGTACGCCCTGACCGCCCTGCCCGCCGACCGGGGCGCCGAGCCGCTGTGGCACACGCTCGCCGTGGACGGGATGCTGCTGCTCGACAGCCCGGCCGGCGACCCGGTGCTGCGGGCCCTACGGGCGCGGGGTCTGCCGGTGGTCTTCGACGGCCGGCCGCCCGACCCCTGGCCGGCGGACGTATGGGTGGACAACGACCACACCACGACCACCCGCGAGGTGCTCGACCACCTCGCCGCCTCCGGAGCCCGGCGGATCGCCCTGCACTCGGGCTACGGGCGCGAGTTCTACACGGGGGCCGTCACCTCGGCCTACGAACAGTGGTGCGCGGAGCGCGGCCTGGCTCCGCTGCTGGTCCCCTTCGACCCCGAGGACACGGCGGGACACGCCTTCGACTCCGCCTTCGCCGGGCCGGACCGCCCCGACGCCGTGTACTGCGTGTACGACCCGGGGGGCCGCCAGGTGCTGGCCGCCGCCGCGCGCCACGGCCTCCGTATACCCGGCATCCCCGGCACGCCCGACGAGCCCGGCGCTCCGAGGCGCGACAGGGGGCTGCTGCTGGTCTGCGCGAGCGAGGATCCGGCGTACGCGGAGGCCGAACCCGCCGTGACCACCGTCACCCTGAATCCGGAGCGGATCGCCGCTTCGGCGGTGTCTGTCCTGGTCAACCTGATCGAATCCGGGCATGCGGAACCGCCTGGTCAACGGACGGTCCCGGCAGGACTGCGGGTGCGCGCCTCGTCCCTCCCCCCGGACATGTACTAGAGTTATCTCGACATCGAGATATCTGCCGAAGGCGTACCGCAGCCGCCCCCGCTGATAAGGGTTACCTAACTTAGCCCTACCTTAGCGGATTGGCCAAGGGGCGTGGCGGCAGGATTGCGGTAATACGCGCGAATTCATGCATGAAGGAGACTGTCGTGTCGGCGAACAGCTTCGACGCCCGCAGCACGCTGCAGGTGGGCGACGAGTCGTACGAGATCTTCAAGCTGGACAAGGTCGAGGGCTCCGCCCGCCTTCCCTACAGCCTGAAGGTCCTGCTGGAGAACCTGCTTCGCACCGAGGACGGCGCGAACATCACCGCCGACCACATCCGGTCGCTCGGTAACTGGGACTCGCAGGCCCAGCCCAGCGAGGAGATCCAGTTCACGCCGGCCCGCGTGATCATGCAGGACTTCACCGGCGTCCCCTGCGTCGTGGACCTCGCCACCATGCGTGAGGCCGTCAAGGCCCTCGGCGGCGATCCGGCGAAGATCAACCCGCTCTCGCCGGCCGAGATGGTCATCGACCACTCGGTCATCGCCGACAAGTTCGGCACGAAGGACGCCTTCGCGCAGAACGTCGAGCTGGAGTACGGCCGCAACAAGGAGCGCTACCAGTTCCTGCGCTGGGGCCAGACCGCCTTCGACGACTTCAAGGTCGTCCCCCCGGGCACCGGCATCGTCCACCAGGTCAACATCGAGCACCTGGCCCGCACGGTCATGGTTCGGGGTGGCCAGGCGTACCCCGACACCCTCGTCGGCACCGACTCGCACACCACCATGGTCAACGGCCTGGGCGTGCTGGGCTGGGGCGTCGGCGGCATCGAGGCCGAGGCCGCGATGCTCGGCCAGCCGGTCTCCATGCTGATCCCGCGCGTCGTGGGCTTCAAGCTGACCGGCGAGCTGCCCACCGGCACCACCGCCACCGACCTGGTGCTGACCATCACCGAGATGCTGCGCAAGCACGGCGTCGTCGGCAAGTTCGTCGAGTTCTACGGTGAGGGCGTCGCCGCCACCTCCCTCGCGAACCGCGCCACCATCGGCAACATGTCGCCGGAGTTCGGCTCCACCGCCGCGATCTTCCCGATCGACGACGAGACCCTGAAGTACCTGCGCCTGACCGGCCGCGACGCCCAGCAGGTCGCGCTCGTCGAGGCGTACGCCAAGGAGCAGGGTCTGTGGCTGGACCCGGCCGCCGAGCCGGACTTCTCCGAGAAGCTGGAGCTCGACCTCTCCACGGTCGTCCCCTCCATCGCCGGCCCGAAGCGCCCGCAGGACCGCATCGTCCTGGCCAACGCCTCCCAGCAGTTCGCGCAGGACGTGCGCAACTACGTCGAGGACGACGACGAGGCGGGCAAGGAGTCCTTCCCGGCCTCCGACGCCCCGGCCGCCACCAACGGCGTGCCGAGCCGCCCGACCCAGGTCACCCTGGCCGACGGCACCTCCTTCGAGATCGACCACGGCGCCGTCACCGTCGCCGCGATCACCTCCTGCACCAACACCTCGAACCCCTACGTCATGGTCGCCGCGGCGCTCGTGGCCAAGAAGGCGGTCGAGAAGGGCCTGACCCGCAAGCCGTGGGTCAAGACCACCCTGGCCCCGGGTTCGAAGGTCGTCACCGACTACTTCGACAAGGCCGGCCTGACCCCGTACCTCGACAAGATGGGCTTCAACCTCGTCGGGTACGGCTGCACCACCTGCATCGGCAACTCCGGTCCGCTGGACGAGGAGATCTCGAAGGCGATCAACGAGCACGACCTCGCGGTCACCTCGGTGCTCTCGGGCAACCGCAACTTCGAGGGTCGTATCAACCCCGACGTCAAGATGAACTACCTGGCCTCCCCGCCGCTGGTCGTCGCGTACGCCATCGCGGGCTCCATGAAGGTGGACATCACCAAGGACGCCATCGGCACCGACACCGAGGGCAAGCCGGTCTTCCTCGCGGACATCTGGCCCTCCGAGGCCGAGGTCAACGACGTCGTGGCGAACGCCATCGGCGAGGACATGTTCAGCAAGTCCTACCAGGACGTCTTCGCGGGCGACGCCCAGTGGCAGGCGCTGTCGATCCCGACGGGCAACACCTTCGAGTGGGACCCGCAGTCGACCTACGTCCGCAAGCCCCCTTACTTCGAGGGCATGACGATGGAGACCACCCCGGTCTCCGACATCGCCGGCGCGCGCGTGCTGGCGAAGCTGGGCGACTCGGTCACCACCGACCACATCTCCCCGGCCGGTGCGATCAAGGCCGACACCCCGGCCGGCAAGTACCTCACCGAGCACGGTGTCGAGCGTCGCGACTTCAACTCGTACGGTTCCCGCCGTGGCAACCACGAGGTCATGATCCGCGGCACCTTCGCCAACATCCGCCTGCGCAACCAGATCGCGCCGGGCACCGAGGGCGGCTTCACCCGCGACTTCACCGTCGACGGCGCGCCGGTCTCCTTCATCTACGACGCCTCGCAGAACTACCAGGCCGCCGGCATCCCGCTGGTCATCCTGGCGGGCAAGGAGTACGGCTCCGGCTCGTCCCGTGACTGGGCCGCCAAGGGCACCGCGCTGCTCGGCGTCAAGGCCGTCATCGCCGAGTCCTACGAGCGCATCCACCGCTCGAACCTGATCGGCATGGGTGTCCTCCCGCTGCAGTTCCCGGAGGGTGCCACCGCGGCCTCCCTGGGTCTGACCGGCGAGGAGACCTTCTCCTTCACCGGTGTGGAGGAGCTGAACAACGGCACCACCCCGCGCACGGTCAAGGTGACCACCGACACCGGTGTGGAGTTCGACGCGGTCGTCCGCATCGACACGCCGGGTGAGGCGGACTACTACCGCAACGGCGGCATCATGCAGTTCGTGCTCCGGAACCTCATCCGCGGCTGAACCACCGCATAGGCGCCGAAGGGCCGTATCCCCGTCGAGGGGGTACGGCCCTTCCGTTCGTCCGGCGGCGTGTCCATGTGACGGACAGGTCTCAACTCGGAAAAACTGGTGGCCATAAATGTGCATGATCTTGCTCACACGAGCGCAAGTGGACTATACCTGTGCCCGTCCGGATCACCGCGAGACGAGCGGCTCCGGGCCGGGGGGTGGGCGGGGACCTGTGGTGATGTCCGCATGCACGGTCACCACCGTGAATCTCCGGCCTCCTTCACACTTCTGACGAAGGCGAGGACATGAGCATGGGATCCACTGGTGAGGGCCTCGGACGCCGCGACCTGATCAAGCGCTCCGCAGCACTCGGACTGATCACGGTGCCGACGATGAGCTTCCTGTCCGCCTGCGCCTCCGGCGGCGAGGAGAACTCCACGAAGGGCCCGGCCAAGGCGCCGGTGACCAAGGAGAACCCCTTCGGCGTCGCGAAGGGCGGCAAGCTGGACGTCGTCGTCTTCAAGGGCGGGTTCGGCGACGACTACGCGAAGGCCTGGGAGGCCGCCTTCGACAAGAAGTGGGGCACCACCAGCTCCCACCTGGGCACCCAGGAGATCACCGCCAAGCTCCAGCCCCGCTTCAACGCCGGGAACCCGCCGGACGTCGTCGACGACTCCGGCGCCCAGCAGATCAAACTGGACGTGCTCGCCAAGGGCGACCAGCTCGCCGACCTCACCGCCGTCCTCGACTCGCCCTCGCTCGACGACCCGACCAAGAAGGTGCGCGACACCCTGGTCGAAGGCGCCTACGAACAGGGCCTGCAGGGCGGCAAGTTCGTCGTGCTGAAGTACGTCTACGCCGTGTTCGGCTTCTGGTACTCCGGCAAGCTCTTCAAGGAGAAGGGCTGGGCGCCGCCGAAGACCTGGGACGAGTTCCTCGCCGTCTGCGCCAAGGCCAAGGAAGCCGGCATCGGCGGCCTCGCCCACCAGGGCAAGTTCCCGTACTACATCAACGTCGTCATCATGGACCTGATCGCCAAGAAGGGCGGTCTGGACGCCATGAAGGCGATCGACAACCTGGAGCCGAACGCCTTCGAGGGCAACCCGGCCGCCCTCGCCGCGGTCGAGGCGGTCTACGAGGTGGTGGAGAAGGGCCTCCTGATGCCCGGCACCAACGGCCTCACCCACACGGAGTCACAGACCGCCTGGAACCAGTACAAGGCCGCCTTCATCCCCTCCGGCTCCTGGCTGGAGAACGAGCAGCTGAAGCAGACCCCGGAGGACTTCGACATGAAGTTCCTGCCGATGCCGCTGCTCGCCGACAGCAAACTGCCCTTCGAGGCCATCCGGGCCGGCGTCGACGAGCCCTTCATCGTCCCGGAGAAGGCCGCCAACAAGGCCGCGGGCTTCGAGTTCCTCCGCTCGATGCTGTCCCGCGAATGGTCGACGATCTTCGCCCAGCAGGCGAACTCGCTCACGGTCGTCAAGGACGGGGTGGACCCCAGCGTCAAGCTGCGGCCGGGCACCCAGTCGGCGGTCGAGGCACTCAAGGCCGCGGGCAGCAACACCTTCAGCTACCGCTACCCCGACTGGTACAGCGAAATGGACACCGAGATCCAGAACGCGTCCAATGAGCTCATGGCGCAGCGGATTCAGCCGAAGGAGTGGATCAAGCGGGCCCAGGCCGCGGTGGACAAGGCGGCAAAGGACCCGAACGCCAAGAACAACAAGCGCGCCTGACCCCGCAGGGACGGACACCATGAGCCAAGTAGCCCAGAGGAAGGGGCGGGCCGGTTTCATCACCGGCTTCCTCTTCGCACCCCTCGCGCTGTACCTGACCTTCGTCATCTGGCCCTACGTGCAGACGTTCGGGTACTCCTTCACCAACTGGAGCGGCCAGTCCCCGACGTTCGACTTCGTCGGCATGGACAACTACGCGACGTTGCTGTCGGACGAGGTCTTCCGCGGCGCCCTCTGGCACAACCTGCTGCTCCTGGTGTTCGTCCCGCTCGTCACCATCCTGCTCGCCCTCTTCTTCGCCTTCATGGTGAACGCGGGCGGGCGCGGCGGGGCCGGCGGAGTGCAGGGAGTCGGCGGATCGCGCTTCTACAAGGTCGTCTACTTCTTCCCCCAGGTCCTCTCCCTCGCCATCCTCTCCGTGCTCTTCGGCGCGATCTACCGCAGCGACGAGGGCGGCCTGCTCAACGGCTTCCTGACCAAGATCGGCGTGATCGACGCCGCCCACCCGGTCGAATGGCTCAACGAGCCGAACCTCGTCCTGTGGTGCCTGCTCCTCGTCGTCGTCTGGCACGGCGTCGGCTTCTACCTGGTGCTGTTCTCCGCCGCCATGCAGTCCGTCCCCAAGGACATCTACGAGGCCGCGCTGCTCGACGGTGCCGGGCGCGCCCAGACCTTCTTCAAGGTCACGCTGCCCCTGCTGTGGGACTCGGTGCAGACCTCGGCGGTCTACCTGGGCATCGCCGCCATGGACATGTTCGTGCTGGTGTCGACCATGACCTCGGGCCAGTTCGGTGGCGGACCCGACCACCACAGCGAGGTCATGTCGACGGTGCTGATGCGCAACTTCCTCTACTTCGGAAAGAGTGGATACGCCTGCGCCATGGGCGTGGTCATGCTCGCCCTGACCATGATCCTCTCCGTCATCACGCTGCGCGCCACCCGCCGCGAGCGCATCGAGTTCTGAGCGGAGTTTCCACGATGACTGCACAGTCCACAGTGATCAAGGCTCCCGGCGAGAAGGCCGGGGAGCCGGCCGGCGGCGCCGGACGGCCGGGGAAGCGGGAAGGGCGCCGCTCCGAGGGCATGGCCCTCAACGTCTTCTCGCACGGCTTCCTGGTCGTCTGGGCGATCATGATCGTGCTGCCCCTGCTCTGGCTGGCGCTCGGCGCCTTCAAGACCGACGCGCAGATCGGCGGCTCGGCCCTCAGCTGGCCCTCCAACTGGCACTTCGACGCCTTCGGGCGGGCCTGGACGAAGGGCATCGGAGGCTATTTCGCCAACACCCTCATCGTGCTGGTGTTCTCGGTCCCGCTGACCATGCTGTTCGGCTCCATGGCCGCGTACGTGCTGGCCCGCTACCCCTTCACGGGGAACCGGCTCATCTACTACTTCTTCGTCAGCGGGGCGATGTTCCCCGTCTTCCTGGCGCTCGTACCGCTCTTCTTCATGGTCAAGCGCTTCGACATGCTGAACACCTACCAGGGCCTGATCCTGGTGTACGTCGCCTACTCGATGCCCTTCACCGTCTTCTTCATGCACTCCTTCTTCCGGACGCTGCCGACGGCGATCCATGAAGCGGCGGTCATCGACGGGGCCTCCGACACCCGGATCTTCTTCCAGGTGATGCTGCCGATGGCCAAGCCCGGCCTGATCAGCGTCGGGATCTTCAACATCCTGGGCCAGTGGAACCAGTACATCCTGCCCGCCGTGCTGATGCAGCCGCAGACCAGTGCCGACCCCGAGCGGTACATGCTCACCCAGGGGCTCATCCAGCTCCAGTACCAGATGGGCTACGAGACGGACCTGCCGGTGCTCTTCGCGGGCGCCACCATCGCCATGGTGCCGATGCTGGTGGTCTACCTCTCCTTCCAGCGCCAGATCCAGTCGGGTCTCACCTCCGCGACACTGAAGTAGCGGTCCGGCGGCCGACGCCCGGCGTCAGGAGCCGCCGGACGCCTTCCGCAGCTTGTACTTCTCCCCGGAACCCGGATCGCCGATGTGCTGGTGGATCCGGGGCTCCCGGGCGGTGCCGTCGACGCCCCACGCGGGCCAACCGCACCCGGGGATGTCCACGCGGACCTTCTGCGCCCAGACGTCCCGGCCGCCCTCGTAGACCCAGGTCCCGGAGCCCGAGCAGCTCGGCGACGGGTTGTCGGGGTAGTCGTGGGAGCTGCGCCCCCCGACGCCGGAGGCGGTGACCCGGCCGTCCGCGGTGAAGACCAGGGTGTTGCCCGTGTGGTCGACCCAGGTGCCGGTCATGGCCTCGGGCCCGATCCTCGGCGGCTCGTACGCCGGCAGCAGGCCGACGGCGAGCCCGAGCCCGCCGAACAGGCCCGTCCCCGCCACCACCGCCGTGCCCCACAGCGCCACCCGCCCCAGCAGCCGATCGCCCCGGGGCAGGGCGATCAGCGCGCCCAGCGAGAGCGAGGCCGTGGCCGAGACCCAGAAGAGCAGCGTGGCCCGCGTCTGCGTGTCGTTGTACGCCGCGTAGCCGAAGACGGGCGGCGTCAGCAGGGCCGCCACGATCAGCGGCGCCGACCACCAGGCCGCGTGTCTGCCGAGCCATCGGCCGAGGAGGTCGGCCAGCGCGACCGCCGGGAGGACGAAGACCAGCGACAGCAGGAACGAGATGAAGCCGATGAGGGGCACGGTGCCGACCAGGTCCGCCCCGATCTCGACCCGGTCCGGGCCCCTGTCCGGCGGCGGCTGCGTCTGTACGTACAGCACGACCACCACGACCGTGAGCGCGACCTCCAGGAGTCCCACCAGCGTCGAGACCAGCAGCACGACTGCGTACGACCGTTTCTGATGCACGATCAATCCCCCTCGTGGCACGGCGGACCCACGGTCCGCCCGGCCGGCGACGTCCTGGAGCCATAGTGCCAGCCGGGCTGAACGCGTTCAATTCATTCTTCGCGCCACACTCACCCCGGCACGACGGACCAACTGACCGCCGACACCGAGGGGTCGAGCGAGAGATTGCTGACCGCCTCCTCCAGCGTCCGGCCCGCCTCGCCCTCGGCGGTCAGCAGCGCGGACACCGTCACCCGACCGGGCGTCGGGCCGTCCTGGCTGCGGATCGAGCGCAGCTGGTGGCCCGGCCGGCCCAGCGCGTCCACCAGGCGGTGGCGGATGTGAGCCTCCTCCGCCTCCAGGCACACCGCCTCGAAGTGGTAGTCGGTGGTCACCTCGCCCCCGCCGTGCGGCTCACGGTCCAGCCGGCGGCCCAGCGGGCGCAGCAGGAGGTTCGCTCCCACCACGCCCGCCGTGCCGCACACGGCCAGCACGAACAGGCCGACGCCCGCCAGGCAGCCCACGGCCGCCGAACACCACAGGGTGGCCGCCGTGTTCAGCCCGCGCACGCTCAGACCGTCCCGCATGATCACGCCGGCGCCGAGGAAGCCGATCCCGGAGACGATCTGGGCGGCGACCCGGGAGCCGTCGTAGTTCACCTCGGAGACCGCGCTGAGGAACCCGTACTGCGAGAGCAGCACGAACAGCGCGGCCCCGCCTGCGACCAGGGCATTCGTACGCAGCCCTGCGAGGCGGGCCCGCCACTGCCGTTCCAGGCCGATGACCGCTCCGAGTCCGAGCGCGGCGGCCAGGTGCGCGGCCATCTGCCATTCGGTGAGCAGCATCGGACTCTCCCTTCTCCTACAGCCAGCTGCCGTAGCGGCGGATGTACCAGGTCTTCACGAGCTGGGTGAGCGTGCAGTACGCGAGCAGCACGCCGATCAGCCACGGGAAGTAGCTCGCCGGCAGGGCCACGAAGCCCAGCGAGGACGCCAGTGGCGAGAAGGGCAGCCAGAGCCCGGTCAGCACAGCGAGGACGGTCATGACCATCACCGGCCAGGAGGCGCGCGACTGGATGAAGGGGATCTTCCGGGTGCGGATCATGTGGACGATCAGGGTCTGCGAGAGCAGGCCCTCGACGAACCAGCCGGATTGGAAGAGGGACTGGCTCGCCTCGCTGTTCGCCGCGAACACGTGCCACATGATCAGGAACATCGCGATGTCGAAGATCGAGCTGATCGGGCCGATGGTGACCATGAAGCGGCCGATGCCCTTGGCGTCCCAGTTGCGGGGCCTGCGCAGGTACTCCTCGTCCATCCGGTCCCACGGGGTGGCCAGCTGGGCGATGTCGTAGACCAGGTTCTGGACCAGCAGCATGATCGCGAGCATCGGCTGGAAGGGGATGAAGGCGCTCGCGACCAGGACCGAGAAGACGTTGCCGAAGTTCGACGACGCCGTCATCTTGATGTACTTGATCGTGTTGCCGAAGGTGGTGCGGCCCTGGAGGACGCCCTGCTCCAGGACGGTGAGGTCCTTCTCCAGCAGGATGATGTCGGCCGACTCCTTGGCGACGTCCACGGCGGTGTCCACGGAGATGCCGACGTCGGCGTCGCGCAGCGCGGCCGCGTCGTTGATGCCGTCGCCGAGGAACCCGACGGTGTGGCCGTCGGCCTGCAGGGCCCGGACGATCCGGGCCTTCTGGACCGGGTTGACCTTGGCGAAGACCGTCGTACGGGCGGCCAGCGCGCGCAGTTCGGTGTCGTCCAGGTCGTCGGTCTCGGGGCCGAGCACCACCTGGCCGACGTCGATGCCGACATCGGTGCAGACCCGGGCGGCGACGAGGTCGTTGTCGCCGGTGACCACCTTCACCGCGATGCCCTTGTCGGCCAGGCCCTGGAGGGCTCGGGCGGCGTCGGCCTTCGGCGGGTCGAGGAAGGCGAGGAAGCCGACCAGCGTCAGCCCGTCCTCGTCGGCGACCGTGTAGGTCTCGCGCGGGCTGTCGATCGTGCGGGTGGCGACGGCCAGGACGCGCAGGCCCTGCCGGTTGTTGTCCTCGGCGATCCGGGTGACGTGCCACCGCAGCTGCTCGGTCAGCTCGACCGTCTCCCCGCGGTCCGTCATGTGCGTGCAGAGGTCCAGGACCTCTTCGACGGCACCCTTGGTGATCATGATGTGCTCGCGCCGTCCGAAGTCGCCGACCAGGGAGTTGCGGCAGAGGACCACGGACATCCGGCGCCGGGCGAAGTCGAAGGGGATCTCGTCGACCATCGAGAACCGTGCGTCGACGACAACCTCCTCGGCCTCGCCGACGCGGTCGATGACCGCTTGGTCCATCAGGTTCTTCAGGCCGGTCTGGAAGCGCGCGTTGAGGTAGCCGTACTCCAGCACCTCGCCGTCCTCGTCGCCGTGCACGTCCAGGTAGCGGTCCAAGGCGATCCGGTCCTCGGTGAGGGTGCCGGTCTTGTCCGTGCAGAGCACGTCCATCGCGCCCAGGTTCTGGATCGCGTTCAGTCGCTTGACGACCACCTTCCGCCGCGACATGGCGACCGCGCCGCGCGCCAGGTTGGCGGAGACGACCATCGGCAGCATCTCGGGGGTCAGTCCGACGGCGACGGCGATGCCGAAGAGGAGGGCCTCGTCCCAGTCGCCCTTGGTGAAGCCGTTGATCATGAAGACGACCGGGACCATCACCAGCATGAAGCGGATCAGCAGGAAGCTGACCTTGCGCACGCCGGTGTCGAAGTTGGTCTGCGGGCGCTCGCCGACGAGCGAGCCGGCCATCGAACCGAAGTAGGTGTCGGCGCCGGTGGCGACGACCACCCCGGTGGCGGTGCCGGAGGTGACCGAGGTGCCCATCAGGGCCAGGTTGTCGGCCTCCACCGGGTCCGTGGTCCCCTGCCCGCCGAGGTCCGGAGTGCGGGTGTCGGCCTTGGCCACCGGCAGGGACTCGCCGGACAGCGCGGCCTGGCCGACATTGAGGTCCTTGGCGGTGACGATCCGCAGGTCGGCCGGGATCAGGTCGCCGGCCGCCAGCTTGACGACGTCGCCCGGGACCACTTGGTCCATGGGCACCTCGAACGTGGTGGGCGCGGAGCCGCTGCCGGCCCGGCGCTGCACCGCGCACGTGGTGGTGACGAGCTTCTTCAGCGCGTCGGCGGCGCGGCCCGAGCGGAACTCCTGCCAGAAGCGCAGCAGTCCGCTGATCCCCACCATCACGGAGAGGATGACGACGCCCGGGTCACCGGGGTCCTGCCAGTACATGACCGCCGCGAGGAGGACCAGTACGGCGATGAAGGGGTTCCCGTAGGCCTTGGCCAACTGGAGGTACCAGCGGGGGGCGCGCTCGTGGGCGACGGTGTTGGAGCCGTGCCGCTCCAGGCGCAGCGCGGCCTCGGCGTGGGTGAGGCCGGCCGGGGAGGTGTCCACCTCCTGAAGGACCTCGACGCCCGAGCGGGCGCTGATCCCGGCGAGGCGCTCGCCGACGAGACGGGTACGGGCCTGGAGCTCGGCGGCCTTGCGCTCGCGGCGGGAGCGGCCCGGCGGTGCGAGGGTGGTCGGGGTACGGGGGGTGAGCATGGTCATGACGAATACCTCCCTCCACGATGTCCGGGCAGCACGAAGCCGCGCGGTCACGTGGAGTGATCATGGGTCGGCGCACGGCGGCCCGAGGGGCCCGCGGCACGCCGGTGGGCATGGATGACGCACGCCCGGCGGAGTTGGCAGGGCATGCGGAAGGAAGGGAGTGTGGAAGGAGTGAACGCGAAGGAACGCGAAGGAACGCGACGCGATGCGAACGGAACGCGCACAGGGCAGGCGGTCCACCGCTGCCGTGCGTACCCGGAGAGAGGTCAGCCGGTCACAAGGTCAGCCGACGAGAGCAACGAGAGCGCTGCGAGGACTTCGATCGGGACTCATCCCGAACACCTCCTTGCGTAGCGCGGTCATTGCACGACGCCAGGTCCGGCCGAAAGGGCCGCAGAGGACCGGCGTCCCAGCGACCGTAGCACGATCCAACGGCCGCTTCTCTCCCCCTTTGGTCCGGTACCGGCCCTTTCATGCCGTGTCAGCCTCTTGACGTGTGGAGGGGTAAAGGCTCGACTTAAGGTTCACAAGTTGGAGAGATGCCGGGGTCTCGGAGCATGAAGCCGTGACGTGCCCCGGCCGGGGGGCGACGGCTGGCCGTCGCTAATGGGCAGGAGTGGATGAGTCGTGCAGACTCCCGGATCGCAGTCGTCACTGCATCGCGCGAATCTCGAACGGGTCGTGCGGGCGGTGCGGCTCGCGGGATCGCTGACCCAGGCGGAGATCGCCCGCGCCACCGGACTGTCGGCGGCCACGGTCTCCAACATCGTCCGGGAGCTGAAGGACGGCGGGACCGTCGAGGTCACCGACACCTCGGCCGGCGGCCGCCGGGCGCGCAGCGTCTCGCTCAGCGGTGACGCGGGCATCGTCATCGGGGTCGACTTCGGCCACACCCACCTGCGGGTGGCGGTGGGGAACCTGGCCCACCAGGTGCTGGCGGAGGAGTCCGAGCCACTGGACGTCGACGCGTCCTGGGCGGACGGCTTCGACCGGGCGGAAGCCCTGGTCGGACGGCTGATCGCGGACATCGGCGTGGGGCTGGAGAAGGTCATCGGCGTCGGGCTCGGCGTGCCCGGCCCGATCGACGTGGAGTCCGGGACCCTGGGCTCGACCGCGATCCTGCCGGGCTGGGCGGGCATCAATCCCCGCCAGGAGCTCTCGCAGCGCCTCGGGGTGCCCGTGTACGTGGACAACGACGCGAACCTCGGCGCCCTCGGTGAACTCGTTTGGGGGAGTGGGCGGGGAGTGAAGGATCTGGCCTACATCAAGGTGGCCAGCGGCGTCGGCGCGGGCCTGGTGATCAACGGCCAGATCTACCGCGGACCCGGTGGCACGGCGGGCGAGATCGGGCACATCACCCTGGACGAATCGGGCCCGGTCTGCCGCTGCGGCAACCGGGGCTGCCTGGAGACCTTCACGGCGGCCCGGTACGTACTCCCGCTGCTCCAGGGCACGCACGGCCCGGAGTTGACGATGGAGCGCGTGGTCGAACTGGCCCGCGAGGGGGACCCGGGCTGCCGCCGGGTGATCACGGACGTGGGCCGGCACATCGGCAGCGGCGTGGCCAGTCTGTGCAACCTCCTGAACCCCAGCCGCGTGGTGCTGGGCGGCTCGTTGGCGGAGGCCGGTGAACTCGTCCTCGCCCCCATCCGTGAATCGGTGGGGAGGTACGCGATCCCCAGCGCGGCCAGGCAGTTGTCGGTGCTGACGGGCAACCTGGGCGGGCGGGCCGAGGTGCTGGGCGCACTGGCTCTGGTCCTCAGCGAGATGGGCGATTCGACACTTTTGTCAGATCATGGAAGTGGAGTGCGAGCTCCAGCCGTCTTGTCTTCAGGTAGATAACGAATGGCACCGTTGTCATCTCGTTAAGAATTCACTCCTTGACGGCAAAACGCGGCCGGGGTTGACTCACATCCACCTCGGCCGCGCCGCTGCGGCCTCGTCAGGGAGGTTCAAGTAATGAACACGCGTATGCGCAGAGCCGCCGTAGCTGTCGCCGCTGGTGCCATGGCCGTTTCGCTCGCTGCTTGTGGCAGTGCCAAGGAGGCCGGCGACACGACGAAGGAGTCCTCCGGCGCTGCCAAGGGCGATGCGATCAAGGTCGGTCTGCTCCTGCCGGAGAACCAGACCGCGCGCTACGAGAAGTTCGACAAGCCGCTGATCGAGAAGAAGGTCGCCGAGCTCACCGGTGGCAAGGGCGAGGTCGTCTACGCCAACGCCAAGCAGGACGCGACCACGCAGAACTCCCAGGTCGACACGATGATCACCAACAAGGTGGACGTCCTGATCATCGACGCGGTGGACTCCAAGGCCATCGCCGGCTCGGTCAAGAAGGCCAAGGAGGCCGGTATCCCGGTCGTCTCCTACGACCGCCTGGCCGAGGGCCCGATCGACGCGTACACCTCCTTCGACAACGAAGAGGTCGGCAAGGTCCAGGGCAAGGCGCTCCTGGAGGCGCTGGGCGACAAGGCCAAGGACGGCCAGATCGTCATGATGAACGGTTCGGTCACCGACCCGAACGCCAAGCTCTTCAAGTCCGGTGCCCACTCCGAGCTCGACGGCAAGGTGAACGTCGGCAAGGAGTACGACACGGTCGAGTGGAAGCCGGAGAACGCCAACACCAACATGGCGGCCGCGCTCTCCGCGCTCGGCAAGGACAAGGTCATCGGCGTCTACTCCGCCAACGACGGCATGGCCGGCGGCATCATCACCGCCCTCAAGGCCGCCGGTGTCTCCCCCCTGCCGCCGGTCACCGGCCAGGACGCCGAGCTCGCCGGTGTGCAGCGCATCGTCGCGGGTGAGCAGTTCATGAGCGTCTACAAGCCGTACGCCCCCGAGGCCGAGGCCGCCGCGAAGATGGCCGTCGCCCTCGCCAAGGGCGGCAAGGCCGAAGGCACCACCTCCACGGTCGACAGCCCCACCACCAAGGGCGTCCCGTCCGTGCTGATCCCGGTCGTCTCGCTGACCAAGGCCAACATCAAGGACACCGTCGTCAAGGACGGCGTCTACTCGGTCGACGAGATCTGCACCGACAAGTACGCGGCCGCCTGCGCCGCCGCCGGCCTGAAGTAGCGGCCCCCGTCGCCTCCCCGTGAGGCGACCCCACGTGCCTGACCGGCGCCCCTCCCCTCCATCCCCGCCACCGGGCGGGGCGCCGGGCAGAAACGTTCCTCCCCCATTCGTCCCCGCTCCTGCTCTTTTTGCACGACATCCCCGCCGGTCAGGCGGCGAAGGAGATGGTTCATGTGTCCGCTGCGCCCGTGCTGGCGTTGCGAGGGGTCTCGAAGCGGTTCGGCGCCGTTCAGGCCCTCACCGACGTAGAACTCGAGATCCACTCCGGTGAAGTGGTCGCCCTCGTCGGCGACAACGGTGCCGGAAAGTCCACGCTGGTCAAGACGATCGCCGGCGTGCACCCCATCGATGAAGGTGTCATCGAGTGGGAGGGGCGCCCGGTCGCCATCGGCAAGCCGCACGACGCCCAGAACCTGGGCATCGCGACGGTCTACCAGGACCTGGCGCTGTGCGACAACATCGACGTCGTCGGCAACCTCTTCCTCGGCCGGGAGCTCAAGAGCTTCGGCATCCTCGACGAGGTGGAGATGGAGCGGCGCGCCCGCGAGCTCCTGACCACCCTGTCCATCCGGATCCCCAGTGTCCGGATCCCGATCGCCTCGCTCTCCGGCGGTCAGCGCCAGACCGTGGCGATCGCCCGCTCCATGCTGGGCGAGCCCAAGCTCGTCATCCTCGACGAGCCCACCGCCGCCCTCGGTGTCGAGCAGACCGCACAGGTCCTCGACCTGGTGGAGCGGCTGCGCGAGCGCGGCCACGCCGTCATCCTCATCAGCCACAACATGGCCGATGTGAAGGCCGTCGCCGACAAGGTGGCGGTCCTGCGGCTGGGCCGCAACAACGGTGTCTTCAACGTCGCCGACACCTCGCAGGAAGAGATCATCTCCGCCATCACCGGTGCCACGGACAACGCCGTGACCCGCCGGGCGGCCCGCACCTCGGAGGCCGGCAAGTGAGCACCCAGAACCCTGCCACCGGTCCACTGGACAAGGGCCCCGTCGATCAGCAGGAGCACATCGACCCGGTCAACCCCGCGGCCGCGCACGACGCGATCCCGGCCGTGGACCCCCGCCTGCTCGTCCGGGAGGAGGGCCTCGCCGGGTACGTGGGCGAGTTCAAGCGGAAGCTGAAGGCGGGCGACCTGGGTTCCCTCCCGGTCGTCATCGGCCTGATCGTCATCTGGTCGATCTTCCAGGGGTTGAACTCGAACTTCCTCTCCCCGGAGAACCTGACCAACATCGCGATCACGATGACCGGCACCGGCATGATCGCCATCGGCATCATCTTCGTGCTGCTGCTCGGTGAGATCGACCTCTCGGTCGGCTCGGTCAGCGGTGTCTCGGGCGCGATCGTCGCCGTCCTCGCCGTCACCCACGGCGTGAACGAATGGCTGGCCATCCTGGCGGCCATCGTGGGAGGCGCCCTGATCGGCTCCATCCACGGCTTCTTCTTCGCCAAGATCGGCGCCCCGGCCTTCGCCGTCACCCTGTCGGGCCTGCTCTTCTGGCTCGGCGCGATGCTGCAGATCCTCGGCAGCAACGGCACGATCAACATCGACTCCGACGGCGTGGTCGGACAGCTGACCACGTACTTCTTCTCGGACGTGGCCGTCGCCTACGGGCTGGCCGCGCTCGCGGTGGCCGGCTACTTCCTCGCGTCCTTCCTGGACGCGAGGCGTCGCGAGGCGGCCGGGATGCCCTCGCGGCCGCTCGCCGAGGTGCTGCTGCGCACCGGCCTGCTCGCGCTGTGCACCTTCGGCCCCGCCGTGCTGTTCAACCAGTACAAGGGCCTGCCGCTCGCGGTGGTGCTCTTCCTGCTGGCCCTGGTCGTCACGGACTTCCTGCTGCGCCGCACGACCTTCGGGCGAAACGTTTTCGCACTGGGTGGCAGCGTCGAGGCCTCCCGCCGTGCGGGCATCAACGTCACCCGCATCCGGATCACGGTCTTCGCGATCTCCAGCACCTTCGCCGCCGTCGGCGGCCTGTTCTGGGCCTCCAAGATCGCGGCGGCCAACCAGAGCGCCGGCGCCGGCGACCTGCTGATGAACGTGATCGCGGCGGCCGTCATCGGCGGCACCAGCCTCTTCGGTGGCCGGGGCCGGACCTGGAACGCCCTCCTCGGCGTCATGGTCATCGTCTCGATCCAGTACGGTCTGGCCCTGGAAGGCATCGCCACGCCGATCCAGTACATGATCACCGGTGCGGTGCTGCTGGCGACCGTGGTGATCGACTCGGTGACGCGCAAGACCCAGAAGACGGCCGGACGCGCCTGATAGCGCGTCCGACTCCCCGCCGGAGTGACGTCCGGCGGTAAGACCGGTCACAGTGCCCGGCGCCACTTCTCGTGGCGCCGGGCATCCGTGCGTGCACGAACGGCGTACTCATGTACGGGTATACGCCCGTATGTGATGTGTGGCCGTCAGGCCGTACGTACATGTATGACAAAGGTGTGACTCCCTCGGGACGGCCCGATGACCGTGGCCGGGGGCGGAACATTAGACTCGACAGACCAGCAAGCAACTGCAAGGAGGCACGGGTGCTGCTGACCCGCATCAAGGGACCGCGCGATCTGGACCGGCTCAGCCAGGAGGAGCTCGACCAGCTCGCGGCCGAGATCAGGTCCTTCCTCGTCGACGCCGTCTCCAAGACCGGCGGGCACCTCGGCCCCAACCTCGGGGTGGTCGAACTGACGATCGCCCTGCACCGGGTCTTCGACTCGCCCAAGGACAAGGTCCTCTTCGACACCGGCCACCAGGCCTACGTCCACAAGCTGCTCACGGGCCGCCAGGACTTCGCCGGCCTGCGCACCAAGAACGGTCTGTCCGGCTACCCCTCGCGCGCCGAGTCCGACCACGACGTGATCGAGAACTCGCACGCCTCCACCGTGCTCGGCTGGGCCGACGGCCTGGCCAAGGCCAACGAGGTGCTGGGCCGCGAGGACCACCACGTCGCCGCCGTCATCGGTGACGGCGCGCTGACCGGTGGCATGGCCTGGGAGGCGCTGAACAACATCGCCGCCGCCAAGGACCGCCCGCTGGTCATCGTGGTCAACGACAACGAGCGCTCCTACGGCCCCACCATCGGTGGCCTCGCCAACCACCTGGCGACCCTGCGCACCACGGACGGCTACGAGCGCTTCCTGGCCCGCGGCAAGGAGATCCTGGAGCGCACCCCGGTCGTCGGGAAGCCGCTCTTCGAGACCCTGCACGGCGCCAAGAAGGGCCTCAAGGACTTCATCGCCCCGCAGGGCATGTTCGAGGACCTCGGGCTCAAGTACATCGGGCCCATCGACGGCCACGACATCGAGGCCCTGGAGTCCGCCCTGCAGCGCGCCAAGCGCTTCAGCGGCCCGGTCATCGTGCACTGCCTCACCCAGAAGGGCCGCGGCTACACCCCGGCCCTGGAGCACGAGGCGGACCGCTTCCACGCGGTCGGCGTGATCCACCCGGACACCGGCCTGCCGGTGAAGACCGCCGCCGCCAGCTGGACCTCCGTCTTCGCCGACGAGATGGTCAAGCTCGGTCACGAGCGCGAGGACATCGTCGGCATCACCGCCGCGATGCTCCACCCGGTCGGCCTCAACAAGTTCGCCGAGGCCTTCCCGAACCGGATCTACGACGTGGGCATCGCCGAGCAGCACGGCGCCACCTCGGCGGCGGGCCTGGCCACCGGCGGGGTCCACCCGGTCTTCGCGGTGTACGCGACCTTCCTCAACCGCGCCTTCGACCAGGTCCTGATGGACGTGGCCCTGCACAAGTGCGGGGTCACCTTCGTCCTGGACCGCGCCGGTGTCACCGGCGACGACGGCGCCTCCCACAACGGCATGTGGGACATGTCCATCCTGCAGGTCGTCCCCGGCCTGCGGCTCGCCGCGCCCCGCGACGCCGAGCAGCTGCGCGCCCAGCTCCGCGAGGCCGTCGAGGTCAAGGACGCCCCGACCGTCGTGCGCTACTCCAAGGGCGTCGTCGGCCCGGCCGTCCCGGCCGTCGGCAGGATCGGCGGCATGGACGTCCTGCGCGCCCCGGGCGCCGAGGTCACCCGTCCGGACGTACTGCTCGTCTCGGTCGGTGCGCTCGCCCCGATGTGCCTGGAGATCGCCGACCTGCTGGACAAGCAGGGCATCTCCACGACCGTGGTCGACCCCCGCTGGGTCAAGCCCGTGGACGAGGCCCTGGCCCCGCTCGCGGACCGGCACCGGGTGGTCGTCACCGTCGAGGACAACGGCCGTACCGGTGGTGTGGGCGCCGCCGTCTCGCAGGCCCTGCGGGACGCGGGTGTCGACGTACCGCTGCGTGACTTCGGTATCCCGCAGCGCTTCCTCGACCACGCCCTCCGCAAGGAGATCATGGCCGAGATCGGCCTGACCGCGCCGGACATCGCCCGGCAGGTCACGGGCCTGGTCGCCAAGCTGGACGGCCGCTACGACAGCGAGCCGGCCGCCGCCGTCGACTAGTCCGGAACTCGCCACGCGCGCCGTTCGTAGATCGAGGCGCGGTTGCACGTCACGGGCCGGGAGATCACTCTTGAGGAGTGGGCCTCCCGGCCCGTTCGTGCGTCGTCACCTCTCGGAGGCGTCGGTGAGCAAGGATCTGAACAGCCCATTCCGTACCAAGACGGTGGAGCAGTCCATCCGCGACACGGAGGAGCCGGAACACGCGCTCCGGAAGTCGCTTTCCGCCTGGGACCTCACGGTCTTCGGTGTGGGCGTCATCATCGGCACCGGCATCTTCGTCCTCACGGGCATCGCCGCCCGGAACAACGCCGGTCCCGCCACCGCCCTGGCCTTCGTGGCCGCGGGCATCGTCTGCGCCCTCGCGGCGCTCTGCTACGCCGAGTTCGCGTCCACCGTCCCGGTGGCCGGATCGGCGTACACGTTCTCGTACGCCTCGATCGGTGAGCTGCCCGCCTGGATCATCGGCTGGGACCTGGTGCTGGAATTCGCACTCGGCACGGCGGTGGTCGCGGTCGGCTGGTCCGGGTACGTACGCCACCTCATGGACACCAACCTCGGCTGGACCCTGCCGACCTCCCTGGCCGGCCCCGATGCCGGCGGCCACTTCGACCTGCTGGCGTTCCTGCTGGTCCTGGCACTGACATGGATCCTGGTCGTCGGGACGAAGCTCTCGGCCCGCATCACCGCGGTCGTCGTCGCCATCAAGGTGACGGTCGTGCTGCTGGTCATCGTCGCGGGCCTGTTCTTCATCAAGGCCGACAACTACTCGCCGTTCATCCCGCCGGCCCAGCCACAGGCCGAGGGCGTCAGCGGCTGGCACTCGCCCCTGGTCCAGTTGATGTTCGGCTACGAGCCCACGAACTTCGGCGTCATGGGCATCTTCACGGCGGCCTCGCTCATCTTCTTCGCCTTCATCGGCTTCGACGTGGTGGCGACGGCGGCCGAGGAGACCAAGAACCCCCAGCGGGACATGCCGCGCGGCATCCTCGGCTCGCTGCTGGTCTGCACCGTGCTCTACGTCGCCGTGACCCTGGTGGTCACCGGCATGCAGAAGTACTCGGAGATGTCCCCGACCGCGCCACTCGCCGAAGCCTTCAAATCGGTGAACCAGCCGTTCTTCTCGGGCGCCATCAGCCTCGGCGCGGCCGTCGGCCTGATCACCGTGTGCATGATCCTGCTGCTCGGCCAGACCCGCGTGTTCTTCGCGATGAGCCGTGACGGACTGCTGCCGCGGGTCTTCTCCGTGACGCACCCGAAGTACCGCACCCCCTACCGGGCGACCCTGCTGCTCGGCGGGATCATCGCGATCGTCGCGGGCTTCACCAGCCTGGAGACCCTCGCGGAACTGGTGAACATCGGCACCCTGTTCGCCTTCGTGGTGGTCGCGCTCGGCGTGATCGTCCTCCGCAAGACCCGCCCCGACCTGCACCGGTCCTTCCGCACCCCGTGGGTGCCGTTCGTCCCGATCGTGTCGATCGCGGCCTCCTTCTGGCTGATGCTCAACCTGCCGGCCGAGACCTGGCTGCGCTTCGGCATCTGGATGGCCATCGGCGTCATCGTCTACTTCGCCTACGGCTACCGCAACAGCCGGCTGCACAAGGTCGGACAGAACGCGGAGTTCTGAGCGCGGTGGTACCCCGCACATGACGCGGCGGGCCCGTACGGGAGTGATTCCCGTACGGGCCCGCCGCGTCGTACGACCGCCGGGGGCTCAGCCCTTGGCGGGGGAGTTCTTCGCCGAGGCGGGGACCTTCTGGTCGGTGCGCAGGGCCTCCCACAGCTGGGTCGCCTGCGGCTCGGCCACGATCACGCGGTTCGGGTCCACCTTGTCGTAGGCGACCGGGAGCATGATCGTCTCCATGGTGTCCGGGTCGACGCCCTTCATGCTCTGCGCGAAGTCGGACAGCGCGGTGAGCGAGGCGAGGTCGGAGTCGGTGGTCAGCGACTTGGTCCCGGCGTCCGCGAGCTTGTAGAGCCGCGCCGGGTTGCCGAGGGCGTCCTGCTTCTTGATCTCGGACAGCATGGCCATCATGAACTGCTGCTGCAGGCCGATGCGGCCGAGGTCGCTGCCGTCGCCGTAGCCGTAGCGGGTACGGACGAACTTCAGCGAGTCGGTGCCGTTCAGCCGGTGCGAGCCGGCGTCCAGCTTCAGGCCGCCCTTGGCGCCGCTCATCGGCTTGTCCAGGGTGACCGTGACCCCGCCCAGCGCGTCCACCAGACCCTTGAAGCCGGCGAAGTCGACCTCGACGAAGTGGTCCACGCGGACGCCGGACATCTGCTCCACGGTGTTGACCACACAGGCCGGACCGGCGAGCGAGTAGACCGAGTTGAACATGACCCGCTTGGCGGACGGCAGCGTCTTGTTTTTGCCGTCCTTGCACTCGGGCCGGGTGATCAGGGTGTCGCGGGGGATGCTCACCGCGGTCGCCTTGGCCCGGCCCTCGGGTATGTGCACCAGCATCGCGGTGTCCGAGCGGGCACCGCTGACATCGCCGTGGTCGAGATCGGCATTGGCCCCGGCCCGCGAGTCGGAGCCGAGCACCAGGATGTTCTGGGCGTTCGCGACGACCTTCTTGGGCCGGTTGTCGCCGATCGCCTGGTCCAGGTCGACGCTGTCGATGTTGGAGTTCAGGTGGCTGTAGGCCCACCAGCCTGCCCCGGCCGTGCCCAGGATCAGCACGGCGACCAGCAGCAGGGTGATCCGCAGAACGCGGCGGCGGCGCTTGGGCCGCGCGTGCTTTTCCGTCATGGGGGTGAATCTTAGACAGGTATTCGAACGGCTGTGGCCCGCCCCCCGGAAGGGGCGGGCCGAGCCGTGGAACAGCCCTCGGAGACCCGGACTAGGCCGGGATGCTCGCGAGGCCGGGGGCGAGGAACTTCTTGCCGTTCACGCGCTCCGAGACGCCTTCACGGTCCAGGTACGGCGTGATGCCGCCCAGGTGGAAGGGCCAGCCGGCGCCCGTGATGAGGCAGAGGTCGATGTCCTGGGCCTCGGCCACGACACCCTCCTCCAGCATCAGGCCGATCTCCTGCGCCACCGCGTCCAGGACGCGGTCGCGGACCTGCTCCTCGGTCAGGACGACATCGCCCTGGACCAGGAGCGCGGCGACCTCGGGGTCCAGCTCCGGCTTGAAGCCGTTCTCGGCGGAGTAGACGTAGAAGCCGCGCTTGCCGGCCTTGACGACCGCCGCGAGGTTCGGGGAGACGGTGAACCGCTCCGGGAAGGCGCGGTTGAGGGTCTCGGAGACGTGCAGACCGATCGCCGGGCCCACGAGCTCCAGGAGCACCAGCGGGGACATCGGCAGGCCGAGCGGCTCGATGGCCTTCTCCGCCGTGACGACCGGGGTGCCCTCGTCGATGACGTTCTGGATCTCGCCCATGAAGCGGGTCAGGATGCGGTTCACGACGAACGCCGGGGCGTCCTTGGTGAGGACCGCGGTCTTCTTCAGCTTCTTGGCGACACCGAAGGCCGTGGCCAGCGAGGCGTCGTCGGTCTGCTCACCGCGGACGATCTCCAGCAGCGGGAGGATCGCGACCGGGTTGAAGAAGTGGAAGCCGACCACGCGCTCCGGGTGCTGGAGCTTCGAGGCCATCTCCGACACCGACAGCGAGGAGGTGTTGGTGGCGAGGATCGCGTGCGCCGGGGCGACCGCCTCGACCTCCGCGAACACCTTCTGCTTGACGGACATCTCCTCGAACACGGCCTCGATGATGAAGTCCGCGTCCGCGAAGCCCTCGGCCTTGTCCAGGACACCGGTCACCAGGGCGGTCAGGCGGTTGGCCTTGTCCTGGTTGATGCGGCCCTTGCCGAGCAGCTTCTGGATCTCGGCGTGGACGTAGCCGACACCCTTGTCCACGCGCTCCTGGTCGATGTCGGTGAGGACCACCGGCACCTCCAGGCGGCGCAGGAAAAGCAGCGCCAGCTGCGAGGCCATCAGGCCCGCGCCGACGACGCCGACCTTGGTGACCGGACGGGCCAGGGACTTGTCCGGGGCACCGGCCGGGCGCTTGGCGCGCTTCTGCACCAGGTTGAAGGCGTAGATGCCCGAGCGCAGCTCGCCGCCCATGATGAGGTCGGCCAGGGCCGTGTCCTCGGCGTCGAAGCCGGCCTGCAGGTCGCCCGACTTGGCGGCGGCGATGATGTCCAGCGCGCGGTAGGCGGCAGGAGCGGCGCCGTGCACCTTGGAGTCCGCGAAGAAGCGGCCCTTGGCGACGGCCGCGTCCCAGGCCTCGCCGCGGTCGATCTCGTCGCGGACGACCTCGGTGGTGCCGTTCAGGACGTTCGCGGTCCACAGGAGCGACTGCTCCAGGAAGTCCGCGCCCTCGAACAGCGCGTCCGCGATGCCCAGGTCGAAGACCTGCTTGCCGCGCAGCTGCTTGTTCTGGTTGAGCGAGTTCTCGATGATGACCGAGACCGCGCGCTCGGCGCCGATCAGGTTCGGCAGGATGGCGCAGCCGCCCCAGCCGGGAACCAGGCCGAGGAAGACCTCGGGGAGCGAGAAGGCCGGGATGGCCTTCGAGACGGTGCGGTAGGTGCAGTGCAGACCGACCTCGACACCGCCGCCCATGGCCGCGCCGTTGTAGTACGCGAAGGTCGGGACCGCCAGCGCCGAGAGGCGCTTGAAGACGTCGTGGCCGCCCTTGCCGATGGCGAGCGCCTCGTCGTGCTTCTTCAGCAGCTCGACGCCCTTGAGGTCGGCGCCGACCGCGAAGATGAACGGCTTGCCGGTGATGCCCGCGCCGACGATGGAGCCCGCGAGGGCCTCCTGCTCGACCTGGTCGATCGCCGCGTTCAGGTTGGCGAGGGACTGCGGGCCGAAGGTGGTCGGCTTGGTGTGGTCGAAGCCGTTGTCCAGCGTGATGAGGGCGAAGCGCCCGGCGCCGAACGGCAGGTCCAGGTGACGGACGTGCGCGGACGTGACGACCTCGTCCGGGAACAGCTCGGCCGCGCCCTTCAGGAGCTCAGCGGTGGTGCTCACTTGGAGTCTCCCTCGGCGTTGAAGTTCGGGTTCTCCCAGATGACGGTCGCGCCCATGCCGAAGCCGACGCACATGGTGGTCAGGCCGTAGCGGACGTGCGGCTGCTCCTCGAACTGACGGGCCAGCTGCGTCATCAGGCGCACGCCGGAGGAGGCGAGCGGGTGACCGAAGGCGATGGCGCCGCCGTACTGGTTCACGCGGGCGTCGTCATCGGCGATGCCGTAGTGCTCCAGGAACGCGAGGACCTGGACCGCGAAGGCCTCGTTGACCTCGAAGAGACCGATGTCGTCGATCGTCAGGCCGGCCTGGGCCAGGGCCTTCTCGGTGGCCGGGATCGGGCCGTAGCCCATGACCTCGGGCTCGACACCCGCGAAGGAGTACGAGACCAGACGCATCTTGACCGGGAGGTTGTTCTCCCGGGCGAAGTCCTCGGACGCGATGATCGCGGCGGTGGCACCGTCGTTGAGACCGGCGGCGTTGCCCGCGGTGACCCGGCCGTGCGTACGGAACGGGGTCTTCAGGCCGGCCAGGTTCTCCAGCGTGGTGCCCGGGCGCATCGGCTCGTCGGTGGTGACCAGGCCCCAGCCCGTCTCACCGGCCGCCTCGTTGGTGTTGCGCACCGAGATCGGGACCAGGTCCTGCTGGATCTTGCCGTCGGCGTACGCCTTGGCGGCCTTCTCCTGCGAGCGCACGGCGTACTCGTCGGCGCGGAGCTTGGTGATCGTCGGGTACCGGTCGTGCAGGTTCTCGGCGGTCATGCCCATGAACAGGGCGGACTCGTCGACCAGCTTCTCGGAGACGAAGCGCGGGTTCGGGTCCACGCCCTCACCCATGGGGTGACGGCCCATGTGCTCGACACCGCCGGCGAGGGCGACGTCGTAGGCACCGAAGGCCACACCGCCCGCGACGGCGGTCACGGCGGTCAGCGCGCCGGCGCACATGCGGTCGATGGAGTAGCCCGGGACGGACTGCGGGAGGCCCGCGAGAATGCCGGCGGTACGGCCCAGCGTCAGGCCCTGGTCACCGATCTGCGTGGTCGCGGCGATGGCGACCTCGTCGATCTTCTTGGGGTCCAGGTCCGGGTTGCGGCGCAGCAGCTCCCGGATCGCCTTCACGACGAGGTCGTCGGCGCGGGTCTCGTGGTAGATGCCCTTCGGGCCCGCCTTGCCGAACGGGGTGCGGACGCCGTCGACGAAGACGACGTCCCTGACGGTACGAGGCACGTTGGCTCTCCTCCAGGTGCGGGTGTGCACTGCTGCGCGTGGGGGCGTTCGGCGTAGGC